>JANWYE010000036.1:4318-21684 GCA_025057175.1 Chloroflexus sp. | reverse complement strand
GGCCACTGTTGGCCTAGCAGATCGAGGATGCCATCGCTGATCGGGTACTCAGTTGCGCAGGTAGGGCAGCGCAGCCGGCCAGTTTCGATCATGCCATCAACGACGCGATCGATCCGTTCAGTGGTTAGGGCTGTCTCGCGATGGCGCGGACAGGTGATCATTGAGAGCAGGTTTGGTTCCATGCTTATATAGTAACCCGACTTGGAAGCATTTCGCCACGGTATTGTTGTGGGTATGCCGTGATGCTCTGAATTGCCATTCGTAGCCATCGGATACTAAGTTATGAGAGATCGTTTCAAGGGCTACGCCTCTGCGCATATAAAGTACTTTCATTGACAGACTAATAAAAAGCTGTGGTACCGGTAGCTTCGATACCACAGCCGGCTATGAGGCTACGTTCTACGCTACATCAATTCTGGCCCGTATACCGTCGTGCAATTCTGATCAGATGCTCGTAATCAATCGGCTTGGGCAGAAATTCACTGCAACCGGCCCGCTTCGCGCGCTCAATATCACTGCGCGTCACGTGACCGCTCACAGCTACGACTGGAATGTCGCGCAGGTGAGGATCGCGCTTAACATACTCGGTCGCCGTCCAACCATCGAGACCGGGCATTGCCAGATCCATCAAAATCAGGCTAGGCCGGCGCTGCCGGGCAATATCGAGTGCCGTCTGCGCATCAGAGGCAAGCTCGACGGCGAAGCCGCTGAAACTAAGCATTTGACCGATAATATGGCGATTATCAAAGTTGTCATCGACAATGAGAATAAAGCTCATGTAGGATCTCCTACCAACTGCGGTTCTGATGATGGCGAATCGGTGACAACCGCAGATTGCGGCGCTGCCGGGATCCAGACTGTGAAGGTGGAACCTACGCCAGCGTCGCTCTCGACCCCGATCGTGCCGCCGAGTGCCAGCACGATCTGCTTAGTGAGCGCCAACCCAAGGCCAGTACCTTGGTAACGGCGCGTGACCGATTCGTCAATCTGGCTAAATGGCTGGAAGAGTTTGTGTTGCTTCTCGCGAGGAATGCCAATGCCGGTGTCAATCACGGCAAAGCGGACGCCATCAATGCCGTTGCGTTGCTCGGCAGCCACTTCGAGCCTGATGGCGCCGTGTTCGGTAAATTTAGCCGCATTGCCAAGCAGATTAATCAAGACCTGCCGCAAGCGGCGGCTGTCGGTCTCAATGACGCCAATGTCAGGCGGGCACTGCACTGTGATCTGGTTGTGGTTGCGTTGCGCCAAGGGGAGCGTCATTGCTGCCAACTCATCAACAAGCTGGGGCACATCAACGTGGCTGTATTCGAGATCGAGCGCACCCTGTTCGATCCGGGCAAAGTCAAGCACATCGCTGATCAACGCCAACAAATGGCGTCCAGAGGCAAGGATTCGTTCGACATAGGCCGCGTGTGGTTCAGGCACTGCCTTATTTAAGTGCAGCAACTGTGCATAGCCGAGGATCGCATTGAGCGGGGTACGCAATTCGTGACTCATCGTTGCCACAAATGCGCTCTTAGCTTGGCTGGCCGCTTCTGCCGCCGCGCGAGCCCGCTCAGCCTCTGCCTCAGCTTGCTTGCCGCGAATAACCTCCTCCATCAATTGCTCTTGGCGAGCAAGGCTCGCTTGCAAGGCGCGATTGCGCTCTTCGAGTTCAGCTCGCTGCGCGCGTAAACTGGCGAGCATGTGGTCAAAGGCTTGGGCTAGATCACCAATCTCATCACGCGTGCGTTCATCAATTGAACCAACGAAATCGCCTGCCGAGACACGTCCGGCGGCTTGCGCCAGCCGCCGCAATCGGCGCGCAATTCGCGCCGAAAGAAACAGACCGATCACCGCCGAGATGATAACCGCGACGATCGTATCAATCATAATGAAGGTTCGGGCTGTGTCATAGCTCGCGGCAACCACAGCCAACGATGCTTGTGCCTGCTGTTGGTTTTCCGTCACCAATTCAGCCATCGCTTGGTCAAGCGCAGCGTAGAACGGGTTCATCCGCGAATAAAACGGTTGCACGCTGCCATCGCTGGCCAAGCGCACTGCCGGAACGAAGCGTTCGTGGTTGGCGCGCACTACCGCTTGCCACGCCGACTCGACCGCATCTAGCCGGCGTCGCTCGTTTTCAGAACCAATCAGCGGGCGGTAGGCGCGAAAGTACTCTGCCATTTCGGCTTCAATCGCGCGCATCTGGTCGAGGATGCGCCCACGATCGCCGTTGTTGGTATAGACAAGAAATTCTAGCTGCCGAGCGCGATAGCGATTGATAGCTACCGTCATATCGCTGACAGTATCGAGCGATGGGATGGTATGCCGCTCGATAAAGACAGCGCGCTCGTTCATAATGGCCATTTGATGGGTAGCAAAAAAGCCAAGGACTATCATCAAGATCAAGTCGATAGCCAATGTTCCCAGCAACTTGGCCCGGATCGGAAAACGCATCGCTAGCGGTCCTCTAGTTGCAACAATTGCTCAATCGACAGGCCCACTTGCGAGCCGCCAGAAAAGACTGAACCGGTCATGCGGCGCTCAACCCGCCGCGCAGCCAACTCGTAGGCTTTGGCCGGTAGTGGGATATAGCGCGCTTTATTGACAAACAACTCACCGTTACGCAAATAGACATCGACAAACGCCCGCACTTCAGGCCGTTCCAGTGCATCAACGCGCACGTACATAAAGATAGGCCGCGAGAGTGGCTGGTAACTGCCATCGGCAATTGTCGTTTCAGATGGCGCGACGCAGCCATTGCCATTGTCAATGGCTATCGCTTGCAACTGGTCAGTGTACTCAACATAATACGCATAACCAAAGAAGCCTAAACCAAACCGGTCGGCTGCCACATCCTGCGCCAGTAGGTAATCGTCTTCGCTGGCCGTGTAATCGCCGCGACTGACCCCCTCTTTGCCCACGATTGCTGAGGTGAAGTAGTCGTAGGTGCCCGAATCGGCACCGGCGCCGTAAAGGTGCAATGGCGCATCCGGCCACTCAGGCCGGATCTGGTTCCAGCGCGTGATTTGGCCCTCCGCCTCTGGTTCCCACATGCGCTTAAGTTCGGCAACAGTGAGGCACTGCGCCCAGTCGTTTTGGGGATGGACGACGACTGATAGACCATCAAACGCGACCGGCAATTCTACGAACACTATCCCGTTCGCGGCGCAGGTCTCCATTTCGCTCTGCTTGATTGGGCGCGAAGCGTTGGAAATATCGGTCTCACCAGCGCAGAAGCGGGTAAATCCGCCGCCGGTGCCGCTTACGCCAAGCCGGATTGTCACCTCTGGCGCCAGCTCGTTGAATGCGATTGCTGCTTGCTCAGCAATGGGGAAGACAGTACTTGAACCGTCGATCTTGATCTCACCCTTCAGCGCAGCCAAATTGGTGTTTGGCAATATCAACCCTGGGGTAGGTGATGGCGGTGGCACCGTAGGAACGGGAACTGGCGTAGGTGAGGGTAGTGCCGTGGGGGATGGGATCGGTGTAGGCGATGGCAGTGCGGTAGCAGACGTACCGCAAGCGGCGAGCAACAGCGCGACAAGGCTGAGAGCGATAATGCGCCAAGTGTTCATATTGTTGCAACAAGTGTGTGCTGATGATCAGTGGTTGAGGCGGCGCTGCACAACCCGCTCTATTATAATCCTTCGATCCATTGTCGTTGGTTAAGAAAGAATTAAGCGTCTTTGAAGCACTGTCTTCAATCGCGTTACCGCTGTTTATGGTTGTTATTGAGGTGGCCTGTACAATGGCTTAGCTGGTCAATTCTTGCCAATATATTGACAGTCTTCAATATACCGTATATACTGCCATTGTTGTCTACAAGGAGGAAGCATGATAGAACCGCCATCTGGATCGCATGTCGCTGCTAACACAGTCACACCCGGCTGTTGCGCGCCGGTGATAGACTCTGCGCTGTCTGATGCTGAGGCAGCCCAACTCGCCGGCGCGTTAACGCTCTTGGCGCATCCGATCCGTTTGCGCTTGCTTGCAATCCTTGCCCGTCATGGCGGCCATGTTTGTGTGTGTGATCTGGAAGCAGCGTTGCCGGTCAAGCAGCCGACCGTCTCGCACCATCTGCGCTTGCTGCGTGATGGCGGGCTGATCGAGGGCGAACGGCGTGGCCAGTGGATCTATTACGCTGTGCGCCGCGAGGCATTGGCGACGGTGCGGGGGGTGCTTGAGGAGTTTTGGGCGCGAATGGCAGATTAGCGCGGTAGCGTTGGGCCTCGGGGCCTAGCAGCACTTTGTCCGTGCGTGATCATTATATTGATATATTTCAATATATCAATGAAAGGAAATCAGAATGTCTCTTCCGATTGCAATTATCGGCGCCGGCCCGGTTGGCTTGGCCGCTGCTGCCTATCTGGCCGAACGCGGCGCGCCCTTTGTTGTGCTAGAAGCCGGCGCGCAGGCCGGCGCAGCGGTGCTGCGCTGGAGTCATGTGCAGATGTTTACGCCGTGGCGCTATTGCGTCGATCAGGCAGCCGTCCGGCTACTGGCCGCTGCCGGCTGGCAGATGCCTCCCGCTGATGCCTTTCCTACCGGGGCTGAGCTGGTTGAGCGGTATCTTGCGCCGCTGGCGGCATTGCCGGCGATAGCTCCTTTCGTGCGTTACCGCCAGCGCGTTGTCGCAGTCGCTCGCCGCGGTCATGACCGCCAGCGTGGCCGCGAGCGACAAGCTCTCCCGTTTCAACTGACGCTGGTTGATGATGAGGGGCGCGAGTCGCTGCTTGTGGCTCGCGCGGTCATTGATGCGTCTGGCACATACCTCTCGCCCAATCCGCTCGGCGCGGCAGGAGTGCCGGCCATCGGCGAGCGCCAAGCATCCGCGCGCATCTTCTACGGTATTCCCGATGTCTTGGGCCGCGATCGCGCGCGTTATGCCAACCGGCGGGTGTTGGTTGCCGGCAGCGGCCACTCGGCGTTTAACACGCTCCTTGATCTCGCGCGACTCCGCGCGACCGCGCCGGAAACCAGCATTATCTGGGTAGTGCGCCGCGAAGCGGCGACGCTCGACCGCATCTTTGGCGGCGGCGAGGCTGATGCGCTGGCTGCGCGCGGGCGGCTGGGTATGCAGATACGAGCATTGGTCAATTCCGGCCAGATGATGCTGGTAACCGGTTGGCAGACCGAGCAAGTGCAGCAAACTGCCGATGGTCTGGTAGTGAGTGATGGTCAACGCGCGCTGCCGCCGGTTGATGAGATTGTGGTTTGCACTGGTTTGCGGCCCGATCTGGCAATGTTGCGTGAGCTGCGGCTTGCGCTCGATCCGGTGGTGGAAGCACCGGTGGCATTGGCGCCACTGATCGATCCGAATCTGCACAGTTGTGGAACAGTGCCACCGCACGGTGTCGAAGAACTGCGCCATCCCGAACCCGACTTTTATCTGATTGGTATGAAGAGCTATGGCCGCGCGCCAACCTTCTTGCTGCTCACCGGCTACGAGCAAGCCCGTTCGGTAGCGGCTGCATTGTGCGGTGACTGGGCTGCGGCCCGGCAGGTCAACCTTGCGCTGCCAGAGACGGGGGTGTGCAGCGGGCCACAAGACGATGCCGGCGCGTGTTGTTCGCTGCCTGCGGCTGGCTTCATCGAATTGCGCCCGGTTTCACGATCATGTTGCTAAACGATGTTCGCGGGCGACGCCTCTACTATGGATGGGTCATTCTGTTGACCGTCTCGCTCACTGAGGTCGTCTCGTGGGGGGTTCTCTACTACGCTTACAGCGTTTTCATCGTGCCGATGGCGCGCGATCTAGCGGTTGATCAACTTGCGCTTGCCACCGGCTACGCGATTGCGTTGCTCAGTAGCGGGGCGGTCGCGCCACTGATCGGGTGGTGGCTCGACCGCTATGGCGCGCGCGGCTTGATGACTGCTGGCTCCATCAGTGGCTGCCTTCTGCTGCTACTCTGGTCACAGGTTACTACCCCTCTCCAGCTTTATCTGGTGATGGCCGGGATCGGCGTTGCTAGTGCGGCGGTGCTCTATGAGCCGGCCTTTGCGATTGTTGCCACGTGGTTTCGTCGCGAACGCGGGCGGGCGCTGCAAGTGCTCACCTTCTTCGGGGCATGGGCCAGCTTTATCTTCATCCCGCTGGCAGGTTGGTTGGTTGGCCAGCTTGGCTGGCGCGCGGCGCTGCTGGCGTTGGCGGCCATACTGGCCCTCACCATCCCGCTCCATGCTCTCATTATCCGCCGACGGCCTGCCGATCTCGGCTTGACGCCCGATGGCGATGCGCCTGCGACTGCTGCTGTTGCCCCAGCCGAGCCGGCAGTGCGCCCGCGCGCCGCGCTGCGTGAATGGCGTTTCTGGTTGCTTGGTTGCGCCTTTGCCGCCAGTGGTTTTGCCACTGTAGCTATGACGGTTCATCTCATCCCCTACCTGCTGAGCCGTGGCGAGAGTCTAACTGTAGCCTCTGCCATCGCCGGACTCCACGGTGTGATGTCGCTGCTAGGCCGGTTGTTGATCGGCCCGCTCGGCGAGCGCTGGCCACGCTGGCTGGTCACTGCCAGCTTATTTGCCATGCAGATCGGTGGCTTGTTGGTGCTGGTCACGATCACGCATCCCATTGCGGCTGTGGTCTATATCGCCCTCTTTGGCGCCGGGGCTGGCACCCAGACGATTATGCGGGCTGCGCTGATCGCCGAACAATACGGCTCGGCCAATTATGGCGCCATCAGCGGCTGGCAGAATCTGCTGCTTACCATAGCCCGCACGGCTGCGCCGGTCGGTGCAGGAGCTTTAATCGGTGTCATCGGCTACCACGGGATGCTGTGGTGTCTGATTGGGTTACTGACTAGCGGGATGGCGCTGTTGGCATTGGCGGGGAGAAGCTCGTGCGTTGGTGTGAGGATCGTTGATTGAACGGCAATGCAGTGAGTTCCAGTTGTTGTACGCCTCTCAATTCCGGTACCAATGGCGTGTATGCGGAGGCAGGCTCCACCCCGGCCTTCCCCGCTGGAGGAGGGGCTGCGTCCTAGTATGCGTCGACCAGCGTAACGTTTGCATTCCTTCCTGCATCTTTCTACTCAGAGACCGCATGACCACTACGGAGGAATACGAATGGCAAAACGAGTTGTCGTGATTGGTGGGGGTGCCGCCGGGATGAGCGCAGCAGCAAAGGCTAAGCGAACTGATCCCGCGCTTGAGATTGTGGTCTACGAGCGCTCTGGATATGTGAGCTACGGCGCATGCGGCTTTCCCTATGCGATTAAGGGCGAGATTGCGCGGGTGGAAGATGTGGTTGTGCGCACGCCGGCTCAATTCGCCAAACAAGGCATTCAGGCGTTGATCCGGCATGAAGTGCTTGAGATAGACCCTGTCCGGCAGACGGTGCGGGTGCGCGATTGCGACGATGGCCGTGAGTTTGTTGATCACTGGGATGAGTTAGTGCTGACGACCGGCGGCCAACCGGCGCGCCCTCCCCTGCCCGGTCTCAATTTGCCCGGCGTCTTTGCCTTGCGCAGCGTTGAAGAGGCGCTGGCGATCAAGGCGTGGCTGATCGAGCAGCGCTCGCGCGCCGGTGTGATTATTGGCGGCGGTTATATTGGGCTTGAGATGGCCGAAGCGCTGGCTGCGCATGGCCTTGCCCTGACCCTCGTCGAACGATTGCCGCAGGTGTTGCCGTCGTTTGACGTTGAGTTTGCGACGCAGGTGGCTGACGAACTGCGCCGGCAGCAGGTTGAGCTGCGGCTAGGCCAAGCCGTCCAAGCGATTGTTGGCGATGAGCGGGTGCGTGGCGTGGTGGTAGATGGCCAGACAATCCCCGCCGAAATCGTGATTCTGGCGGCGGGGGTACGGCCAAGCGCGGCGTTGGCTCAAGCTGCCGGCATTGCCCTTGGCCCAACTGGCGCGGTTGCGGTTGACGATCGCCAGCGCACGAATCTGCCCAATGTTTGGGCTGCGGGTGATGTGGCTGAAGCATTCCACCGTGTCACCGGCAAGCCGACGTGGGTGCCGCTTGGCACAACTGCTAACAAGCAGGGCCGGGTAGCCGGTGAAAATCTCGCTGGCGGCGATGCCCGCTTCGGCGGGATCACCGGCACTACGGTGGTGAAGGTATTTGATCTCGAAGCAGCAATCAGTGGTCTCTCGCTAGCGCGCGCGCAGGCTGAAGGCTTCAACGCCGCTGCCGTTAGCGCCACCGCCTATTCGCGCGCCCACTATATGCCGGGTCACCAACCGATCACGGTTGCTCTTGTGTTTGATCAGACCACGCGCCGCTTGTTGGGCGGCCAACTGGTCGGGCGCGAAGGCGTGGCGAAGCGGATCGACACGGTTGCTGCCGCTTTGCAAGCCGGCTGGACAGTTGATGAGTTTGCTGAGCTTGATCTGAGCTACGCGCCACCCTTTGCGCCGGTGTGGGATCCATTGCTGGTGGCGGCCAATCTGGCCCGGCGGTGACTCAGCGCCAATCGGGGTAGTCTTAACGCGGTTCTTTATGGCAAACAGCACGCGCCGGAGCGATTGCCATTATCGCTCCGGCGCGCGTTGCTTCGCCTATTTAGAGTTGGTCGAGGTAATCCTTCAGCAGCTTGCCCAACCGGGGATGGCGCAACTTGCGCAGCGCCTTAACCTCGATCTGGCGCACGCGCTCACGGGTGACACCAAATGCCTTGCCTACCTCTTCAAGCGTGCGTGGCTGTCCATCGGTAAGCCCATACCGCAGCTCAAGGACCCGCCGTTCGCGTTCGCTAAGCTGGTCGAGCGCTGCAGCGATCTGTTGGCGCAGCATCCCGCTTGCCGCAGCGTCATCGGCGTCGAGCGCGTGCGGATCGGGGATGAAGTCGGCTAGCGTGCTATCGGCCTCTTCGCCAACCGGTGTGGCGAGCGACACCGGATCTTGCGCCGTCCGCCGCAGTTCACGCAGCTTCTCTTCACTCATTCCCAAATGATTGGCCAGTTCGGTATCGGTCGGCTCGCGCCCAAGCGACTGGGTCAACTGGCGGCGCGCGGCCTGAATCCGGTTCAGCGTTTCACCGAGATGGACGGGCAAGCGCACAAGGCGCGATTGATCAGCCAACGCGCGCGACAACGCCTGTTTGATCCACCATGTGGCGTAGGTGCTAAACTTGTAGCCTTTGGTGTGATCGAACTTCTCGATTGCGCGCAAGAGGCCAAGACTCCCTTCCTGAATCAGGTCAAGCAGGGGCAAGCCACGGTCGCGGTAGCGTTTGGCAATGCTCACCACCAAGCGCAGGTTTGCCGCTGCCATCTGCTGGCGGGCCTCGTCGCCTTGGGCCTTTTGCAAGCGCAAGCGCGCCGCTTCCGGGCTGTCAGGCGGAAGGGTGGCCAATTTTCGCTCAGCCGCTTGGCCGCGCTCAATCAGTTGGGCTAGGCGCTTCTCTTGCTCGGCAGTGAGGAGCGGCACCTGCCCGATCTCACGCAAATAGAGCCGCACGCTATCGCTAAGCAACGCATCTGACAGCTCATCATCAAGCTCCAGATCCATTGCTGCCGGCGTGAGCGGCTCATCGTCGAGGGGCGGCTCTTCCCCGTCTTGCACGGGAACGCCGGCCTCGGCCAAGGCAGCATACACGCTGTCGATCAGCTCAATCGACTCGTCAGGGTTGGGAACCAGCCGCTGAATATCCTCGAATGTGACGAAGCCTCGCTGCCTTCCCTGCGCTATCAGGGCCTGCAAATCAGAAGCATTGATCGCAGGACTGGCGCGGTCGGTTTCGGGCTGGCTCTGCGTCATACTACTTCCTCGTCTGAGACCAAACGGGCACTGGCTATCGCGCGCCCCTTATTGTAGCACAAGCTGTTACCCGCGCAGGCCAAGAACAGAGTGAGCGATCACGTTGCGCAAGATTTCCGATGTGCCTTCACCGATGGTCAGCAAGCGCGTATCGCGGTACAGTCGCTCTACCGGATATTCTTGGCTGTAGCCGTAGCCGCCAAAGATCTGGATGGCGTCGCGACAGATGCGCTCCGATGCTTCCGAGGCGAAGAGCTTAGCGATGGCTGCCTCGCGGGTATAGGGCTTGCCAGCGTCTTTCAGGCGAGCTGCGCCATAGACCAACGCGCGGGCAGCGGCGAGATCAACGGCCATATTTGCGATCATATTGGCTACCGATTGATGCGCGCCAATCGGCTTGCCAAACGCGGTTCGCTCGCGCGCATACGCGACGGCGGCTTCATAGGCGGCTTGGGCCAGCCCGATCGCCATGGCGCCAATGCCGATGCGCCCGCCATCAAGCACTTGCAAGAACTGGATAAACCCGCGCCCGCGTTCGCCGAGCAGGTTTTCGCGTGGCACTCGCACATTATCCAGCATGACCGCTGTGCTGACCGAGCCGCGCAACCCCATTTTCGGCTCGTGCTTGCCAAAGCTTAACCCCGGCGTGCCGCGCGGCACGATAATTGCCGAAATTCCCTTCTTGCCCAGCTCCGGATCGGTCACAGCGGTGACGATGATGTGACCAGCCAGCGGCGCGTTGGTGATCCACATCTTTTGGCCATTGATAACCCACTCATCACCTACCAAGCGGGCAGTGGTGCGCGTAGCGCCGGCATCAGATCCGGCGTGCGGTTCGGTGAGGCCAAACGCGGCCAGATACTCGCCTTTGGCCGCTGGCGTTAAGAAGCGCCGTTTTTGCTCTTCGGTGCCAAACATCGCAATCGGCGCGCTGCCCAAGCCAATATGGGCAGCGTATGCTAGCGCAGTGCTGCCGCAACAACGGGCCACCTCTTCGATCGCAATCGCCGTACTGACACTATCGGCTCCCGCGCCGCCATACTCTTCGGGGAACGGCAAACCCATCAAACCCAGTTGCGCCATCTTGGCGAACGTCTCATGCGGGAAGGCGCTGTGCTCATCCACATACCGCGCCTTCGGCGCAATCTCCTTCTCGGCGAATTCGCGCACTGTCTGGCGAATAAACTCTTGTTCCGGCGTGAGTTCGATGTGCATATTCAGCCTCTTTGTTAATCAGTACTTATCCGCGCGCTGCTTGTGACTCGGCTTCAAACACCATCACCGGCACGCCCTCCATTGTCTCGGCCATCAAATTGTCAACCACTGCCTTCAGATCGTTTGTTTCGGCAAAGACGCGCAACTGGCGATCAGCACTCGTGCCTTGCTCGACGATTGTGAGCAGGTATTCAACCTCTTTGCGCGAGCCGAGCATATCGACCACATCATCAACCAGCTCGACAATCTCGTGGACGAGCGCCTTGGCTTCGACTTCTTTGCGCTTGCCGAAGTCGATCAGTTTGCCGTCAAGCCCCCACCGCTGCGCGCGCCACTTGTTTTCGTTGATTAAGGCGCGCCGGTAGACGCGGAAGGTGGTGTTTTCCTCGAACATAGTATAGAACTTCACGATCAGCGCCTGCATCGTCGCCGCCAGCGCCAGACACTCCTCGACTTTCGTGGCGATGTCGCAGACGCGGAATTCCAACGTGCCGAAGAATGGGTGCGGTCGCAGATCCCACCAAATTTTCTTGCCGTTGTCTATGCAGCCGGTATTGACCAGCAACTGCACATAACGCTCAAATTCGCTGGCGGAATGGAAGGTGGGCGGGATGCCGGTGCGCGGGAAGGTGCTAAAGATGACGCTGCGATACGACTTAAACCCAGTATTGCGGCCCATCCAAAATGGCGACGAGGTGCTGAGCGCCAGTAAGTGAGGGCAGATGTAACGCGCCACATTCATCAGCTCAATTGCTACCTCGTTGTTAGGCATGCCAACATGGCAGTGCATGCCAAAGATGAGCAGTTGCAGCGCCGCGTCTTGCATCTCGCCAACAACCATGTGATAGCGTTCGTCGGGCGTAATCTCCTGCTGCATCCACGATGAGAAGGGATGGGTGCCGGCAGCGACAATGCGCAGGTTGTGGCGCGCCGCTAGCCCGGCAATCGCGCCGCGCAGGCGAGTGATCTCGGCCCGCGCTTCGCTGATGGTGCGGCAAGGGCGGGTGCCGACCTCGACGATGCTCTGATGCATTTCAGGCTTGATCTGCTCGCGCAAAATCGTGCGCCCCGGCTCAAGAATTTGGGTAATGTAGCTGCGTAACTCGCGGGTTTCAGGATCGACGATCTGATACTCCTCTTCAATCCCGATTGTAAACGCAAAATCAGCATCGTTGGGGTTATAGACGCTCACCGCACACTCCTCGCTGATGATGGGATTAGTAAGTTGCCGGTATGTTGTATTATATCGCGTCTTGGCAATGTGTGGGGCAAGCAGAAGGAGATTGAGCGCGCGGCAGTTTCACCGCGCGCCACAGAAGGGGGCGACTAACTTGCCGCCCGTCGCCGCCAGCGTTCGCGCAGCAGCGCAATGGCATTGCGCTGATAGTAGAGCCATTCGATCAGCAACACGATCAGTGCCGCGAGCGCCAGCCAACGCCACAGCTCTTGGCGACCGTCGCGCTCGCGGGCGACAGTACTTTGGGCGCCGCTCATCTGCGGGATGGCCAGATCACGCTGCGGCGCGATCTGCGACTCGGCGGGCGCAAAGAGATTGACGGCGAAGCGACGGCTGGCGATCACCTCATTGCCGCGGCGCTCTTCGAGCGTGTAGATGCCGGGCAGGTCGGTATCGGTATAGAAGGTTTGGTTCGCTTGCACCTGCACCAACCCTTCCCGTGAACTGACGACCCGGCCATCAGGACGGATCACCCGCACCTCTTCGATGCTGCTATCCACCGGCGCTACGATTGGTTGGCCGGTGGTGAGTTGCACGCTGCTCACCGGCAAGAGATATTCAATCATGTTGGAGAGCAACAGCGGGAAGGCGATATTGAGCGGCAAATCCGATAGATGGAGGTCAAACGCCAGCACTACGATCCGCCGGCCCTCGCGCTCGCCGGCCAACAAGAGCGGGCCGCCATCGCTATCGACAATCACCCGCGCCCACGAACCGGGCACGATCCGGGGCGCGCGCAGAATATTGACATCGGTGAGGCGCACGTTCCGCAACAGCGGATCTTCGATGGCCGCCGGGCGAATGAGCGGAAAATCAAATTCACCGGTGATCGAGAAGAGTTCAGTGCTGCGCAACGGGCCGATGAAGAGCAGGTTGCCGGGCGGCAATTCGGGCGGAACCACTCCGTCGAAGATGGTCAGCGGCACCTCGGCGGCGCTTTCGGTAAAGGTCAGCGTAGTGGTCGGCACGCGCGTCACTTCCAGACCGGGCAGCAGCGCGAGGCCGGTTTCAAGGAAGCGGTTGCCGTCGCTGACCAGCCGCACGCGCACCGTTTCGCGTTGCGGACTGACAACGTATGCCCGATCATCCACCGGCAACGCATCGCCATTCTCATCGAGCCGGGCCTCAACCACCGTCACGGTAGCCGGGATGGCCTCAGTCCAGCTCTGTTCGCGGCCCGGATCAATGGTCAGATCCACGGCATTCGACAAGATGCCATCGTAGTACAGTGAGAGCCGGCGCGTAACCGGGCTGGGGCCGTAGTTGATCGCTTGCACGAACAGTGTCTGTTCGATTGGGCCGGGCTGGAGCGCAATCGCATTGATGGCGACGTTGTCAGACGAGCGCCCGATGGGGAAGTAGCGCACTCGCGCCGGCACGCGCAACCCGTCGGGGATGATCACATTCCCATCAGAAATAATCGCAACTTCGCTGTCTGGTTCGCGCGCCGCCAACGCCGAAGCCAGCGTCAGCGCTTGGGTGAGATCAGACTGGCCGCTATAACTAGGTTGAATGCGCTCGATCACCCGGCGCAGCTCGCGCCGGTCGCTCGAAGCAGCAATCGGCGCTTCCATTTGACCGCCAATGGTGATAATCGTTGCCCGTCCGTTATCTGGCAGTTGATCGATCAAGGCCAGCGCTTGCCGGCGCGCTGCTTCCAAGCGGGTCGGCGATTCGTCAGTGGCGAGCATGCTGGTCGAGCGATCGAAGATAATGATCAAGTTAGCCCCACTGATGCCGGTGACGGGCACAAATGGCCGGGCTAGCGCCAGCACCAGTAGCAGCATAAGCAGCAGTTGCAAGAGCAATAACAGATTGCGGCGCAGCTTCTGCCAAGGCGCATTCGCCTCAATATCACGCACCATGCGTTGCCAAAGGAACGTAGAGGAAATGACCCGCTCTTCGCGGCGTAACTTGAGCAAGTACATCGCCACGATGATCGGGCCAACAATCGCTGCGCCGAGCAATGCTAAGGGGGCAAGGAATGACATAATCGTGCGTCTAGCCCATGCGGGCATAGCGGCGCTACGCCCATGCTTCGATACCTAATCGGCAAATGGCCCCGCGCTGCGGGCAATCAGATCACGCAATTCGACAATCGCCGCGCGCACCGCCGCATCCGTCTCCGGTTCGGTCTGGGCAAGGCCACGCGCTTCATACTCGTCAACATCAGCCAGCTCGATCTGTTGGCGGTCAGCGCTGACGATCAAATCCATTTCAAGATCTTCCGTTTCGATTACATGATCATCGATCCGGGCCGGGCGGGCAAGGTTGCAATACCATCCTCGCGTTATTCCATCAGGCCGTTGGGCGCGAAAGATGTTGTACCAGCGATTCGTATAGAAGGTCTCGATCATGACATCGCCCGGTTCAATGCTAAACAGGCCCAGATCAACCCGCCCCAACCGCCACTCAGCTTGTACCGTCACACTGTGGGCATCGCGATCCAGCACTCTTGCCGGATAGCGAATGATCTGGTTGTGTCTTGGCTTAATCAATCGCACTTCAATCATCGGATGACACCGGCGCGCCGCAATTGCCCAAACACAAAATCTTCAATCGGTTCAGCGGTATTCACCCGCACATAGCGCATGCCGCGCCCATTGCAAAACGCCTCGATCTCGTTCTGCCATTCACGTAGCGATTCGCGGTAGCGCTGCAACACATCGAGATCGGCGCTAATCTCAACCGCCGGCCCGCCCTCGCTATCGAGCAAGCGAATGTCGCCCTCGATCGGCGGATCAATCTCTTGCGGCGCCAAGATATGCATGACTGTAATCTCGAACGGGCGCGAGGTCAAGGTACGCAGGGCGTCGCGCCAGCCCGGATCGAAGAGATCAGAGCAGAGCAGTAGCGGCCCGGCGCTGCGCGCAGTCTGAAGATAGGTGCGGCAGAACTGGGTCAAATTGGCGCTGCTGCCGGCCTCAAGCCGTTGTAAAAACTCAAACAGGGCCACTGCGCCGCGTTTGCCGCGAATGCCGCTGACCGCCGCCGGTCGCCCGCCAAACGCAGTCACATTCACCCGATCAAGATTGCTGAGGGCAATATAGCCAAACGCAGCCGCGATCTGGCGCGCGTAATGCAGCTTTTCTGGCTCGCCCCATGCCATGCTGCGGCTGGTGTCAACCAGCAAGTGAACGTTCAACTCCTCTTCGGCCACAAACAATTTGAGGTAGAACCGCTCGGCGCGGGCGTAGAGATTCCAATCGATCTGGCGAATATCATCACCGGTGGTATATGGGCGAAAATCGGCAAACTCCACCGACGAGCCGCGCTTGGGGCTGCGCCGCTCGCCTTGCAGATCGCCAGCCATTGCGCGGCGGGTTTGCAGAGCCAGCCGATCCAGCTTACGCAGAAAAGCGGCGGTGAGCAACGGCTCGGCCATCACTCCTCCTTCACCGCTTCCAGCACACCCTTCACCACATCATCGGCGCTGATCCCTTCCGCCTGCGCTTCAAAGTTGAGCACAACCCGATGGCGCAGCGCCGGCAATGCCGCCAAGCGAATATCGCCAAACGAGACGTTATAGCGCCCATCGAGCAGGGCCAGAATCTTGCCGGCCAGAATCAACGTCTGCATGCCGCGCGGTGACGCGCCATAGCGCACATATTGCTTGGTAACGGACGGGGCGTCTTTGCTTTCGGGATGGGTGGCCGTAATTAGGCGGGCGGCATAGGCCAGCACATGGCTGGCGATAGGCACCGTGCGCGCCAGCTCTTGCATGTGCATAATGGTCGGCCCGTCGGCCACGTGGCGCGCCGCCGGCTGGCGAGCGCCGGTTGTGCGCTGGGCAATCTCGACCAGCTCGGCAGCCGATGGGAAGGCGACGTTGATCTTGAAGAAGAAGCGATCTAGCTGCGCTTCTGGTAAGGGATAGGTGCCTTCCATTTCAAGCGGATTTTGGGTTGCCAATACGAAGAATGGACGCGGCAATTGATGGATCGTCTTGGCAACCGTCACCGTCCGCTCTTGCATCGCCTCAAGCAAGGCCGACTGCGTCTTCGGTGTGGCCCGGTTGATCTCATCGGCCAAGACCAAATTCGCGAAGATTGGCCCCGGCTCGAAGCGGAACGACTTATGGCCATGCGCATCTTCGCTGATCAACGTGGTGCCGACAATATCCGCCGGCATCAGGTCTGGCGTAAACTGAATGCGCGAGAATTTGCAATCGATGACGTCGGCCAAGGTGCGCACCAGCGTGGTCTTGGCCAAGCCGGGCACGCCTTCCAGTAACGCATTCCCGCCGGCCAGCAATGTGATGATCACCTGCCGGATCAGTTCGTGTTGGCCGACAATCACTTGGGCGACTTCGGCTTCGATCTGCTGGGCGCGCTGCCGAAACTCTTCCGGCGTGAGGGTGATCGCGGCTTCGGAAGCAGCGGTCATGCTGGTGTCCTCCTCTATTCAGATTTGTAGCGTTCTTCTTCGTTTGCCACTGCGAAGGCAGCGCACCGTTCCCAAGCTCATAACCACGTTCGCGCTACATGGGTCGATCTCCGCCACTCCTTGCGCGATTACGCCCTGTGTATGTCACAGCGGAGATCAACCCGAAATGCCGCATATCCTATCGCTTGCTACTACGGCTCAAGGCGCGAAAAGTATTCACGAACCAGATCTTGCAAATAGAACGGCACACTGCCTCGTTCGATTGCTTCGGTCGCTGTGCGCCGGTATTCGGGGAAAACCTGTTCATAAGGCACGATCGACGGATTGTTCAACCCGCTCTGCTGGCCTTGGCCCGGACGAACTTCGCTACTGCCGCCGCTGCCTTGCTGACCGGCAATGAAGTCGGGATCGCCAACTTGACCAGAGGGACGGAACGGCTGGTAGACCATGCCATCATTCGCGCCTTGCCCCTGCTGCGAGCTTGGCCGGTTGGGATCGACATTGCCCGGCGCACTACTCTGCTGTTGGCCAAGGTTATCGGCAGTTGAACCGCCGCCTTGGCCGGGCTGGCCCTGCTGGCCTTGGCCGGGCTGGCCCTGTTGCCCCTGTTGCCCCTGTCCCTGCTGGCCTTGGCCCTGCCCCTGCTGCTGGCCTTGGCCTTGCCCTTGCTGGCCCTGTCCTTGCCCTTGCTGGCTTTGTCCTTGCCCTTGCTGGGCCTGCTGGCCCTGCCCGGGCTGGCCGGCCTGCGCAATCTGTTGGCGGGCTGCTTGGGTATTGCTCAGGGCCTGCTGCACTGCGCGCTGGTCGGCAGCAGCAGCTTGCGCGTTGCGCACCTGCTGGCCA
>JANWYE010000036.1:0-4222 GCA_025057175.1 Chloroflexus sp. | reverse complement strand
CTAGCCTGTTGCAGCGCCTCGGCAGCAGCTTGAGTATCGCCGCGCTCAAGCGCCTGCGCCGCGTCTTGCAAAGCCTGCGCGGTCGCCCGGTCAGCCGATGCGAGTTGCGCTGCCTGCTGCGCCAATTCTTGAGCCAATGCTTCGCGCTCGGCGGCGCTCATCTGATCAAGGCTCGCGGCCAAGTTTTCGAGCTGCTGGCGCAACTGATCGAGCGACGGACGCGGCGAGGGTGGGTTATTCGAGAGCTGTTCCAACCGGCGCGCCAACTGTTCCAGCGCCGCTTGCCGGACATCAGTTTGCGGGTTGAGCTGTTGGCGCAACCGCATCTCAGCCTGCGCCAGATCGGCCAGCGCCTCTTGGCGATCGCCGGGATTGCGGGCCAATTCAGCTTGCAACTGGCGCAAAATCGCCTCCAATTCCGCGCGTTGTTCTGGCGTGAGATCCTCGCGCGCCGCCAACTCTTGTTCCAACTCGGCTAATTGTTGATTGACCTGTTCGATCATCTCGGCCACGGCAGCGCGTTCGGCCAAAATCTGGTTCATCGGATTAGGCAACGCCAGCAGCGCGATCGTCGCCAACGCCGGTAGCAGCGCCAGCAGCAAAGGCCGGCGAGGAATCACGATCGGAATCTGGCGTGGGCGTAGTTGCAGCGCGAGGGCACTGGCATCGGCCTGCTGGTATGGCGCGAGCGGCGTATCGGCGCCGGTCTCGTACAATTCGATTGCGGTCGAGAGCCGTTCGCGCAGATCAAGGATGCGATCAACCCGCTGCGCCGCCCGGCGCGGCGGCAATGGCCGGAACGCAATGAAACCGGCGATTGCCAGCAACCACAGCGCGATTGGCGCGAGCGCCCACCATGCCAGATGAGGAATAGGCACTATCCAGCCGGTCGCAGCCACAATCGCGCTCCCAGTCAGCGCCATCCATAGGGTATGGCTTGCCAGCGCAATACCATCGCTGATGCGCAACTTGATGCTCAACGGGCGCAACTGCCGGCGCAATATTTGATAGGTTGAATGATTCACAGCCTGCGTCATCGCCAGTCCTTCCTACATGTTGGCGGCAAGAGTATCGTACCACACTATGGATGACGCTGCCATACCCGCACTGGTTCCGGGGAAGCGCCGCAAACGGAGGTTGCAACGTTGACGACTCTCTGACGGCAGGCTGATACCTACCGTCGCAAAGGGATATAAAAAATCTCCCTTTGTTGAGAACTCATCGAGTGGTAAAGCGCCACCGATTAAGTGGCGGCGCTGAGGCATTGCTAGCAGCACCCTGCCTGGCCGGCAAAGAAGGGCTAGCATCAGGCGCGCCAGCATCGGCTCGCCGTGACTTACGGTGGCTATTCCCGCCGCCACACATGCCGCTCAACCACCTGCCGCACCAATTCGCCGCGTTCCCAGATCTCGACCACACGCTGGCTGATAATGGTGGTGGTCACACTGACCGGTTCAACCACCGATGGCGCCGTCATCGGTGCAGCGGTGACAGTGGTAATTGGCGCAGCGGCAGGCGCGTTGATCCGGCGGCGCAGCCAAGCCTTGCCAACTTCGATGACCAACGTTGCCGCGCCGAGGGCCAGCGCCGTGCCAAGTTGGCGCATCTGCGCCGGCGAAAGCGGAAAGGTGCGCGGAGCTAGTGCGCTTGGTTCGCGTGGAGCTAAGGCATCATTGCCGGTGAGCGCTGCACCGCACGCGCCGCAATACCGGTTCTCAAGCGGGTTGCCATGGCGACAAGCTGGACAAATCCGTTCCACCATAACGCTCACCTCCTCGTACGGGTAGCAGCGCGCTGCCTCTACGCATTTCGTTTCGCGGTGCGCGGTTCGCGCGCGGCCGGCACAAACCGCGCCAAGATAATGCCAACTTCATACAGCAGATACATCGGCAGCGCTAACAGCAAGAGATTCACCGGATCGCCGGTAGGAGTGATAAAAGCGGCGATGATAACAACGACTACCATTGCGTAGCGCCGGTAGCGTGCCAATTGCTTCGCAGTAGTGACATTCAGATAGGCGAGCACATAAATAATGATCGGCAACTCAAACACAACGCCGTTGATGAGCAACAGCATCGACACCGTCTCTAAGAAGTCGGACAGGGTTGGCTGCGTTTGGATGAGTGGCGAGTCAGAGAAACCGATCAGGAATTGAATTGCCACCGGCGTCGTCACAAACCAGCCAAACGCGATGCCGGCGAGAAAGAAGAAGGTTACAAATGGCAAGGCGCGGAAGATCAAACGCCGTTCGCTCGCTGTCAATCCCGGCACAATAAAGGCCAAGAGCTGGTAGACGATCACCGGCATCGCCAGAATCACGCCGACCAACAAGGCAACCTTCATATAACTGGTAAACTGCTCGGTAGTGCCAACCGACTGGATCGGCGCGAAACGGTCATTGATCGGAGCGAAGGTCAAGATAAGAATATCAATCAGCTTAATCGGCCCCTGCGGCCAGACCGCAATAAAGCCAAACACCATCCCGACCAGAACGCCGATGCCGGCCTTGATAATCCGGCCCCGCAGCTCGATCAGGTGTTCGACCAGCGTCATCGAAGCCTCATCGGCTTCGCCTGCTTGGGCTGGTTGGGTTGTCATGGCGCGACAGTCTCCTCAGAAACGGTTGAAGATGCGATCGTAGGCTGCCAGTGTTGATCCAACAACCCACGCGCCTGCAACTGAAACACAATGGCTTGGAGTTCAGCCGCCAATCCATTCAGCCGCCCTAATATCTCATGAAGTTCAGCAGCGGTGACCGCTTCGGTAGCGCTCTCAGGCGGTGGTGTCGTCGCTGCCGCCTCAGTGAAGAGCAGCCGATCTTCATCGGTAATCGGCTGTGGCACGCCTGAGGATGTGACCACTGGATCAGCGGTCATAGCTGCTGGAACCGGCGCTTGAGCCGGAGGCCGGATTGTTGGTTTAGTTGACGTTGGCGCTGGGGAAGTCGCGGCCGGTTGGCCGGTTGGCGCTGGCTCGCCCAAGGTCGTTTGCATCTGCTCGCCAACCGCCTTGACCTCATCAACCATGGCTTGCACATCGTTCCGCACATCGAGCTGATTGCGCGTGCGCACCAATTCATCGCGTAATTGGGCAATCTCACGCTCAAACTCGTTGCGCATTTCGTTAATCATTTGCAGTTCAGGCGACTGCTGTTGCCACGCGAGAAATTTTGCCACCTGTTTGCCAGCAAAGCGCCCCAATTCCGGCAGCCGTTCCGGACCGAAGAGTACTAGCGCAAAACCGGCGATCAGGATAAATTCAAACAGATGGACGTTGAAGATCTCCATACGACTCCGCAGTTTGCCGGTGATGAATATGCTACTACTATCTTACCACAGCCAGCGTTGTTTGCGATCCGTGTGGTCAGTAGCGGTGCAACTCACCAATCGTCGCGAGTCAGTGGATCTCATCCGGGGCACATGTTCACACCCACAAACAACACGGCGGGCTAACAAAGCCCGCCGCATACCGTGCCAGATGACAAAGCCTCTTCTATTCGTTGCTCTGATGCTCTTCGAGATACTTTAGCGCATCGGCGACCGTTTGAATCTTCTCAGCATCTTCATCAGGAATCTCGACCCCGAACTCTTCTTCAATTGACATAATAAGCTCGACTAAATCGAGCGAGTCGGCATTCAAGTCCTTGGTAAAAGACGCGCTCGGCACTACCTGCGCCTCATCAACGCCGAGCTGATCCACAATAATCTTGCGCAGGCGCTCCTCCATCTCAGGCGAAGCCATATTGGTTGTGTTCCTTCCTTTCAAAGACGGCTATTCCCCATCGTCGCGCTCGGCAAGGTAGCGGATCACGACCGTGCCAAGCACGCCGTTTACAAACCGGCTCGAATTATCGCTACCGAACTGTTTAGCCAATTCGACTGCTTCGTTGATGACCGCCTTCATTGGCGTGCGCTCAACATCGTCAAGCAACAGCTCAAACAGCGCGATTCGCAGCACCGCCTTATCAACGCCGGGCATCTGAGCAACCGGCCAATTCGGGGCTGCCTCTTCGATAATTCGATCAAGGTACGAACGATGCTCCCATGCGCCGAAGACTAGGTGACGCAGAAACTCAGCGCTCTCAGGCGGCATTGGTTCATCGGCGAGCCGGCGTTCGAGCACCTGATCAATAGCGTGATCGGTTTCATCAACTTCAAACAGGATCTGCAAAGCTGCGATCCGTACCCGATGCCGCTGACTTGCCAATCTTGCCCTCCCCATA
>JANWYE010000369.1 GCA_025057175.1 Chloroflexus sp. | reverse complement strand
GAGTTTCAATCCCCTCACGGGGATTTTGGTTTTTTGAACGCCGGCGTCATGGAACTGCCGGAAAAAGCGTTGGAATTGGCGTTTCAATCCCCTCACGGGGATTTTGGTTTTTTGAACGAACGTTAGACCGGTCACGTTCGGTGTAACGTTTATCTGTTTCAATCCCCTCACGGGGATTTTGGTTTTTTGAACTTAACCCCCCGCGATAGTGCGCCATACAGCCCTTACCAGCAAGTTTCAATCCCCTCACGGGGATTTTGGTTTTTTGAACGCGAAGACGGGTTTGTGTACGCCGACATTCCGGCGCAGCCGGTTTCAATCCCCTCACGGGGATTTTGGTTTTTTGAACGCACAACGCCGATACAGCGTGTCTGAGAAAGGAGAACGGGTTTCAATCCCCTCACGGGGATTTTGGTTTTTTGAACATTTTGTTGAATTTGACTGGTACGATTGGTACCGGTCAAGTTTCAATCCCCTCACGGGGATTTTGGTTTTTTGAAGCGAGATTGCGGCGACCGAAATACGGATCAAGCCGCAGCCGCTGCGTTTCAATCCCCTCACGGGGATTTTGGTTTTTTGAAGGTCATAATAAACTGACGCAACAAGCGAGTTTCCGCTTTTTGTTTCAATCCCCTCACGGGGATTTTGGTTTTTTGAAGGTGGCCGCCTTCATTGCCCGGTTGATTTTCTCGGCATTTTGGCGGTTTCAATCCCCTCACGGGGATTTTGGTTTTTTGAAGCGGGCCGCGTCCGCGGCGGACTGCTCCGGGCAGGCCGGCCCGTTTCAATCCCCTCACGGGGATTTTGGTTTTTTGAAGACCGAATGCAGATTGATTGCGTGCAATCTGTGCGGAATGTAGTTTCAATCCCCTCACGGGGATTTTGGTTTTTTGAAGAGGCACGAGAAGTAGCCAAGGCAAAGAAAGGAACTATTCGGTTTCAATCCCCTCACGGGGATTGTGGTTTTGTGAAGGATGCTGTGATCAACGGAGAAACACGCGAAGGAACATCGTTAGTTTCAATCACCTCACGGGGATTTTGGTTTTTTG
>JANWYE010000368.1 GCA_025057175.1 Chloroflexus sp. | reverse complement strand
CGCCGTTTTTTGATCGCTTTTCGTTATGCCTTTGCCGGGATCGGCCATCTGCTGCGCACCCAGCGTAATTTTCAGATTCATCTGCTCATTGGCGCAATTGCCATTGCGTTAGGCATGGTATTTCGGATTGCGCGTTGGGAATGGGTTGCGCTGGCGCTGACCATTGGTATGGTGCTCGCTGCCGAGGGCTTTAACACTGCCATCGAAGCGACGGTTGATTTAGCCACCAGCGAACGCCATCCGCTAGCGCGCATTGCTAAAGATGTCGCTGCTGGTACGGTCTTGCTCTGCGCACTGACGGCAATCGTGGTGGGAGTGTTGATCTTTGGCCCGCGCTTGTGGGTACTCTGGTTAATGTTGACATAATAAAGTTTTTTGTTGGCTTGTGCTGTTGAAACTAGGGTATACTACACTCGTGTGTTGTGCGGATTGGTCTGTGCATCGCAATGGCTCGCTCCGCGTCCCATCAGGGTTGTGACGGTCTAGTAGGTGGAGACGCGAGGCCCAGCGAGCCATTTTTAGAGCGAGACGGCCCAGCGGGCCATCTTCACGGGTGCGATCTATGTGGCCACTCGTCCGTCAGGCGCGCCATCTTGGCCGTTACCGTGAAATTGTGCAGGTACTGGTGCATCACGGTTTTGGCTATTTAGTCGATCAGCTTGGCCTCACTGCGCTGCTCTCGTTGCCGCGCCGCGCCATTTTGCGCGCGCCGGCTCCGCCGCCGCTGGGCAGCGCCGAGCGCTTGCGCGAGGCATTAATAGAGTTAGGGCCGGCTTTTGTCAAACTCGGCCAAGCCCTCAGCACGCGCCCCGATCTGTTGCCGGCCGATATGGTGGTCGAATTAAGCAAGCTACAAGATACGGTGCCGCCATTCCCCGGCGCGCAGGCGGTAGCGCTGATTGAAACAGCCTTTGGCCGGCCAATTGACCGTTTGTTTGCCTCGTTTGATTGCGAACCCTTCGCTGCAGCCTCGCTGGGTCAGGTGCATGCGGCAGTCTTGCCCGATGGGACGCCGGTGGTGGTGAAGGTGCAGCGGCCTGATATTGCCAAC
>JANWYE010000367.1 GCA_025057175.1 Chloroflexus sp. | reverse complement strand
TCCCCTCACGGGGATTTTGGTTTTTTGAACCCACATTGAGCAGCGCAAGCAGTTTGATGGCAGTGACGAGTTTCAATCCCCTCACGGGGATTTTGGTTTTTTGAACGAGTGGAAGCAGTGTTTGACTAACTGGGGGTTCGAGTGGTTTCAATCCCCTCACGGGGATTTTGGTTTTTTGAACTCAATTCAACGGGAACTCTCGGTGCATGATGAATGTCTGTTTCAATCCCCTCACGGGGATTTTGGTTTTTTGAATGTCAATGTATCGATTGATAGTATTGATAGCATTTTTGAGTTTCAATCCCCTCACGGGGATTTTGGTTTTTTGAATAGCGGCTTTGCCCGAAGTCGCGGAGCCGGCTCGGTGAGTTTCAATCCCCTCACGGGGATTTTGGTTTTTTGAATTCATTGATAGCGCCGGCAAACCGGCAGATACTTCGACTATGTTTCAATCCCCTCACGGGGATTTTGGTTTTTTGAATCTGGCTCCCACCGAATTCGCAAAGCGCCCGCCGGGCCGCGTTTCAATCCCCTCACGGGGATTTTGGTTTTTTGAATCGTCAGCGCTAGCGCCGCGTCAGCGTCAGCGCTAGCGCCGTTTCAATCCCCTCACGGGGATTTTTGTTTTTTGAATGGATACATTCCAAACATCCAGCACCTAGACTGGATTGTTTGTTTCAATCCCCTCACGGGGATTTTGGTTTTTTGAATCGATGATGAGCGGGCAACGCCTCATCAACAAGCGCCACCACGTTTCAATCCCCTCACGGGGATTTTGGTTTTTTGAATTTAAATCGGCTGTCGGAGCCGTGTATTGTTGATGCGTTTCAATCCCCTCACGGGGATTTTGGTTTTTTGACTGCAGTTCAAGGGGACGGTGAGGCGTGGACGCGGCTAATGTTTCAATCCCCTCACGGGGATTTTGGTTTTTTGAATGCATGTTCGGTTGTTGCGGCTCTTTTTGCTAAAGTTCGGTTTCAAACACCTCACGGGGATTTTGCTAAATTGAACAGCGCGGAGCGAAGCAAAAACGTCAGCAATCATCATGATAATGAG
>JANWYE010000366.1 GCA_025057175.1 Chloroflexus sp. | reverse complement strand
AAAACCAAAATCCCCGTGAGGGGATTGAAACTCACATCTGGCCATTTGGCCAGCCGTAGATTGGCCGTCTTCAAAAAACCAAAATCCCCGTGAGGGGATTGAAACGAAAATGAACCGCACGATGGTCGGGGCCAGCACGGAGCCGACTTCAAAAAACCAAAATCCCCGTGAGGGGATTGAAACGCCCGTCAAAGTAAGTTTCGCCGTTGTCTAGGTCAATTTGCCTTCAAAAAACCAAAATCCCCGTGAGGGGATTGAAACCCATTCTTCTTGACTAATGGCCGCGGGCTTTTCGCCCGTGACCTTCAAAAAACCAAAATCCCCGTGAGGGGATTGAAACGGGGTCGGGTCCGTCGGGCCGAGGGCGGGCGGGTTGGCTTCAAAAAACCAAAATCCCCGTGAGGGGATTGAAACCACCGTTTCGGATTTGGTTTAGGTTGGCCCGTGCGCCGCAGCTTCAAAAAACCAAAATCCCCGTGAGGGGATTGAAACCCCATATCAACCTGTACCATCCAAAAGTACTTGACCGTTTCTTCAAAAAACCAAAATCCCCGTGAGGGGATTGAAACGCAATTGAAAACAAACTCATGTTAACCTCCAACCTATTACTTTCTTCAAAAAACCAAAATCCCCGTGAGGGGATTGAAACTCTACCAACAAGTCGTTTCCGTCGTCGCGGAACGTGACTTCAAAAAACCAAAATCCCCGTGAGGGGATTGAAACCTTCGGTCACAAACGAATACAAAGGCGAAGTCATTGCCACTTCAAAAAACCAAAATCCCCGTGAGGGGATTGAAACATACAACTTCAAGCAATCGAGCTAAGCGTGCTGCGATTTTCTTCTTCAAAAAACCAAAATCCCCGTGAGGGGATTGAAACCTCGAACAGCCGTGACAGTTTCATTACGAACTTTTTGAGGTTCAAAAAACCAAAATCCCCGTGAGGGGATTGAAACCGTTAATAGCGCTATCACACTACTGGCGATAGCGCTATGACTTCAAAAAACCAAAATCCCCGGGAGGGGATTGAAACACGAGTGCCGAGATCAATGGTGGCC
>JANWYE010000365.1 GCA_025057175.1 Chloroflexus sp. | reverse complement strand
GGGCTTTGTTTGTCAGAAGGGCACGACAACATACTCCACTCATCGAATTCGTACGGCGGCACATACCGCTCGCGCCCCAGCAAGCCCAACAGCACCACGTTCGGCCCCAGCTTGGGATGCAGCTCGAACCGCGCCCGTTCGAACCACTGAGTCAAGACCTTGTCACCCGCAGGGTTGGTCTCCATCATCGCCTCGGTCAGCGGGAAGCCAAACAAGGCCAAGCTTTCGGCATAGCTCACGCCACGCTTGCCGTCAAACTCTAGCCCATGCGACTGCCAATAGTCGAGGAAAGCATCGCACACTAGATGATCGGTCTCGGCAAAGTAGCGGCAACCGCTGCGCTGCTTGACTGGCGCTTTCGGCTCGTTCGGCCCCCCACGCCCATAATACTGCAAGAGATCATCACCCAACCGCCCTAGCAAGACATCATAGGGCCGGGAGTTTTCGGGATGCAGCTCGAAGCGGTTGCGCTCGAAGATCTGCACCTTCCGCACAACGCCTTCGATCGTCTGCTCGAACACCGGCGTCAGCGGGAAGCCAAACACCGGCAAGCCGCCGTTTTGCTGCCAATACTCGGCAAACCGCCCTTCGATGCAGTAGCGTACTTCATTGAAGCAGATTTGGTTCTGAGCCTGCGCCGGAGCAGATGGAACCATCCCGGCAACGAACCCGACAATGAACGTCATGATGAGGAAGCATAGCCGACGAAACTGCATTGAAACCTCCTGAATGACGGTACAAGACATGCTGCGTCGTGACCTGTGATGATTCAAGTTTGCTCAGAGCGGTTTGATCGTTATTGGCGCAATACACTTGCTCCTTCCTACGGGCCAGCGACCGATCCATACCCCGCTTGCGATTGCCCATCACGCAAGCAGAGAATATTATATCAAAAACCACGTTCACAAACGTGGATATTAAACAAAATCCGATCCGACATTTGGACACGGATCGCAGAGAGTAATCCGTGTCCGTTGTGCTTACCCCGCGACCGGCTCAAACCGGGCTTGGAAGAAGCGCAAGTAGCGCGGTTCGTAGACCATGCGTAAGCCGCGCGCCTGTTC
>JANWYE010000364.1 GCA_025057175.1 Chloroflexus sp. | reverse complement strand
CGCGCACGAATGAACCCTACATCCCTGGCTCCTCGCTCAAGGGCAAACTGCGCTCGCTTATGGAAAAGGCGCACGGCGCGCCACAAACGTTTCGGGTCAATGAAGGGGTGTTCGTCCACGCCCCCGAAAGCGTCGATGACTATAAACGCTATCGGATGATCAGCGGCGTGTTCGGCGTGCTGCCGCGTTGGGGTCCGAACGGTAATCGGAATATGTTCAGTGTACCCGCGCCGACGCGCCTGGCGGTGCGCGACGTGCCGTTGCGCGAGGAGTCGCGCAGGGAATTGGAGCGTCTGCGCACCGACCTGCCGTTTACCGAGATCAAGTGGGAGGCGGCGATTGACCGGGTCACGTCCGCTGCTGCGCCGCGCCAGATCGAGCGCGTGCCCGCCGGCGCGGTCTTTGGTCCGGCGGAACTGGTCTACAGCGTGTATGTGGGGAAGGACGAGCAGATCGCTGAGGTCGCCGGTTTATTCGATACGGTGATCGAGGCGCTGCTGCACCTGGAAGACGATTACCTCGGCGGCATGGGGTCGCGCGGCAACGGGCAGGTGCGCCTGAAGAACCTGAGCATCAGTGCGCGGCGCATCCGCGATGGGCAGTATGGTGACGAGACGCCGTTCGACAGTCAGCCAGCGTCGCTGCAGGAACTCGACCGCGCGGCGCTCAAGGCGTGGCTGGCGCGGACGTTTGCATAGCGGGGCGCTGCTATGAACGATCTTACGGTCTATTATCTGACCCCGCCGCCGGACCGCCAGACGCTCTGTTGTCATTTCGGACGTCAGGGGATCGGTCTGGAGGAAACGGGCGAAACGTTTCCGTCGGACTCGTTCTTTGCGGCGCTGGTGGCGCAGGCGGTGACGCTCGACGACGCTGACCTCGATGCGGACGGCGTTCCGGCGCTGGCGCGCGCCTTCTGCGCTGGCGAACCGCCGTTGCGCCACAGTTCGCTCTTCCCGCGCCTCGGCGACCTGCCGCTGTTGCCGCGCCCGGCGCTCCCTCTGAACGTGGCGGACGAAACCCTGCGCGCGCGGATCGGCAAAGGATTCAAGCGCCTGAAATACCTGTCG
>JANWYE010000363.1 GCA_025057175.1 Chloroflexus sp. | reverse complement strand
CATTTCTGAATAGTGCGGAATGGCTGGACTAATGTGCCGGGGTTGGCGTCATTGCCGGTGGAAGATACATAGTACCCGGCTGTGCCGCGTGCCGGAGTTGCCGGATAGGCTAGCAAGATTGTTACTAGACATACGACGATGATGAACCAACTGGTCAGAGGGGTTTTCTTCATAGCAACAATCTTTCTCTATTGGTGGAATGACGGAGAGCTATGAGCGAGAAAGAACATGATCCTTGCGTTACATAGCTGAGCTTGTGATTCTGTTATGCTGTACGCTCAACTTGGCTATCTGTCTCATAATGGCAGAAACATTTCTGCAATGACACCATCTTCTGTCCTCACTATGGCGCAGTAGGCAGGTAGCCCTCTCCTCGGGAGAGAGGCATATACTGCACGCCACTACCCCCACCCTAGCCCTTCCCCGCCTGACAATCGGGAATCGTCCCGGCTTCGCGCCCCTGTCGTACTTCTAAAGCCAAGCAGGTTTGCTGCGATCACACAGTGCCCCTCGCCCGGCGTGGGAGAGGGACTGGGGGTGAGGGGTGATAGCCCCCACCCCGACCCTCCCCCGCTGGGGGAGGGGGCGTGGTTGGACAACCAAGAACCGTCCCGGCTTCGCGCCCCTGCCGCACTTCTAAAGCCAAGCAGGTTTGCCGCGATCACACAGTGCCTCTCTCTCCCTGTGGGAACGGGGCTGAGGGTGAGGGGTGATACCCCCACCCCAGCCCTCCCCCGCTGGGGGAGGGAGTAGGTATGAGAGGCAAGGGTGACACAGCTCTAGCAATTTTTCGGCGGATGGTTATACCTGTTCCCCTCACTCCCCTGTTCCTCTCTCTTCTATCGCTGTGCGCTTAGTTTCCTCGCGTGACAACCGGCACCCACACATGAAAGCTTGGATCGCCAGCAGGAATGAAGGTCATCCAGTTGTAGTTTGCCATGCCTCCGCTTCCGAAGGTCAAACGTAAGACATGGGTGCCTTGAGGTAAAGTGACCGCAGTTGGAGTTTGCCACGTCTGCCAGCGCGAGAAGTCCCAGTCACTAGCGCCGGTAGTAGGTAGGTTTTGATTAACC
>JANWYE010000362.1 GCA_025057175.1 Chloroflexus sp. | reverse complement strand
GAACTGACTTCAAAAAACCAAAATCCCCGTGAGGGGATTGAAACTCGCCCGTACATATCAGCCTCCTTGATTGACTAACTTCCTCTTCAAAAAACCAAAATCCCCGTGAGGGGATTGAAACTCGAAGTAGAGCACCTCGCCGAGATTGGCGACCGTGAACTTCAAAAAACCAAAATCCCCGTGAGGGGATTGAAACCCACCGGCTCAAACCCGCGATCAAACGAAGAAATATCGAGGCTTCAAAAAACCAAAATCCCCGTGAGGGGATTGAAACGGCCGGTCTCAAGGTCAATCTGCCCAACCTTGTCCGGCCACTTCAAAAAACCAAAATCCCCGTGAGGGGATTGAAACATTTCGGCTGTTGCGCAGATGTACAGCACCATTTCTGCATTCAAAAAACCAAAATCCCCGTGAGGGGATTGAAACCCTGCGCAATCGAGGCGAATGCGCGTTCTAATGCCTCTTGCTTCAAAAAACCAAAATCCCCGTGAGGGGATTGAAACGGATTAACTGCAATTCCGGCCTCAATCAGCCTTGACAAGAATGCTTCAAAAAACCAAAATCCCCGTGAGGGGATTGAAACATAACGACACTCTTTATAGAGCTTAATCTGCGACGCCGACACGCCTTCAAAAAACCAAAATCCCCGTGAGGGGATTGAAACTCATCATGCACCACGATTGTGTTGCCGAATTTTTCAATCATCATCTTCAAAAAACCAAAATCCCCGTGAGGGGATTGAAACACGGACGACGCGACTTCGATCCAGCATAACGAGAGATGACCTTCAAAAAACCAAAATCCCCGTGAGGGGATTGAAACACATTGCTAACCTCCTTTTGCTTACTTGCTTACTTACCTGACTTCAAAAAACCAAAATCCCCGTGAGGGGATTGACACATACAAACGGGCGCGGCGCATCGATAAATCCGTTTGCTTCAAAAAACCAAAATCCCCGTGAGGGGATTGACACACACTGCTACGCCTTGCCCTTGCCGCGTACTCGCGTAGATGCTTCAAAAAACCAAAACCCCCGTGAGGGGATTGACACCCGCGTGAAAAAGATTGTCGGCGTGATCGATCACGCCGGCCTTCAA
>JANWYE010000361.1 GCA_025057175.1 Chloroflexus sp. | reverse complement strand
ACGTAGCACGCCTTTGTTCAAAAAACCAAAATCCCCGTGAGGGTATTGAAAGCGGCTGCAAAAAATTCGGGAAATCGCGGGTTGGCCGTCAGGTTCAAAAAACCAAAATCCCCGTGAGGGGATTGAAAGCCGATGCGCACTGGAAACTGCGATGTCATCGTTTTTGTCGTTCAAAAAACCAAAATCCCCGTGAGGGGATTGAAAGCTGCATTCTGCTCCTCCTTTTTCAGACGAGTTTACTTGGTCTGTTCAAAAAACCAAAATCCCCGTGAGGGGATTGAAAGTCTTGTAAATCCTTAATTCCGGCTTCGATAAGCATACTATAAGTTCAAAAAACCAAAATCCCCGTGAGGGGATTGAAAGACATCTGACCGTCTCCTTATCACTAGCTTGCTTATCCTGAGGTTCAAAAAACCAAAATCCCCGTGAGGGGATTGAAAGAATTACAAAATGACATCGATTATTTCCTTCGTTGTTAAGTTCAAAAAACCAAAATCCCCGTGAGGGGATTGAAACCGGCTTCTCGCCGCGTCAAGCGGCAGAAGCCATCGTCAACTTCAAAAAACCAAAATCCCCGTGAGGGGATTGAAACCTCCGATTTTTGCCGGGCGCGCGTTGCGATTGCGGCCCGGCGCTTCAAAAAACCAAAATCCCCGTGAGGGGATTGAAACAGAAAGCACTGGCCGCTCTATGGCCGCGGCCAGACAAAAAACTTCAAAAAACCAAAATCCCCGTGAGGGGATTGAAACCTGAAGGGCGACGGGGATGCGTGGACGCGGCTAATTCCGTCTTCAAAAAACCAAAATCCCCGTGAGGGGATTGAAACTATCAGCAATTAATTCTTCTATTTGCGCGGCGATGTCAACACCTTCAAAAAACCAAAATCCCCGTGAGGGGATTGAAACCTCGGCGATCGATGCGATCAAGATTGCGTAGCCCATCTCATCTTCAAAAAACCAAAATCCCCGTGAGGGGATTGAAACTGTCAGGATAAGCAAGTAGATAAGGAGGTAACAATGAAAGTCTTCAAAAAACCAAAATCCCCGTGAGGGGATTGAAACGCACAGAAGATAATCCGTATGTGCAGACCGAAAGCCACTTCAAAAAACCA
>JANWYE010000360.1 GCA_025057175.1 Chloroflexus sp. | reverse complement strand
GTTTTTTGAACCAACAAAAGGAGGTAGCCGTGTATTACATTGTACTGATTAAGTTTCAATCCCCTCACGGGGATTTTGGTTTTTTGAACCGTAGGTTGGCCGTCTTCACGGACGGCCAACCCACTGGTTTCAATCCCCTCACGGGGATTTTGGTTTTTTGAACCGGCCTTGCCGCCAGAGATAAAGATAACGTTCACCGGCTTGTTTCAATCCCCTCACGGGGATTTTGGTTTTTTGAACTCGAATCGGCGTAACTACGGTGTTACAGCCGATGCAAATGTGTTTCAATCCCCTCACGGGGATTTTGGTTTTTTGAACCTCATTGTCAAGCATGTCGTCAAGAAATCGAATGCCGGTGTTTCAATCCCCTCACGGGGATTTTGGTTTTTTGAACTTTGTATTTGTAGCGTTGATAGCGTTGATAGCGCTAAGTTTCAATCCCCTCACGGGGATTTTGGTTTTTTGAACTTCTCGAATATCGCACGCCGCCGGCGGCGGCGATCACAAGCAGTTTCAATCCCCTCACGGGGATTTTGGTTTTTTGAACGGAGTTATCACCGTCGAACAAAGCGACGGTGATCTCGTTTCAATCCCCTCACGGGGATTTTGGTTTTTTGAACCTTCACTGACGGCCAGCCTACGGCGGCCCGAATTTTTCCGTTTCAATCCCCTCACGGGGATTTTGGTTTTTTGAACTTTTGACGAGAATGTAGTCAACCTTGCCACTTTCTTGTGTTTCAATCCCCTCACGGGGATTTTGGTTTTTTGAACCGGTATCGCTTCACACAATGGTGATGTGGCAATACGGCGTTTCAATCCCCTCACGGGGATTTTGGTTTTTTGAACGGCTTCATGGATTTGGTGACTGTCGAGGGGGATGTGATTGGTTTCAATCCCCTCACGGGGATTTTGGTTTTTTGAACCCGAGCGGGTTTGCCCGTAACCAAGGAGCCGGCTCGGTCAAGTTTCAATCCCCTCACGGGGATTTTGGTTTTTTGAACTTTTTGATGAGAATGTAGTCAACCTTGCCACTTTCTTGGTTTCAATCCCCTCACGGGGATTTTGGTTTTTTGAACGCATCGCCGTCACCATTGACGGCAGAAAGAATATCGGTTTCAATCCCCGCACGGGGAT
>JANWYE010000035.1 GCA_025057175.1 Chloroflexus sp. | reverse complement strand
GGCAGGCCCAACCAACTCAAGATCGGGATTAGCGGCAACTTCGGGCAGCAGGGCTTCACTGACCAGCAACTCTTCGAGATGCAACGTATTGGGAATGCGCACCAAGCGCACCGCTGCCGGATCGGGCTGTCCGCACGTCTTGACTGCCATCGCCACGGCATCACGCTCGGTAGGTAAGGTGATCGGCAGGCCACCCTTGCACAGACCAACCAACCCCGCCGTCAAGACATTGATATATGTCGCATGGAAGTCGATCTTCGCAGCGAGGCGAGCGGTCGTAATATCGGCTAAGCCAATCCCGTTGGCATTGCCATGGGTTTCGGGAGTGAGATCAAGCACCACGATCACATTGATCACCGGGCGGTCGGGAGGCGGCTCGCCGGGGATGGGCAACCGCCCGATCACATTGGTATCCATGCCGGTGCCGCTGATATTCTTGCCAATCTGATCGACAACCAGCACATCGAGCCGGTCGAACGGCAAGCGAGCCATCATCTCTTTGCTGCGGAGGAGCAAAGCCGCTTCACCGGAGCCGCCAATCTCTTCGGGAGGCAGCGCCACGATTGCTGCCGTCTGATCGCGCGCATCTTCGAGAATCGCTAGCCCGGCCAGCACCTTGCCACGCTCAACAACGATGCGCGCCATCGGCACAAGCTGCTCTTTCAGGCCATACACCGCAGTGCGATGGACAATCTCGGCTCCTTGGCGTTTGCCCAAACCGACCGCGCACATCTTGGCTAAACCGCTCTCAATCGGCGCTTTAAACGAGGTATGGGTCTTGATACGGTTAATCACCAGCACACCATCAGCCTCAGCGGCAAAACGATCCATATACACTGGTGTGCCATCGGCGATCCGGCCTAACTCAACCACATCCATGGTGGCCCGGATTGGGCAACCGATCGATTGCTCAGTAATGCCAAGCGAAGCAAGCAACGCCACTTGGCCTTCAGCCGTCGCACCGCCGTGACTCCCCATCGCCGGCACGACAAACGGCTCCGCGCCGTGGTCGCGCAACCAGCGCACTGCGGCAGCCGTTATCGGCACAATATTGGCGATCCCACGGCTACCGGCAGTAACGGCAATCCGCATACCGGGCCGAAGCTGGCGAGCTAAACCAAGCCGATCTAGCTCGCTCCGCACGGTCGTAGCCACATCAACCAGCGGCGTAGTCTGCCAGCGCTGGCGCACGCGGAAAAGCGGTGGCAGCGGCGTATCGGCGTGAATGTCTTCGATATTGAGCGTGATTTGCATACCTGCCTACAGCGATAAGATTGCTTGGTAAAATGTGCCATCTTTGCGCAGCCACAGCGACTCCCGGCGACAGACGATAGCGCAGAAGACTTCCAAACCCATCGTCGCCAAACCGATTCCTACCGGCTCGATTGTACCACACGACTATCCATGCTGCCCGGAACGACAACCGGCACTATTATAACCGACCGACCGGCCGGTAGACAACAGGGAGCAACTATGCTATACTACCTACCGACCGGTCGGTCGGTAGTTGTGCGATAAAGGAGTAGGGCCTGTATGGAACACGAACGCCGACGCAACCAAATTCTTGGGTTGCTCTTTGTCGGGGTTTTGATGGCGGCACTCGACATTGCCATTGTCGGACCGGCATTACCCTCTATTCAAAAGGTTTTTGGCGCGGATGAGCGCGCATTGTCGTGGGTTTTTTCGATCTACGTCTTGGGGAACTTGGTCGGCACACCACTGATCGCATCGCTCTCAGACCGGTTTGGCCGGCGGGCGCTGTACATTGCCAGCTTGAGCGGCTTCGCGCTTGGTTCGCTCCTCGTTGCGCTCGCCCCATCATTTACGGTGCTGCTCATTGGACGGCTTGTGCAAGGCGTGAGCGCAGGCGGCATCTTCCCGGTCGCCAGCGCGGTTATCGGCGACACCTTCCCGCCAGAGCGGCGTGGTTCGGCATTAGGTCTGATCGGCGCAGTCTTTGGCATTGCCTTCCTGATAGGGCCGATTCTTGGCGGCTTATTGCTCTTGCTGGGCTGGCAATGGCTCTTCTTGATCAACCTGCCCATCGCAGCGATCTTGATCGCCTTCAGCGTCAAACTCTTGCCGGGGCGGACGCGCGACAGCGCAGCGCCATTTGATCTAGCCGGCTTGGTAACGTTAGGGGTGTTGTTAACCGGCTTGGCCTACGGCTTAACCGAACTTGATCCGGCCTTGCTGCGCGCGGGTACACCGCCGTGGCCGGCCATTGGCGCGCTGATTGTTGCCATGTTGTTTGTACCGCTTTTTATCGCGGTTGAACGGCGAGCAGCGGAACCGATCTTGCAGCCGGCGATTTTTCGTTCGCGCCAGATCTGGCTAACGGCAGCCTTGGCCATCGGCGCTGGCATTGCCGAAGCGGCGATCGTCTTTGTGCCGGCGCTGGTGACTGCGGCTTATGGCGTGAGCAGCTCAACCGCCAGTTTCATGCTTTTGCCGGTTGTACTGGCAATGGCGGTTGGTTCGCCGGTATCGGGGCGGATGCTTGATCGGTTTGGCTCGCGAGTTGTCGTCACCATTGGCGTCGCCTTGAGCGGGATTGGCCTGATCATTCTCGGCGGCTGGCCGGCGAGCCTGATCGCCTTTTACCTTGCCTCGTTCGTGATGGGCATTGGCTTGGCAATCTTGCTTGGGGCCGCATTACGGTATATTCTGTTAAACGAGGTGCCGGCCAACGAACGGGCGGCAGCGCAGGGATTGCTGACCGTCACGATGGGCAGCGGCCAACTCTTGGGTGCAGTGCTGATGGGGTTGATCGCGGCAGCAGGCGGTGGATCGGTAACCGGATACGGGCTAGCCTTTCTTGCGATTGGCATCGGCATGCTGTTCCTAACCTTAGCCGCCTTGGGCCTCAAGAGCCGGGCCGCCGAGCGAGCCAGTGCGCTGGCGCACGCGCACTAGAGCCTATACGGGCACAGCGCTGCTGTGCCCATCCATAAACTTCTATGAATCGCCAACAAAGTTCTGAACAAATCCGCAACCGAATCATTGATGAAGCAGCGCGCTTGATCGTTGCCTATGGCTACGACGGCATCGCTATGCGCGAAATCGCCGAAGCGGCGGGCTTGTCGAAAGCCGGCCTCTACCATCACTTCCGCGACAAAGAAGATCTCCTGATCGCGGTGTTAACCAATTGGGCCGATGAGATGGCGGCGCTGGCGGCGGCAGCCGAGAGTGAGCCGACCACGCGGGCGCAACTGACAGCGCTCGTGCGCGGGTTGTTTGCCCAAGCGCCGGCCCAGCGCGCGCTGGTGCGGCTGAGTAATCAGGATATGCCGCGCCTGAGCGAGCCAGCGCGTGCGAGCGTTGAGCGATGCTATGCCAATGGCTTAATTGCGCCGATCACGGCGATGATCCGCGCCGGCATCGAACGCGGCGAGTTGCGTCCAGTCGATCCACACCTTGCGACGTGGCTGCTGCTAGGGATGCTCTACCCCTTCTTCCACACCGAGCAGGCGAAAATCGGTGAGAATGGCGAGGCGATTGCCGATTTGATCGTCACCACATTTTTTGATGGATTGGCCCAGTAGCGACGACATAGGCGTCGTCGCCACTGGACCGCTGGCGACGGTCAAAAAATCGCCAGATACCGGTCGATCTCCCATTGTGAGACATAGGCGCGGTAGCTCTCCCACTCCTGCTGCTTGGCATCGAGGAAGCGTTCGGCAACCGATGGCCCAATCGCTTCGAGGATCACCTCGTCTTCACGGAGGGCATCGAGTGCCGCGCCAAGCGAGGTAGGCAGCGTTGCCAACCCGCGCGCGCGTGGATCAACGTGGAAGAGATCCTCTTCGGCGGCATCGCGCAGCGGCAATTTGCGCTTAATGCCATCGAGACCGGCGGCCAGCATTGCGGCGTAGGCAAGGTACGGATTGCACGCCGGATCAGGGCAGCGCAGCTCGATCCGCGTTGCCTGATAGCGACCGGCAGTAATGCGCGGCACGCGCACCAACGCCGAGCGATTGGTGCGTCCCCACGAGATATGCACCGGCGCTTCAAAACCGGGCACAAGACGCTTATATGAATTCACCAGCGGCGCGAGCAACACGCACATCCCGCGGGCATGGGCCAACAAACCGGCGATGAAATGGCGGGCAAGCGGCGAAAGCCCGTAGGGATCGTCGGGATCGGCAAACAGATTTTTGCCGCTCTCGACATCGAGCAAACTTTGATGGACGTGCATGCCGCTGCCGTTGACACCGGCCAACGGTTTGGGCATAAAGGTCGCGTGGAGGCCATTAATCTGAGCTACTGCCTTGAGCGCCACCCGCGCCGTCACCAAATGGTCAGCCGAGCGGAGCGCATCGGCATAGCGCAGATCAATCTCATGCTGGCCGGGAGCCACCTCGTGATGCACCGCTTCGACGGCAATACCCATCGCCTGCAACGTGCGCGCCATCTGCCGGCGGATATGCGTCGCCAGATCGGTGGAGACATCAAAATAGCCGGCTTTATCGTGCGGTTCGAGAATGTGACCGTTTGGGTCGGTCTTGAACAAGAAAAATTCCAACTCTGGCGCCACCATAAACCGGTAGCCGGCCGCTGCTGCCTGATCGAGCATCCGGCTTAGCACATTGCGCGGATCACCGGCAAACGGCTTGCCATCGGGGGTATGAACGGAACAGATCAGGCGTGCCGTAATCATACCCTCATGCCGATCCCACGGCACTACTGCGTATGTTGCCAGATCGGGCACGAGATACATATCGCTCTCGACCATACGGGCAAAACCCTCGATCGAAGAGCCATCGAACCAGACACCGTGATCAAGCGCATCAGGCAGTTCTTCGACGGGTATCGTCACCGTCTTGCCAATGCCCAACACATCGGTGAACTGCAAATTGATGAAGGCGACATTATCGGCAGCGACGCGGCGCAGCAGCATTTCGCGCGGATCATCGCTCATGGCTGCGCTCCTCCTTACTAATTCAGGCGGATTGCTCGTTTCTTGTACTATACCACACAGAGGGATCAAAGGGGCGGCGTAGGGGCATAGCGCCGCTATGCCCCTATATTGCTATACCCTACGCCGCGGCGGGGGTCTCTTCGGCCAAGGTCGCGCGCACGCGCTGGCCGCGGAGGGTTGTGCGGTTAAGGGCCTGCACCACTTGGCGGGCGGCCCGGCGGGGAACCTCGACAAAGCTAGCGCGGGCGCGCACCTCGATTGCGCCGATATTGCGACCGGGCACGCCGGCCTCATTGGCAATCGCGCCAACAATATCAGCAGGCCGAACCTGATCATTGCGGCCCAGATTGATTTGAATCCGCGCCATGCCCTGTTCAGCGCGGCTCAGCCGCTCATCAACTGCGCTTCGCTTGGCGCGTGGCGCGCGCTCAGCACGCTCGGCGCGCTCAGGGCGAGCTGGCTCTAGATGCGTAATTGTATCGACCTGCTCAGCCTCAGTCTCGTTGAGCAACAATTTGATCGCTGCCGCTGCCAATGCACGCACATCGTGTTCGCCGGCCAATTCATCAACCAACGCCGCATAACTTTCAAGACCGGGAGCTGCCATCGCCTCACGCAACTGATCGCGCAAGGCAGCGCGACGGCGAGCAGCGACATCGGCCAATGTCGGCATCCGGCAACGCTCGATCCGGGTACGGGTCACCCGTTCGATCGTTTGCAGCATACGACGCTCGCGCGGGGTAATAAAGGTGATTGCCACCCCGTCGCGTCCGGCGCGACCGGTACGGCCAATCCGATGCACATAACTTTCGGGGTCGGTCGGCACATCGTAGTTAATGACGTGGCTGACTTCAGCAATATCAAGGCCGCGGGCAGCGACATCGGTCGCTACCAACACATCGAGCTGACCCTCACGGAAGCGGCGCATCACCCGATCACGAACCGCTTGGCTCAAATCGCCGTGGAGCGACTCGGCGGCGTAGCCCCGCCCTTGCAGGCGTTCGCCAATATCATCGGCCTCTTGGCGGGTGCGGCAGAAGACGATTGCCAACTGTGGCATTTCAGCATCGAGCACGCGGCACAGCGCATCAAGCTTATCGCGGGCCAGCACCTCGTAATAGATTTGGCGAATGCGCGGTGCGGCCAACTGCTCGGCGGCAATGCTCACCCGCACCGGCTGGCGGGTATAGCGCAAAGTCAGATTTTGCACAGCGGGCGGTAATGTAGCCGAAAAGAGAGCCGTCTGGCGTTCGGCGGGAGCCAATTGCAGGATAGCCTCCAGCTCTTCGGCGAAGCCCATGTCGAGCATCTCATCGGCCTCGTCGAGCACCACCATGCGCAGATGGTCAAAACGAAGCGATCCGCGGCGCAGATGGTCGAGCACCCGGCCCGGCGTGCCGACCACAACTTGCGCGCCTTGCGCTAACCCGCGCAATTGCCGTTCGATCGGCTGGCCACCGTAAATTGGGAGCACACGCAAGGCCCGGTGACGGCCATAGCGATGAATTGCCTCGGCCACCTGCACGGCCAACTCGCGCGTTGGCGCGAGAACCAGCGCCTGCACGGCGTGATCATCGGTCACCCGTTCAATGATGGGCAGCGCGAAGGCTGCCGTCTTCCCAGTGCCGGTCTGGGCCTGAGCGATCACATCGCGACCGGCAAGTAACAGTGGAATGGCCTGTGCCTGAATGGGGGTTGGTTCGTCATAACCAAGTCCGCTCAAGGTAGCTATTAATGCATCGCTCAGGCCCAACGCAGCAAAAGTCGTCATGGTGTTCCGTTTCACAAATACAATCATGTCATAGCGCGAAATACGCTACGCAAGATCGATATTATAGCACAAATTTCGTTCTTGAGAAGTCCTTTTACGTTTGCAATCATTGTCACATCTAATAACAATCAGATCTTCACAGCAAGGTAGCGGGTATGGTATGCTATAGGCGGTCAAGTGCGATATAATGCGTTTTGCATCTACATACGAACACCTTTAGCTAGCTGTTGGCAGTAGAGGCAGGCTTTCGCAGAGCTTGTAGCGCTCTAAGCTTGATCAAGCAAAGCGAGGGCATGATCCTGCTGCATAAGGTAATAGCAGCAAGAATCGTGCGCCACCATACCATAGATGCACGATACAGCCATTGGAAGGTTGGGAGCGCGGCATGACAGCACCGGCCCGGATCCTCGTTGCCGAAGATGAACCAGATGTAGGCATGCTCCTACAGGAAATGCTCATTGGCGAGGGGTATGACGTGCAACTCGTCACGAATGGCGATCAACTGGTGCGGCGGGCGCAGGAGCAACCGCCAGATTTGATTATTGCCGATTTATTAATGCCGTTGATGGACGGGCTGGAAGCGATTCGGCAGTTGCGTAACGATACCCGCACCTCTCATTTACCGATGCTTATCCTGACTGCTGTTGGCGAATCGTCGCGCGTCGTGGAAGGCCTAGAGACTGGCGCTGATGACTATATCATCAAGCCATACGACCGCGAGGTGCTGCTAGCGCGCGTGCGTTCGCACCTGCGCCGGGCAGCGCAATTGCCAATGCGCAATCCCCTCACCGGCCTGCCCGGCAATGTCGCGATTCAGGCTGAGATCAGCCGCCAACTCGAGCAGCGGAGCAAATTTGCGTTAATGTATGTCGATCTTGACAACTTTAAGGCCTTCAATGATGTCTATGGGTTCTCGCGCGGTGATCGGGCCATCCATCTCTTAGCCAGCGTCTTGCAAGAGCAAATTGATCCCGGTGACTTTCTGGGCCATATCGGTGGTGATGATTTTGTCATTCTGCACTTTGGCGCCGACCCTGAAGCGTTATGCCAACGCATCATTCGCGTATTCGACGAACGGATCCGTTCACTATACGATGAAGCTGACTTACAACGCGGATATTTGGTCGCAACCGATCGCTATGGTGTACCGCGTCAGTTTGGCATCATTAGCCTGTCGATTGCAGTCGTAACTACCTATCTGCGCCCATTTGCCAACGTGGACGAGATCAGCCGGGTGGCGGCTGATCTGAAACAAGCTGCGAAACAGGTTTCTGGCAGTAGTTACAAGATCGACCGGCGCAGCGATGCTGCTCCTACCAATCCCCTTACCGACCGGCGCAGCGGCAATTCGCCTGATGCCCTGATCGTTTGTCGCAACGAAGTGGCCCGCGCAGCAATCGTGGCCACGCTCAATGTGCGTGGCTACCGGCTGCTCATCGCCGATACTGAAGTCGCGGCGCAAGGCTTGCTGGCCAACCACCCGCATCCTAATCTGGTCGTGGCCGAAGTGATGGATCCGGCCACAATTACACTGTGGCAACAACTCAACCACAGCACACCACTGATTGCGCTCGTCCACGATGAAGCTGTAGCCACCACTGTTCGCGCTGCCGGCGTAGTCGCAGTGGTGCGGTTGGGCAACAACCCGCTCGACCTTTCCGATCAATTGCAAGCTGCGCTGGCAGCGCTTACCAGTAATCCAGTTTAAGCCGCTTGACACCAACTCCGGCGCCTGTTAGCATACATCTCGTTTGAAGCCTTTGCACGCGCGCAACGCCTGAAACAAAAGAGTAGCGGCGTTGTGTGGCAACGTCGTGGGAGCGTCTGGCATGGATCTGTCCGAGCTTCTGAGTCGCGGTGTCGCCGAAGTGATTGTCGAGAGTGAATTGCGCGCTCGCCTAGAACGGGGGACGCCGCTCCGCCTGAAACAAGGGTTTGATCCCACCAAGCCCGATATGCATATCGGGCATGCGGTTGGTCTGCGCAAGTTGCGCGCTTTCCAAGAATTGGGCCATCAGGTTGTGCTGATTGTTGGCGATTGGACGGCGCAGATCGGCGATCCGAGCGGGCGCGATGAGACGCGCGCGCGCTTGTCGGCTGCTGAAGTGCGCGCCAACGCCGAAACCTACATGGAGCAGTTTTTCCGCGTGGTTGACCGCCAACGCACCGAGGTGCGCTGGCAGAGTGAGTGGTTCGGCCAGTTTACTCTGGAGAATGCGCTCGATCTGGCCGGTCGTTTTACACTGGCGCAGATGTTGGCTCACGAGACCTTCCGCAAACGCTACGAGACCGGCGCGCCGCTGACGATCCTCGAATTGATGTATCCGATGCTGCAAGCTTACGACTCGGTCGCGATTAAAGCCGATGTCGAGTTTGGCGGCACCGACCAGAAGTTTAACATTCTGGCCGGGCGCGAGCTGATGGCGCAGTTGGGCATGACGCCGCAACAGGTCTTCCTTGTGCCGCTCATCCCCGGCACCGATGGGCGCAAGATGTCGAAGACGTTTAATAATACGGTTGATATTCGCATGCCGCCTGCCGAGATGTATGGTCGTATTATGTCAATGAGCGACGAGGTGCTGCCGCTCTACTTCGAGGTGCTGACCGATGTGCCGATGGCCGAGATTCACGAGATGAAGACGGCAATGGCAGCCGGGCAGATCAATCCTCGCGATCTCAAGATGCGATTAGCGCGCGAAATTGTGGCCCAGTTCCACGATCCGGCAGCAGCAATGGCAGCCGAAGCAGCTTTTGTCCGCCAATTTGTCGAGCGCGAGTTGCCGGAAGACATCCCAACCTTCACGTTAGCTGCGCCGACCGGTATTGTTGAGGTGTTGGTGGCAGCCGGCCTTGCGCCGAGCAAGAGCGAGGCCCGCCGCCTCATTGACGGTGGCGGCGTGCGGGTTGATGGCGAACGGGTGGAAGGGTACGCGCTGACGCTTAGCCCCGGCGCGAATGTGGTAGTGCAGGTAGGCCGGCGCAAGTTTGTCAGAGTAGGGTAGCCGTTGTTCGTAACTACTGTGGCGCAGCGGACGGGTTTCGATATCTGCTGCGCCGCTTGAATTTTATCTTCATTCGCGCCGAACCGTTGCTTGCCAATCTCTCCCTTTGGCTCTGCGATGCTTGTGCAGAATACGGCAGCCGCGCTGCCGCACTCTATGATGAGCTTGTCGTCGCCGTCCACACGATCAGCAGCGCCCCAGCCCGCACCTGCACCCGCGCCGGGGTCGCTGTGATCACATTGCTCACGCCGCGCGCTCGGTCGTGGTAGAGGGTGCCATCACGCAGCGGATACGCTAAGCCTTCGGTAGTAATGCCGCGCGCGTCGCCGCCAAATGGCAGCAGCGAGACGGTATCGCCCACCGCGCCGGGAATCAGGCTCTCGTCACGCACCAACCAGATCTGTTGCGGGTAATCGATCAGCCGCACTTGGCGACCGCGCAGTTCAGCCATTCCTAGCAGGGTGACATTCGCCAAAGATTGATCCCAACGCCCACCTAACGCGCCGATCACATCAATCTGGCTCGCCCCCTGCTTCACCGCCGCCAGTAGTGCCAATTCTAGATCGGTCTCGTCTTTGTCGGGCCGATAGCGCTCGATCGTCACCCCATGCGCTTGATAGGCGGCCAATGCCTCACCAGCGATCGAGTCGAGGTCGCCGATCAGCAGGTGCGGCGTATAGCCATGAGCAAAGAGCGCCGTGCCACCGCCATCAGCAGCGACCAGCCATTCAGCCGTATCTAGCAGATGCCGGTATGGCGCCAGATCAAGCCCCGGCGCATTGGCAACAATGACGGTATACATTGATTTGAACCTATCGTAACAGCGCGGTCACGAAACCACCAACGCTGCCACGCCAAACCCGCCAATAATCACCCCCGACACCAGATTGATCACCCGCAACATCGGCGGCGTCACGCGCCCACGCACAAGACTCACCCCACCGCTCAGGATCGCCCACCACAGGGCCGAACCGAACGAGACCCCAGCCACTAGCGCCAAACTATCCCATACGCTCGCACCGGCACCGAGGCCTAAACCGGGGAAGATCACAGTAAAAATAAGAATCGTCGCCGGATGGGTCAGAGTGAGCAATAGCGTTGACAGGTACGCGCCGAACAGGCCGTGGCTGGTTTGGACTGGTTGAGCAACGATCGCTTGGGGCCGTGCTACGATTATGGTGATGCCAATCCAGAGCATCGCCACGCCACCCACGATCCGCAAGATCGGGCTAATGCCGAGCAAGAATGCACTGATTGCCTGCAAGCCTAACGCCGCGATCGCGCTGTAAAGAGCATCGGCTGTTGCCACACCCAATCCGCTAATAAAACCGGCGACACGGCCATCAGTGATGGTGCGTCTGATGCATAGCAGGCCAATTGGGCCAACCGGTGCGGCGATCGCAACACCAAACAGCACACCGCGAATGAATAACTCAATCATGATCTTCACCTGTCTTCGGCGCATTATACACGATCTCGCCTGATCCGTCCGCGGCAAAAGGATGTATACTGAAGGCACAAGTTCACCTTCGCATGATCAAAGAGGCCCGCTATGCCCGAATTGCGCCGCGTGGCGATCTTTACCAACGAATACCCGCCGTACATCTATGGCGGAGCCGGAGTTCACGTCGAGTATCTCAGCCAAGCCCTCTCGCGCATTGTGCCGGTAGAGGTGCGCTGTTTCGGCGATCAGCGCGTTGATGATCCGCAGCTCACGGTGCGCGGCTACCCACGTTGGGAAGAGGCGCGCCAGAATACCGATCCGCGCTTTGCTAGCGCGGTTGATGCGGTAGCCCGCTCGCTGGCTATGGCCAAAGATACCCTCGATGCTAGTGTAGTGCATTGCCACACATGGTATACCGATCTGGCCGGACTGTTCGCTAGCAAGCTATGGGGCATTCCCTATGTGCTCACCATTCACTCGCTCGAACCGCTGCGCCCGTGGAAGGTTGAGCAACTCGGCAACGCCTATCACCTCAGTTCGTGGATCGAGCGCACCGCGATCGAGCAGGCCAATGCGGTGGTAGCCGTCTCGCAAGAGACGCGAAACGATATTTTGCGCCTCTTCAATGTTGATCCAGCCCGCGTTCATGTTATCTACAACGGGATCGATCTCAACGAGTACCGGCCAACGAGCGCAACTGACGCCCTCGTGCGCTATGGGGTTGATCCCAACCGGCCATACGTGTTGTTTGTGGGCCGGATCACCCGCCAGAAAGGGATTATCCATTTGGTCAACGCCATCCCGCAGATCGATCCGGCGGCGCAGGTGGTGCTCTGCGCCGGCGCGCCCGATACCAAAGAGATCGGGATCGAGATGGAAGAGCGGGTGGCTGCGGTCAGCGCGCAACGCCCCGGCGTGATCTGGATCCGCGAGATGCTGCCGCGGCAAGATGTAATCCAGTTCTATTCGCACGCTGCCGTCTTCTGCTGCCCTAGCGTATACGAACCGTTTGGGATTATCAATCTGGAAGCGATGGCTTGCGAAACGGCTGTCGTCGCTTCGGCGGTCGGCGGGATCAAAGAGGTTGTCGTGCCAGAAGAGACCGGGCTGCTGGTCGATCCGAACCTCAAACCCGGCAGTTTCGATCCGGTCGATCCAGCGGCGTTTTCGGCAGAACTGGCAGCGGCAATCAACCGCTTGCTGGCCGACCCGGCGTTACGCACCCAATTCGGCAAGGCGGGCCGGCGGCGGGTCGAGCAGGTGTTTAGTTGGGATGCGATTGCCCAGCAGACGGCAGCCCTGTACCGGTCGTTGTTGGCGGAGTAGGCACAGCGGCGCTGTACACGTTCGCTATGGCCGTTCAAATGGTTGGCCGAGGGCTGCCGGCGCGGTGGCGCGGAGGCGGTTGATTGCGCTGAGCAATGGCCGTTGCCAGATCTGCGGCAGGGTTGCTACCCGGCGCATAGCTGCCGGCGATGACGCTAGATTAACGAGCGCCAGCACGAAGATCATCAGCACAAAGGGGGCAACCTGCACAATCTGGGTAGGAATGTTGGGCAGCGCGCTTTGCGATCGGGTGGCGACAATTTCAAGCGCGGCAAAGAGGTAGCAACCCAGCGCCACGCGCCAAGGTCGCCAACCGCCAAAGATGACGATCGCCAGCACGATCCAACCCGAACCAAAGGTATGGCGATAGCTCCAGCCCTGTTTCAGGTCGAGCGAGAAGGCGGCGCCGGCGATGCCCACCAACGCGCCGCCAGCGACGAGCATCGCATAGCGCCAGCGCGTGACATCGACGCCACGGGCATACGCAGCCGCCGGACGTTCGCCAAGCGCGCGCACGATCAAGCCCAACCGCGTGCCGTAGAGCAGGTAAGCGGTAGCGGGAACGATGAGAAAACTGGCGTAGATCACCGGATCGTGGCGAAAGAAGAGCGTCCCCAGCACCGGTAGATCGGCAAGAACAGGGATCGGCGTAAAGGGCACTGCCGGGCCGGGCACACGCGCAAATGGCGCGCCGAGAAACGATGAGAGATCGGTACAGAGCAACGCCAGTACAAAGCCGACCGCCGTCTGCGATTGGCCAAGGGTCAGGCTGAAGAGGCCAAGCACCGCGGCAACCGCTGCCCCAACCAACGCTGCGGCGGCAAAGCCAAGCGCCAGATTACCGGTGGTAAGCGCAACGGCAAAGCCGGTCATCGCCGCCAGCAGCATCGTCCCGTCAAGCGAAAGATTGATCACGCCGGCCCGCTCGCTGAGCGTCTCGCCCATTGCGGCGATGACCAAAGGCGAGGCAGCGGCCAACACGGCGGCAAGATCGATCCAGAGTTGCTCCATACCAACACCCTGATGGTAATGTCTAGCGCAACTGCGCGCGCTCGTAGAAGCATTGGGTTGCCATGAGCCTACGAGCGCCGCGCGCGCGAGACCAACGCAAAGAGCACTAACGCACCTTGCAAGACGCCGGCGATTGCGCTGTCGATACCCAGCGTCAGCGGTAATTGAATGCTCCCAACGGTAAACGAGGCAAACGCCACTGCAATCGGCAATAGCCAACGCGGGTCGGCGCGCGCCAACAGCGCCACCAGCAAACCGAGCAAGCCAATCCCGCTCGAAATGTTCGAGATGAGGGCGTGATGCACTGCCACCACCTGCAACATCCCGGCGATGCCGGCTAGCGCGCCGCAAGCAGCCAGTGTTTCGGCCATGCGGCGGTCAGCCGCCACCCCTAAGCGCGCCGCTGCTGCCGGATTCAAACCCACCGCCCGCACTTCAAGGCCCCAGCGGGTTTTGGTTAATGCCCACCAAACGACCGCCAGCGCGATCAGAGCAATCACCGGCGCCGCCGGCGCCAAGCGCAGCCGATCAAGCGTTGGCAGCCATAGCTCACGAGGCAACAGATCGGTGCCCGACAACGAGGCCGAGGTTTGCCGTCGCCATGGCCCTAATACCATATAGAACGTCAAGCCGCTGGCGAGAAAGTTCATCCCCAACCCGGCGAAGATCTCGCTCACGCCAGCATAGCGACGCAGCGCGCCAATCAGCAATGCCCACAGCGCACCACCGGCAGCGCCACTGAGACCGGCGAGCACCCAGAGCAAGATGGGAGGCCAATCAGGCCACAGACGCAACGGCACCATCGCCGCAATCGCGCCGGCGATCATCTGGCCCTCGACGCCAAGGTTGTACAATCCGCCGGCGAAGGTGATGCTTAATCCCACGGCACAAAGCAACAGCGGCGCAGCCAACATGATCATGTCGCTCAGCCGCACCGGTGTGCTAAAAGCGCCGAAGAGCACGAGCCGGTACGCTTCTAGCGGCGACACGCCGGTGCTGAGCAGGGCTAGCGAAGTGAGGGCAAAAGCAGCAGCGAGGGCCAGCAAAGGCCGGGTAACGTTGGCCGCAAATTTCAACCGATTAGTGCGCATTCCGTCACATCCGTGGCACTATGAACCTTTCAGCTCCGCCTTTATCGCGCCACATCCACCAGCGCATCAAAGCCGACCCCGCCGATCAGCTCAGCCAACCGGCTAGCCGACAACAGTGCGCGCGGGATGGGCGGCCCGATCCGGCCGGCAAAGCAGACGATCACCTCGTCGCTGTACTCCATAATCTCATCGAGATCGGGCGACGAGAAGATTACACAACAACCATTATCGCGGCGAGCTTGCAGCCGGCCCCAAATGGCGCGCGCTGAAGCGACATCAAGGCCGCGCGCCGGTTGTTCGGCGAGAATGCCGCGCGCATTGGGAGGAATAAGCGCCAGCATCGCCCGCTGTTGGTTCCCGCCAGATAGGGCGGCAATCGGTGTGATCGGGGTCGCTTTGATCTGATAGTCAGCAATCGCCCGCCGCGCCAACTCTTCGGCTCGCCGCCGATCAACCATCAACCCGCCGTGCTGCAACAGCGCAAAGTGATCGGCTAATGACAACGCACCGATCATTCCATCGTGCAAGCGATCAGCCGGCAGATATTCCACGCCAGCTTGGCGGAAGGCAAGCGAGCCTGCGCCGGTCAAATCACGGCCATTAACTAGCACCTGCCCGCGATCCGGCGCTAATTGGCCGGCGAGCAGCCGCAACAACACTTGCTGGCCACTGCCATCAAGACCGGCCAGCCCAATAATCCGCCCAGCGGCGAAGCGATGGTTTAGATCGACCAACTGCAACGCACCGCTACGCACCGTCACATTGCGTAACTCCCACACCGGCGGCGCGTCGATCACCGGCAAGGGGCGATAGATCGGCGGCGCAGCGCCAGCTTCGCCAAACATCAGCTCCAGCAAATACTCTTGCGGTTGCGGCATCGGCAACTGGCCGGGAGGCACCACCTGACCATTGCGCAAGACGGTCACGGTATGGCACAGCTCGGCTACTTCTTCCAGCTTATGCGAGACGAACAGCACTGTGCGGCCTTCGGCGGCAATCTGGCGCAACGCAGCAAACAAGGCGCGCGCCTGCGCTGCGGTAATGCCGGTGGTCGGTTCATCGAGAATCAGCACCTGCGCGCCACACAACAGCAGACGCATAATCTCGACCTGTTGGCGCTGCCCAATTGTCAACTGGTCGAGCCGCGCCGCCGGATCAACCGGAAACCCCAACCGTTCAGCCAGCTCCAGCAGCGCCGTCTGCGCTGCTCGCCGTGAGCGGAACACCCCCGGCGGCGCGGCGCAGAGCAGATTTTCGAGCACGGTAAATGCCGGAATATCGAGCGGTTCTTGATGCACCATCCCAACGCCGGCCACTAGCGCATCACCCGGCCCGCGCAGACGGCGGGGCGTATTATCAAATACGATCCGCCCTTCGTCAGGCTGGATGAAGCCGGCCAACAGCTTCATCAACGTGCTCTTGCCGGCGCCATTTTCGCCGAGTACGCCGTGAATCTGGCCGGCAGCAAACGAAATCGTTAGCCGATTGTTCGCGCAAACCGCGCCAAAACGTTTGGTCAGGTTTTCAACCGCGATATGCATAGCGTGGATTAAAACGGGTAGGGACGGACGTAAGTCCGTCCCTACAAGCATATTAACTACGGCGCACTCTGGCCCTCGATACCGGCCAACAACTGCTGGGTATACCAGATCGTCTTGTCGTCGGCGACCTGACCCTCCGGCACAAAGACGCTGCCATCTTGATAGTAGAGCGGGCCGGTGAACAAGTTCAGGCTGCCATCGGCCAGCTTAGCGATAAACTCATCGAGCTTGGCTGCATTCTCGGCGCTAAGGGCTGGGCCTTTGACAAAGCCAATCATGCTCGTGTCAGGATCGTTGAGATTGCTCCAATTCGGCCCTGTCCACTCCCACGCTGGCTCCCACTTGCCCGAACGGGCCAGCTCAACGAGCCGCTTGTAGTCAGGCCCCCAGTTGAAGTAGGGCACACCTAGACACACCGCCTCACCCTGCGCGCAGGCACCCTTGAAATCGTAAGGCACAGCGAAGACGCGCTTCCCGGCTTGAGTCGCTTTGTTCGCCTCAACAATTCCCTCGGTAGTGTCGATGCCGGAGAGGATGACATCGTAACCCTCGTTGATGAAATCGTTGGCCACCTTGGTCGGATCGAGGGTCACACCGGGAATGTTGAACCAGAAGCCGATCCACGTCACTTTAAACGCTAACTCGCTCGCCGGACGGCCGCGGTAGGTCTCCCAACAATAGCGCGCGCCGAGGTAGGTCGAATTAACCAACCGGCGGGTTTCGGGATCGATCAGCGGGCCAAGGTAAGCCAGCTTGCCGGCCTCGGTGGTCAACGCTGCCGCGCAACCGGCAATCATCTTGCCATACTCCATCCGGCCCATCAGATTGCGCACATTAGGCGGCGCCTCGCCGGTTAGCACCTTGTCGCCAGACGCATGGATAAAGAAGACATCAGGATGCGCAGCGGCGGCGATATTCGTGCCATCGGCGAACTCAGCCGAATTAGTGATGATCAAGCGCGCGCCTTGCCCGATCAACTCCTCGATTGCCTGCTCAACCTTGACATTTGGGCGATCGGCCGGATTAACCTTGTCGATGTAGATAAACTTCACGCCGGGCAGCTTCTCAACCACGTATTGGGCGCCTTCGTAATGGGCCTGATTCCAACCGCCATCATTAATTGGGCCAACCAACACCATACCGAAGGTAAACTCCTCGGCGGACGCAGCCGGGGCGGCGGTTGGCGTGGCCGGAGCTGCTGTCGGCTGAGCAGCCGGCTGCGGGCCACATGCCGCCAACATCAGGCTGAGCAAGGTAAACACCAGCAACGGCCAGCGAATCGGACGGTTTCTCATGGGTCGACTCCTTGTTAGCATCTGCAAACCTTGCACCATAACAACGAAGCGGCGCAATCGATGACAGTTGCAGTCATCGCTGCGCCGAGACGGTTTTGCGCAGATTCGCGCCTCTAACGGGGAGGGCTTCCCTGCCGGCTTCATTGCCGATCAGGACGCTATCGCGGAGCGCCCGATCACGCGGCGAGTATAGCCGAGATAGGCTTGCCTGTCAATTGAGAAACAGCAAGATCATTTGTGTCTAGGCACGCTAACCAGCCTATGCTATACTAGGCATATCTATAACTCTCAGGAATAGTGAAAGGGCCGCGTATGAATAGTCGCTTGATTCTGTCTGCGGCCTTGCTTTGCATTTTACTTGCCCCATCTACGCCAATGCATGCCGCTAACCCGATTTGCTTTGATGAAGTTGCTGATTGTGTTGATGCTCGCTTTGCCGATTTTTGGCAGCGCAACGACCACCATGCGATCAGCGGCCAGAGTGGCAATGCGGTGCGCATCTTCGGCTATCCGATCGGGCCAGCGCGGATTGAGGCGGTTGAGGGGGTTGCCGTCTTGGCGCAACCCTTTGAGCGAGCGATTTTGCAGCAGCCGTTGGGCAATGCCGATCCAGCCAACATCACCCTGCAAATGACCGGCTGGGAACGGCTCACCCAGCTTAACCGCGCCCCCACCCTGCCGGCTCAACTACCAACAACGATACCGCCGAGCTGCCGGCTCTTTCCTGAGACCGGCTTCACCCTCTGCGGCGAGTTTCGCAACTTTTGGGAGAGCCACGGGATCAATCTTGACAACGAGCGCGGCTATACCGATGCTGAGCGGATTGCGCTCTTTGGGTTGCCAATCAGCGATGTGAATCGCGAACCGGTGGCTGACGGCAGCGCGAGCCGTTACCTGACGCAATGGTTTGAGCGTGCGCGCTTGCAGATCGATGGCGTAACCAGACAGATCATTGTGACGCCGTTGGGCCGCGATGTGATGAATCACCGTCCTAATCCGCCGCCATTGCCGCGCAATATCGGGGTGATGGTCAACCCAACGACACTCACCGCCGGCAGCGCGCTTACTGCCCGCGGCAGCGGTTATAGCAATGACCGCTGGGTCAGCGTCACTGTGTTTCAAGCTGATGGTCACAGTATGCTGGTTGCTGAGCAGGTCAACCTCACAACCAGCGGACTCACCGACACCTACTGCTATCGCACGCCAAGCGATGCGCTCCCCGGTGTTTGGGCGATTGCCTTTGACGGTGTTGATACCGGCCATCGCACGATTGGCTTCTTTCGCATAGTGGCAACCGGCAAACCAAACAGCGCCTGCCCTGATCTGATTGAGCCGCTGCCTAGACACCGGTGATATTGATTGCATCTGCAACGGTATGCTACAATACCGGCTAGTTCGTTCTTTAGGTATTGGGGTACCGTTATGCAACTGCCACGCGCAAGCGGCATTCTGCTCCATCCCTCATCGCTGCCCGGTCCATGGGGGATTGGTGATTTGGGACCGATGGCGTACCGGTTTGTCGATTTTTTGGCAGCAGCGGGGCAATCGCTCTGGCAAGTATTGCCACTTGGTCCGACTGGCTACGGTGATTCGCCTTATCAGTGCTTTTCAGCCTTCGCCGGCAATCCATTGCTGATCAATATCGACGATCTGATCGATCAGGGTCTCTTGACCTCAGCCGAAGCGCGGGCAGCGCTTGGCCATCTTCCGGCTGATCGGGTCGATTTTGGCGCGCTCATTCCCGCCAAACAAGCCCTGCTCCGCAGCAGCTTCGAACGCTTCCGCAGCGGTCATGGCACGCGACTCCATCAAGACTACACTGCTTTTTGCGCCGAGAACGCTGAATGGCTGGCCGACTACGCCCTGTTTATGGCTATCAAAGAGGCGCAAGGTGGCGGCAGTTGGCACGAATGGCAACCTGAACTGCGTGACCGGCAACCGGCGGCGTTAGCGCGCGCGCGTCATGAGTTGGCTACGACGATTAGTTATCACCAGTACTTGCAATTTCTCTTTTTCCGCCAGTGGCAAGCGCTCAAAGAATACGCTAACCAGCACGGGGTGTTGATTATCGGCGATGCGCCGATCTTCGTTGCCGACGACAGCGCTGATGTTTGGGCTAACCGTGATCTCTTTTTTGTCGATGCCAGCGGGATGCCGACGGTAGTAGCCGGCGTACCGCCTGACTACTTTAGCGCCACTGGCCAACGCTGGGGCAACCCGCTCTACCGTTGGGATAAGATGGCCGCAACCGGCTATCGCTGGTGGGTAGCGCGGATGCGGCAGGCGTTGACGCTCTACGATGTGCTGCGCCTCGATCATTTCCGTGGTTTTGAAGCCTACTGGGAGGTGCCGGCTAGCGCGCCGACTGCGGTTGACGGGCAATGGGTACCGGGGCCGGGAGCCGATTTGTTTGATACATTGCAAGCGGAATTGGGCGATTTGCCAATCATTGCCGAAGACCTTGGCTTGATTACGCCGGAAGTTGAAGCCTTGCGCGTTGCGTTTGAACTTCCCGGTATGAAGGTCTTGCAGTTTGCCTTTGGCGATGATCCGGCTAATCCTTACCTGCCGCATAACTACACCACAAACTATGTCGTCTATACCGGTACCCACGATAACGACACCACGGTGGGCTGGTTTGCGACTCTTGACGCTAAAACCCGCGCGGCTGTGCTGACCTACCTTGGCCGCGATGAGCAGACGATCGATATTGCATGGGATCTGATGCGACTGGGGTTGATGTCGGTCGCTAATTACGCCATTACCCCGCTGCAAGATGTTTTGCGGCTTGGCTCAGAAGCGCGGATGAACACTCCCGGCCGGTTGGGCGGCAATTGGGCATGGCGCTGCGCGGCGGAAGCGCTGAGCGAGGGTTTGGCCTATCAATTACGTAAACTCGCTTACACCTACGGGCGGCTTCAACCGGCAAAGACTTGACCGTCTTCGATGCGAAACCGGCGCGCAGTGGCGAGAAAATCGGCGCTGAAATCGCTCAGATCGGTTGCGGTTAGCAACGTCTGCTGGCCGGGTTGTTGAATGAGATCGAGCAGATGCGCACGACGTTGCGCGTCTAGTTCGCTCAACACATCATCGAGCAGCAAAACCGGCGCGTCGCCGCCGCGCCGGCGCATCAACTCGGCCTCGCCGATCTTGAGCGCCAGCGCGATCGAGCGTTGTTGGCCGCGCGAACCATACCGGCCTAGATCGATTCCGGCGACGCGGAAGATGAGGTCATCGCGGTGCGGGCCGCAGAGTGTTTGGCCGCGAGCGATTTCGTCGGCGCGCTGGGCCATAAAAGCCAGCCGCAGCCGCTCGGCCAGACTACCGGCGTCACGAGATATGTCGAGATCGCAACTCGCTTCATACTCGATCTGCACCTCGTGTTCGCCACCGCTGATCGCGCGGTAGAGCGGGCCGGCCAATCCGCTTAGTTCCACAACGGCCCGCAACCGCTCGGCCAGCAGATACCCGCCGGCGGCAGCCAATTCTTGATCCCAGTAGGCCAGCTCGGCATCAACATTGCGCGGCAACCGGCGCTGCTCGCGCCATGCTCGCAACAGGCTGTTGCGCTGGAGCAGAATCTTCTGGTAGTGAGCCAAGGTGCGCACATAGTGCGGATCAAGCTGCGAGAGGGTAATATCGAGGTAGCGTCGCCGCTCGGATGGCGGGCCATCGACCAGCATCAGATCGGCAGGCGTAAATAGCACCACCCGCAACTGGCCAATCAGATCAATCGCCCGCGCTGGACGCTTATCGATCCGCACCAGCTTTTGCGCGCCGTTGATCGGCTGGCCGTCATCATCAGTGCGGCGCTGCACCAGCACCTCAAGCCGAACCGGCCCGATCCGGCGCTCGACATCGGCGGCAATGCGGGCAAAGGGCGGCGCGCCTGCTTCGCCAACCGCATCCCATCGCACTAATTCGCGATCGCTGCTCAGGCGGGGCGAACGAGTGGTGGCGAGGTAAAAGATTGCTTCGAGCAGGCTCGTCTTGCCGGCAGCGTTGGGGCCGTACAAGAGGATCGTGGCCGGCGGCAGGGCGAGATCCTGCCGCCGGTAATTGCGGAAATCGCGTAGGGCAAGATGATGGACGTACATACGCAGGAGCGGGCTACACGCGCGCGCCGAGGCGCAGGTCGCGCAGTGCGCGCAGATTGGCGCAGCCGCTGCAAAACATCGCCACCCGCAGCTCGCGAATAAATGCGCTTAACCCCTCGATTACCGCCTCGGCCCCACGCTCGTTAATCGCATCAAAGAGGGCCGGACGGGCAGTGCCGGCCAGATCGGCGCCGAGCGCAATCGCTTTCGCTACGTCTACCCCGCTGCGCACCCCACCCGACGCGATCAGGGTAACATCGGGCAGCGCCGCGCGCACTTCACGTACACACTCGGTCGTCGGCAACCCCCAATCGGCAAACGCGCCAGCCACCCGGCGGCCGGTATCGTTGGGCTGGCGGAAGCGTTCAACCTCGCTCCAACTGGTGCCGCCGGCCCCGGCCACATCAATAATCCGCACACCCACTTCGTAGAGCCGGATCGCGTCGGCAGCGCCGATACCGTTGCCGACCTCCTTGACGATCACCGGCACTTCCAACCGGCGACAGACCTCTTCGATCTTGGCCAGCAACCCCTTGAAATTGACATCGCCTTCAGGCTGAACCGCCTCTTGCAGCGGGTTGAGGTGCAAAATCAGCGCATCAGCCTCGATCATCTCAACCGCGCGCCGGCAATGATCGACGGTAAAGCCATAGTTGAGCTGCACTGCGCCGACATTAGCCAGCAGCGGGATGCGCGGCGCTACCCGGCGTACCTGATACGTGCTGGCAAGACGCGGATCCATGACCGCGGCCCGTTGCGAGCCGACCCCCATCGGCAGGCCGAGATGCTCGGCGGCCTCGGCTAACGCCAAGTTGATCTTCTCAGCGCTGGCAGTGCCGCCGGTCATTGAGCTGATCAGCAATGGCGCGGCAATCGGCTTGCCGAGAAAGGTGGTGCGAGTGTCGACTTCGTTGAGATCGAGTTCGGGTAGCGCGCGGTGGGGCAGACGATAGGCGGCGAAACCGGTGACGACACCCTTTGCAGCGACATCTTCGTTTAACACAATCCGAATGTGATCAACTTTGCGCGATTCGGTTTTGTCATCACCGGGCATAGATAGCTCCTGAGGCAAACAAGGGGGAAGGAAACCACTTATTTCACCCCTCTAAAGCGATCATACCAACAAACGGGGGGGGCGTCAAACGAGAGAGAGGTATTTTGATAGAGATTACTTTCTTTATGGGCTAGATAGCGCGTAGCAAACGCTGAAGCCGCTGTCATAAAGCAGCCAACGGAGCCGCGCGCCATTTCGTCTACAATATAGCGTAGGTTCTGCGCGACATTACGTTCCTATCGAGAGGTTCCTATGGCGCCAACAGCCACCATCGTCATCTGCGGGGCAGGCATTGCCGGCGTTGCGCTGGCCCATCAATTGGCGGTTACGCATAAGTGGCGCGATGTAACACTGGTCGAAGCTGGCGATCCGCTGGCGCTGACTAGTGACAAATCGACTGAATGCTACCGCAACTGGTGGCCGGATGCGGCGATGGTGGCGTTGATGAACCGTAGTATTGACCGGCTGGAAGAGCTTGCCTTAGCGAGTGCGAACCGGATCCGGCTCAACCGGCGGGGTTATCTCTATGCAACGGCCGATGAGGGGCGGGCCGCGCAGTGGCGAGCGCGAGCCGAGCAG
>JANWYE010000359.1 GCA_025057175.1 Chloroflexus sp. | reverse complement strand
AAACATAGCCCCACATGGTCCGGCGCGCCGACGGAGTCCAGCTCGGGCGGGCAGTAGCCGTGCGCTTCGAACAACGCCATGACTCGTTGCGCCTCAGCTCCGTTTATCTCTCCCGCCGGGTCGGTAAAAACCGTGCCGTAGGGCGGGACGTTGAGCAGGAAAACATCGGCGTACGCGGAGGCGAGTTCGGCTGGATCCGCCGGCGGCAGGCCCAACTCATTCACGGCGCGGGCGATGGTTTCGGCATCGGGTTCATGAAGCCATAAATAGGAGAGGAGAGGGTACGGGGGCGTGGGACGCCTCGCGCGGCAATTCACCGCCATCTTCCATCCGCCATCCGCTATCTGCCATCTGCTATCTGCTATCCGCTATCCGCCGATACGCGCTCATATCCGGCCGGAACGGCCTGAGCATCCAATAAGGGCGCCGCCACTCGCCGGTCGGCGGGCGGGTCATCGCCAGCCAGCGTTTGTACACGTCGTGCGACTTCTTCGTGTCCACGTACACGTCGCCGTAGCGGTCGCCGGCTTGGGCACGGCTGACTTTCACCTTTTGATGCCAGCAGTGCATGCCGCTGATCGGGTCGGGCTGGACGGGGAAGGTGAGATTCTGATGCACGCCGGCGTCGCTCCACCAGATGCGCTCGGTGTCCGGGTCGGACGACTTATACGGCCGGACACCGTGAAGTTGCCGCAACTGCCACGTGCCGTTCGACTCCTGCAACTGCACCAGCGCCGAGGCGATGCGGTTTGTCCCTTCTCCCTCCGCCAGCCGCCACCGCCCGAGGTGGTGCGAACAGGCGATCACGCCGGGGCGGATGCCCTCGGTCACCCAGACCCTGTCCACGAAATAGCCGATCTCGGTCTCGACGCGCACCAGGTCGCCCGTCGCCACGCCGAGCCGCGCCGCATCCGAGGGGTGTATCCACGTCGGGTTGGCATGCGAGATTTCGACCAGCCATTTCGCATTCGCACTGCGGGTGTGAATCAAGGTCGGCAGGCGATACGTTGCGAGCAGGACAAATTCGCCTGCCTCACGGTTGATCCGGCTGGGATGCACATGGCTCTCGATATATTCGGGCAAGGCATATTCAGGCCAGCCCCAGTTGTACAGGGTCGTTGAGAAGAATTCGAGTTTGCGC
>JANWYE010000358.1 GCA_025057175.1 Chloroflexus sp. | reverse complement strand
TCCAAATCACTGGTTCCTTCAAAAAACCAAAATCCCCGTGAGGGGATTGAAATACCTCCTTATTCGTTGCTTACCTTACTTGCCTCTATCATCTTCAAAAAACCAAAATCCCCGTGAGGGGATTGAAATTCCATTCTCGCCGCGCACATTTATCGTCGGCTTCATGGACTTCAAAAAACCAAAATCCCCGTGAGGGGATTGAAATGGTCAATTGTTTCGCATGTCTTGCGCCGGCGATACTCATCCTTCAAAAAACCAAAATCCCCGTGAGGGGATTGAAATTCCGGTAGCCAATGACGCCGAGCGTTTCGCCATCTCGTCGCTTCAAAAAACCAAAATCCCCGTGAGGGGATTGAAATCGATGCAATCGCGGCCCTGCGCACGCTCTGTGCATTCGGCTTCAAAAAACCAAAATCCCCGTGAGGGGATTGAAATCCGTAGGGGTGAGTGAGAAGCAAGTGAAAGAAAAATAAACTTCAAAAAACCAAAATCCCCGTGAGGGGATTGAAATTCGTAGTATTCGCTTCCCTTCCGTACCACCCACTCCATGCCTTCAAAAAACCAAAATCCCCGTGAGGGGATTGAAATAAGGCATCGACGCCAATAGTGGTCGCCTACTGCTAGCGTATCTTCAAAAAACCAAAATCCCCGGGAGGGGATTGAAATTATGTGCTTCGAGTGCCGACACTGAACGGCAAGTCAACTTCAAAAAACCAAAATCCCCGTGAGGGGATTGAAATGATATATGAAAGGATAGACGTGAAACACCGCGTCTTTCTTCAAAAAACCAAAATCCCCGTGAGGGGATTGAAATAGACAAGGCAAGCGTAGCCGGCGGGGTGACGGCGTAGGCGCCTTCAAAAAACCAAAATCCCCGTGAGGGGATTGAAATTTTCGTGCGCGACGATCGATGCCGAGCAGTTGTTGCAGATTGACTTCAAAAAACCAAAATCCCCGTGAGGGGATTGAAATATACCAGCTAAACAATTCGTTACGGTCAAAAAACCGATCTTTCTTCAAAAAACCAAAATCCCCGTGAGGGGATTGAAATCCAGCAGGGCATGTTGAACGAATGATGAGCAACCCCTACTATCTTCAAAAAACCAAAATCCCCGGGAGGGGATTGAAATTTATACAATTCACTTGTCGCTCTCAC
>JANWYE010000357.1 GCA_025057175.1 Chloroflexus sp. | reverse complement strand
CGCAAACACGTTCTCATCGCGGGACGCGCCGCGCGCCTGCTGGTTCAAGCCCACGAGCAGATCAACCTGCCGCTCGACCTCCTCCTGAATCTCCCACGCCAGATCGTCGCGGGTGGTCTTCAGGGCGCCCTGGCGCTTGCGGCAGACCAGCAGCACCGTGCCTTTGACGTAACTCCCCTCGCGCAGCGCGCTGTCGGTCTCGGTGACGACGTACCACGCCGCCGTCACCTGCAACCCGGCTGCCCAGACGATGTGCGCCATATCGGCCCAGATCGCGCCCGACTGATGGGTGAACATGATCACCTGCATGCCGTTATCGGGCATGCACTCAGTCATGCGCCTGTACGCCGCGACCATGCCGCGGCGGAACTCCTCCCCCTCGCCGCGGATCGCCAGCGCCCGCCGCGAATCCCACACCCACCCGGCAAACTCCGGCGGCGGGTTCTTCCGCAGCCAGGCGATGAAAAACTCCAGGATTTCTTCGTATTTCACCGCGTCACCGTAGGGCGGGTCGGTGATGAAGAGGTGGGATTCAACTTTCGTATCTGACGCTTCGTGACAATCCACGACTCCCTTTCCACAGATTGGATGGCTGGGTATATCTGAAACTGTCAGAAGCGGAATCAGAGAAAGAAAGCCTCTACACGGATAATCATAGGAGGTGTTGAGCGCTTGGTTGTAAAAAACTTGCGTTACTGTGTCACGACCGCGATGCCATATACACAATCGTGCATTCCAGTTAAGCGCATGACTTATCTTTATGTACGAGTCCGCTGTTCTCCTCGAATTGAGCAAACCAAACACCAACAACTGCCTCGGATTGAACAAATGATGCCAGTGCGTCCAGCCGCGCTCGCGGTAGAGGCGTTCGGTCTCGACTCCCGGCTCAATCGGCATATCGGGCACCCAGCCGCGCTCCTGCCATTCGGCGAGGCGCGCGGCGACATACTCCTCAACGATCCGTTCGCGTTCGAGGTCGGCGGGGGTGACGGCGCGGAATTCGTACTCGTAGCGGCTCGAACCGGGGACGGGGCGCATCCACTGGATGCAGTAGAGCCGCTCCTGGAAGATGTCGTCGGGGCGCGGTTTGACATCGTGCTTCTCCCAGCGCCGCAGCCGGTTGCCGGTTGTGCCGTCGGGCAGTTTGTAGTCGCCGCGCAAGG
>JANWYE010000356.1 GCA_025057175.1 Chloroflexus sp. | reverse complement strand
ACCGCGTCGGATCGCGAGATTGCCAACTGGGTGTCTTTCAATCCCCTCACGGGGATTTTGGTTTTTTGAATGGAAGGGGGGGGCGAACGGGGCTACTCTTCAATCATCTTTCAATCCCCTCACGGGGATTTTGGTTTTTTGAATGTCAAAGAGGGGGGCCGGCAGTGTCAACGGCTGGCTCCTCGCAGAGCTTTCAATCCCCTCACGGGGATTTTGGTTTTTTGAATCGCTTCGTAGTGCAGCGGATTGGTGATTTCGCACCAATCGCCCTTTCAATCCCCTCACGGGGATTTTGGTTTTTTGAACTGGTGACACCCAATATGATGGCATTCGGGTATGATCGGAAGTTTCAATCCCCTCACGGGGATTTTGGTTTTTTGAACACCGATCTTATGGCCTTCCTAAAGCGTGCGAAGCGTGTTTTGTTTCAATCCCCTCACGGGGATTTTGGTTTTTTGAACGCCAATGCTGTGCCGCTGAATGCGGCAGCAACGATAGGTTTCAATCCCCTCACGGGGATTTTGGTTTTTTGAACGCTTACCACAACCAGCGATGGCCAAATTACGGCGCTGCCGGTTTCAATCCCCTCACGGGGATTTTGGTTTTTTGAACCAAATAACAATCCGTTGCGTAGCCGAGGTAATGAGCTGGCGAGTTTCAATCCCCTCACGGGGATTTTGGTTTTTTGAACGGTCATTATTGTTGGCATACGCAATAATCGCCAACCATTTGGTTTCAATCCCCTCACGGGGATTTTGGTTTTTTGAACTTAAACAGTTTCTACTCGTCAGCAGTTTCTACTCGTTAGGTTTCAATCCCCTCACGGGGATTTTGGTTTTTGAACTTCTATTGCCAATGCGATCCGGTCGCAGTTTGGCAATACGAGTTTCAATCCCCTCACGGGGATTTTGGTTTTTTGAACATGGCGCGTTGCCATTCTTGTAGATGCGCCGGCGGCAATGTCGTTTCAATCCCCTCACGGGGATTTTGGTTTTTTGAACAGAGGCAACGCCGGCAGAGGCAACGCAGACAAAATCAACGGTTTCAATCCCCTCACGGGGATTTTGGTTTTTTGAACTCATTACCGGCCAAAAGCCAGTGAACGTTACCGAGGAGGATTGGCAAGTTTCAATCCCCTCACGGGGATTTTGGTTTTTTGAATGCGGAAAA
>JANWYE010000355.1 GCA_025057175.1 Chloroflexus sp. | reverse complement strand
ACCATCCCCTCCCGCGGCTTCTGGCTACCCCCCCGACCCCCACCCCTGTGGACACTCTCTCCGCCCCCGCCGCTCTTTCAATCCCCTCACGGGGATTTTGGTTTTTTGAACGCTCCCGCTCATGGCCGTGCCGGCGGCGACGGAGGAGGTGGGTTTCAATCCCCTCACGGGGATTTTGGTTTTTTGAACGTGAAGTAGTGAAGGCCCGCAAGGGCCTTCTCAGAGTAAAGGTTTCAATCCCCTCACGGGGATTTTGGTTTTTTGAACCTGGTCTTCAGCACTTGGCGGAAGTCACACGTTTACTGTGTTTCAATCCCCTCACGGGGATTTTGGTTTTTTGAACAAACTACGTATACCAAGCGTTGGCAATTATCCACATGATTGTGGTTTCAATCCCCTCACGGGGATTTTGGTTTTTTGAACCAATCCTAACACACTCGGCGAAGATTTGTTCGAAAAGTGCGGTTTCAATCCCCTCACGGGGATTTTGGTTTTTTGAACGCATGGTTCCTAGCGGAGGAGCGCCGAACGCCGAACTTCCTAGGTTTCAATCCCCTCACGGGGATTTTGGTTTTTTGAACCGACGGATAGAACTTACACGCAATTTTTCCGACTTTTCCGTTTCAATCCCCTCACGGGGATTTTGGTTTTTTGAACGCGCCATTTCAAACCTGTTGGTTGATCCAACAGGTAACTTCGTCGTTTCAATCCCCTCACGGGGATTTTGGTTTTTTGAACTTTCTTGTCACCCCCGCCTACTCGGTACCCGCTGTACCGTATGTTTCAATCCCCTCACGGGGATTTTGGTTTTTTGAACACGATGTCGCCGTAGCTCGCATAAGTTCAACTTGCTCACGGTTTCAATCCCCTCACGGGGATTTTGGTTTTTTGAACGCAAGCCAAGAGCTGGAGTCAAAGCAGTGCAGTTGTTCTAGTTTCAATCCCCTCACGGGGATTTTGGTTTTTTGAACCGAGTTCCACGCCGTCGGGGTCATGCTGGGCCAGCAGCTGCGTTTCAATCCCCTCACGGGGATTTTGGTTTTTTGAACCGATACTCAGCATCAGTGTCACAAATCATAACTTGCCTCTCAGTTTCAATCCCCTCACGGGGATTTTGGTTGTTTGAACCTAGCGCTGCCGCTAGCTTAGCGTCTGGCCGAGGCCGTTTCA
>JANWYE010000354.1 GCA_025057175.1 Chloroflexus sp. | reverse complement strand
CCCTCACGGGGATTTTGGTTTTTTGAAGTCATAGCTGGCGCCATCGCGATGACCCTGACGCTTAGCGCGGTTTCAATCCCCTCACGGGGATTTTGGTTTTTTGAATTAGCGCAAGTACTGACGCCCTACCCTCTACCTGATTTAACATGTTTCAATCCCCTCACGGGGATTTTGGTTTTTTGAAGCTACTGAGCCGAGATCGTATCGGATTAATGGTTAACCTGTTTCAATCCCCTCACGGGGATTTTGGTTTTTTGAAGTGGTATAGTAGTGTCAGGTAAGGAAGCTAGATTAGACAATAAGTTTCAATCCCCTCACGGGGATTTTGGTTTTTTGAACAAGCAGTGGCAGTTGAGCCGGCTGTCATTGTGAATGCGCTTATGTTTCAATCCCCTCACGGGGATTTTGGTTTTTTGAAGTCAGGATACGGAGCAATAAATAAGACTCCGTATGCCTTTGCGTTTCAATCCCCTCACGGGGATTTTGGTTTTTTGAACACGGCCAACCTGCGACTGGCAAAGTGGCCGGACGTTGTTGTTTCAATCCCCTCACGGGGATTTTGGTTTTTTGAACCGCGGCGTCAAATTGCCGGTAAACACGCGCTCTCCGGGTTTCAATCCCCTCACGGGGATTTTGGTTTTTTGAACGGCACGGCGAAGACGACACGGGCGGTGGCCAAACTGCTTGAGTTTCAATCCCCTCACGGGGATTTTGGTTTTTTGAACATATCGGCTTCGTATGAGCCGATTATCGCCGATAAAGCGTTTCAATCCCCTCACGGGGATTTTGGTTTTTTGAACGTTATAGCGAAACATAGCGAAGAATCTCGTCAATGCATTGGGTTTCAATCCCCTCACGGGGATTTTGGTTTTTTGAACACGGCGCTCTATTATCAACAACGATTGTCACAATTACGGTTTCAATCCCCTCACGGGGATTTTGGTTTTTTGAACGTAGAACATGGCGCGCCGTAAATGCTCGAAATATAAGTTTCAATCCCCTCACGGGGATTTTGGTTTTTTGAACAGATCATTGTAGACGAAGTGCAAGCGTATCCAATTGAAACATGGACGTTTCAATCCCCTCACGGGGATTTTGGTTTTTTGAACTTAAATCAACATAAGAGATAAAATCAAGAAGATTATCTTAAGTTTCAATCCCCTCACGGGGATTTTGGTTTTTTGAACGGAACT
>JANWYE010000353.1 GCA_025057175.1 Chloroflexus sp. | reverse complement strand
TCAAAAAACCAAAATCCCCGTGAGGGGATTGAAACCACGCCCGCCGTTGTCACCGGCGAGGCAAGCGGCAGTGAGTTCAAAAAACCAAAATCCCCGTGAGGGGATTGAAACGGAATAGCGACGCGCAGGCCTGTGCGAACAGCAACGCTTTGTTCAAAAAACCAAAATCCCCGTGAGGGGATTGAAACATCTGCTTGCCGGATTTGACATTGAATGCGCAGAGAATGCGAAGTTCAAAAAACCAAAATCCCCGTGAGGGGATTGAAACGTATGGCAATGTGCGACGACCAAAGAGCATCCGTGGTTCTGTCGTTCAAAAAACCAAAATCCCCGTGAGGGGATTGAAACACATCGTACCTTGTGGACGGCATGGCCGCGCCGCAGTATGTTCAAAAAACCAAAATCCCCGTGAGGGGATTGAAACAGTTGCTTCCTTAACCTGACACTACTATAGCACACTCCGGTTCAAAAAACCAAAATCCCCGTGAGGGGATTGAAACCCGAATATGCATGCCATACGCCGTCTGTAGCCACGCTATCTGAGTTCAAAAAACCAAAATCCCCGTGAGGGGATTGAAACGTAGGAAAAAGGCGAGAAGGCGAACGGATGTGCGGGCGTTACGTTCAAAAAACCAAAATCCCCGTGAGGGTATTTAAACCGTCGCTACGAGCAATCACGTGCGCGGCAATTTTCTCGGTTCAAAAAACCAAAATCCCCGTGAGGGGATTGAAACTGCGCTTGGTGAACGTCAGCTCGGCCAACGCTTCTTCAAGTTCAAAAAACCAAAATCCCCGTGAGGGGATTGAAACTCACGTTACAGGCAACAGGTTGACATAAGCACGCAGTTATGAACGTTCAAAAAACCAAAATCCCCGTGAGGGGATTGAAACTCGTGTTAGAACAGATGAATGCTCAGGGCGTTCGTATGTTCAAAAAACCAAAATCCCCGTGAGGGGATTGAAACAAAGGAGGTTGCTGCTTTTCGGGCGCACGAACGGCAAAAACCGGGTTCAAAAAACCAAAATCCCCGTGAGGGGATTGAAACTCATGGAACCGCACTGGATCGTAGTTAATGTTCAGAATGTGGTTCAAAAAACCAAAATCCCCGTGAGGGGATTGAAACTCAGATCGGGTACGTGCCGCATAGCTCGCACGTTCTGTACCTTGTTCAAAAAACCAAAATCCCCGTGAGGGGATTGAAACCT
>JANWYE010000352.1 GCA_025057175.1 Chloroflexus sp. | reverse complement strand
CCCCGTGAGGGGATTGAAACCTCCGCCCAATCCGCCGCTTTACGAAGGGCGGTATTTTGTTCAAAAAACCAAAATCCCCGTGAGGGGATTGAAACAGGAAACGGGGGCCGCTTTGCGTTCGGCGTGTTCGAGGTTCAAAAAACCAAAATCCCCGTGAGGGGATTGAAACCTGTAAGCAGGGCGTTTACGATCACTTCGGGCTGCACTGGGGTTCAAAAAACCAAAATCCCCGTGAGGGGATTGAAACCCCATTTGCCGAGCAAACCCGCTGGGCGAGCAGGCTTGCCCGTTCAAAAAACCAAAATCCCCGTGAGGGGATTGAAACGCAGTGGAATCGTCTGATTCGTTATTGTTGCATACTTCAACGTTCAAAAAACCAAAATCCCCGTGAGGGGATTGAAACCTAGCGGCTTTCGCCGCTAGCCATCGCGAAACGATCTCCAAGTTCAAAAAACCAAAATCCCCGTGAGGGGATTGAAACGAAGTGAATAACCGATTGCTCTGACGGCTTGCCAGTGTCGTTCAAAAAACCAAAATCCCCGTGAGGGGATTGAAACGAAGATTTGTTCGAAAAGTGTGCCGAGTATGTGCAGGATTCGTTCAAAAAACCAAAATCCCCGTGAGGGGATTGAAACCAAAAGTAACGTTAAACGGGGTGTACCCGTCTAACGCTACCTGTTCAAAAAACCAAAATCCCCGTGAGGGGATTGAAACTCTAGATCGATCTGCCCGACGTTGTCGGGCCATTTGACCAAGTTCAAAAAACCAAAATCCCCGTGAGGGGATTGAAACCTATACCACAACCCGCTACCGTTGTCAAGGGGTAGAGAAGGGTTCAAAAAACCAAAATCCCCGTGAGGGGATTGAAACCAACTAGATAAAGGAGGTACTGCAATGATGAAGAAGCTGTGTTCAAAAAACCAAAATCCCCGTGAGGGGATTGAAACTAAGCGCTACCACATTCTTGCCACTACCTACAAAATAGGGTTCAAAAAACCAAAATCCCCGTGAGGGGATTGAAACGCTAATCTGCCCGACAACATCGGGCCACCGTGACAGCCGCAGGTTCAAAAAACCAAAATCCCCGTGAGGGGATTGAAACCTCATCTTTTGGAGCCGATCTGTCGGCTCCGTTGCCTTTGGTTCAAAAAACCAAAATCCCCGTGAGGGGATTGAAACTGTCCCCCAGACGAGACACCCGCGCGGCCCCTCAATCCGTTCAAAAAACCAAAATC
>JANWYE010000351.1 GCA_025057175.1 Chloroflexus sp. | reverse complement strand
GAAGCCGTTACACTACCGTAACCGTGACTAGCCCGGTCAGGTTTCAATCCCCTCACGGGGATTTTGGTTTTTTGAACATCGCTCACGACCATCCTCTCAGACATTAGCGCTTACCGAGGTTTCAATCCCCTCACGGGGATTTTGGTTTTTTGAACAAGCTCGGCGCTAGTTCGTACCAGTCAGTACGGTACGTGCGAGTTTCAATCCCCTCACGGGGATGTTGGTTTTTTGAACCGATCCTTTTTAGCATGCGGCGAATGCGATGTGAATCGGTTTCAATCCCCTCACGGGGATTTTGGTTTTTTGAACGCCAGTTGACCAGCTCCGGGGGGGGTGAGCTAGCTCCGGGTTTCAATCCCCTCACGGGGATTTTGGTTTTTTGAACAGGCAATCGAACTGTACGGTAAGCGACTTGTCATTCCTCCAGTTTCAATCCCCTCACGGGGATTTTGGTTTTTTGAACCGCGGCAACGCGCATTGCGTGATCGACAACCTGCGTTGAGCGTTTCAATCCCCTCACGGGGATTTTGGTTTTTTGAACAGCGTAGTGCTTGAGTGTAGTGTTTGACCGTAGGGGTGAGGTTTCAATCCCCTCACGGGGATTTTGGTTTTTTGAACCTATATAGTCGAGCGCCGGCTGGATATGTGACGGCCCGTTGTGTTTCAATCCCCTCACGGGGATTTTGGTTTTTTGAACTGAACGTGCTCTTAATTCACAATTTGAGGTTAAGTGGGTTAAGTTTCAATCCCCTCACGGGGATTTTGGTTTTTTGAACCCCGCCTACCACTTCGGTAGCGCGGGGATTTTATTTTTCTGTTTCAATCCCCTCACGGGGATTTTGGTTTTTTGAACCCGCGTTGTTGGGCGAAGGGGGGATTTTGCGAACTATTGAGTTTCAATCCCCTCACGGGGATTTTGGTTTTTTGAACAAAGAAATGGAATGCGCCGAAGCGGTTGCAGCGCCGATGCGTTTCAATCCCCTCACGGGGATTTTGGTTTTTTGAACACAAGCGCACGCCACACGTTGATAATAAGGCAATTTACGTTTCAATCCCCTCACGGGGATTTTGGTTTTTTGAACTTCGTAACCTACGTTGCCATGAAACCATACGTGATTGTGGTGCGGTTTCAATCCCCTCACGGGGATTTTGGTTTTTTGAACGACAAGCGCAATACGGTCGCTGAGAAGCGCTGAGAAGGGGTTGAGTCAATCCCCTCGCGGGGATTGTGGTTTTTTGAGCTTCGTCG
>JANWYE010000350.1 GCA_025057175.1 Chloroflexus sp. | reverse complement strand
CGTTGGGAGATCACTTCGGCAAGGAGGCGATCCTGAGCGAGCGCACGCTCTTCGAGTTCAGCCATCGCCTCTTGCAAGGCTGCCGTTTGTGCCTCTACCCGCAAATCAAGATCAGCGTTGATCTGTTGCAGTTGGTCTGCCGTTTGCCGCGCCTGCTGCAACGCTGCCTGCAACCGGCGGTGAAGCGCCTCGTTGCCAGCGCTTTGCACAAAGCTAATCACCGCCAGAAAGCCGCATAAAATGCCGGATGTAGCTAAAAAGCCCGGCAGCGATAGCGAAATCATAGCCGGTTCGGCAAAGATCGCTATGCCGATTAAGCTCAGCAAGACAACCAGCGTAACAACGATTAAATCGCGAAGTCGTAAAATGGTGGCTGCTAGCACAACCGGCACCACCATAAACATCGCCACCGGACGATTGGGATTAACGAGTGATGCCGTCGTCGTGCCGACGAGTGAGACGAGAACCGTAAGCCACCCACCCAGATCGACCTGCCCGCGGCGCGTAATGGCAATGATCAAAACGTAGAGCAATGCCCCTGATGCAGTTGCGATGAGAAGGGCGACGGCGTCTCTGAAATAAAACACAATTGATAGCGACACCAGCACGTTGATAACAAGCAAGCCAAAGGCAATAATCACAACATTTCGCCCGCGCTGGCGCGCTTCTTCATCGCGATGGCGGATGTCGAATAGGGTGGATAATAAACGTTTCATAGACAGCAAAGGTTGTTTGCAAGAACGATTATTCGGTGATTATAATAGATTAACCTTCCTTTGACAAAGCGCTATCCTCGCATGCGGTTGCAACCCTCATATCACGATCTGCAGCGACTGGCCGGTGTTGTTACCACCCTTGGCGGTGGCATCATGCTCAGCCGCATCCAGCGCCAGTCTTTCACCGTGCTCAATGGTCTGATTGTTATTGATGGGTTAAGTTGCCTTGTGCTGATTACGGCCGGCTTGCTCGTGGTGAGCATGCCATCCCACTGGCGGCGGCTAGGTCAACTGGCAGGGCTTGGCGTTGCAGCGCTCAGCGGCCATCTGGCCGGGCTGGCCAGCGGCTTGCTGGTTGCAATGGCATCGAGCGAACGTTGGCGCACACGAAGCGCAGGGCTAATGCTCGCCGCCGGATATGCCTTGATCGGATTCACCGCCGCATCGTGGCGGTTGGCGGCGAGTGGTGATGGCTTGAACAGCCTCAGTTTCATTTTACTCTTGGCCGGAGCGAGCATTGCCGCCGGCGCGCTCGATCTAGCGGTCAAAGAACCGGCACC
>JANWYE010000034.1 GCA_025057175.1 Chloroflexus sp. | reverse complement strand
CGTGCCGCCGGCCAATTCTTGGTGCAGGCGAGTGGTAGTGAAGTACATATTGCCGGGCACATATTGGCCGGGTTGGATGGCGATCCGGCTGATGAGGTGTTCGGCGCCGCGGCCTTGGTGGGTCGGAATGACGTGGCGATAGCCGTAAGCCTGCTGCACTGCCGCTTCAAGCCGGTAGAAGCTGCGGCTGCCGGCATAGGCCTCGTCGCCCATCATTAAGGCGGCCCATTGCCGATCGCTCATCGCATTGGTGCCGCTATCGGTCAGCAGATCGATATAGACATCTTCCGAACGGAGGAGAAAGGTATTGTAGCCGGCAGCCTTCAGCGCCGCCTCGCGCTCGGCCCGGCTAATCACGCGCAGCGGCTCAACCATCTTGATCTTCCACGGCTCAGCCCACGAGCGGCGGCCAAACTGCTGGCCCATCGTGCGAGGATAATCCGGTTCCATCTCCATCGCGCTTGCCTCCTTAGGAACAATCAAATATAAAACGGGGCGACGGCATTGTCGCCCCGTAGGACAGTACACGCAGAGGCCAAAGGCGACCGCAGCGAGGCCGAGTTGCCGCATTGCGCATTACAGCCGCCAGCATGAAGCCATCCTTTGCGCCTTTGCGTTTAACACCACCCTCACACAATCCCGGTCGGCACCAGATGCCAATAGGCTCGATTGAGCAACGCCTTCTCGTAGTGGTAATAGGCGCTCGGCTTGGGCGGCTGCGGCGGATGGTTGTAATCGAAGACCAATTGGGTCGCTTGGCCGCGCCCAGTCTCGAGGAAGCACATCACCTGCCCATGATACCGCTCATCGCTCGGCTTGCCCTTGATCTCGCCGATAATACGATGTGCAATCACCTTCGCCTCGAAGTGGGCCGCTGCGCCGCTCTTGCTCACCGGCAAATCGGTCGCATCGCCCAGCCCGTAGATATACGGAAACTGCTTGTGCTGGAGCGTCTCGCGGTCGGTGGGTAGCCAGCCCTGCTCATCGCCAAGGCCGGAATCGGTGATAATCTTGGCGCCGCGGTGCGGCGGCACCAGCACCAGCAGGTCGTATGGCAGCGTTGTGCCCTCTAGCGATGAAACCGTGCGCGCAACTGGATCAATCGATTCTGTGTTGAAGAACAACTCGTACTGAATGCCACGCTCTTCCAGCATAGGCGTGACAAACTCGGCCACACTCTCGATCGTAAAGACGCGGCCAATCGGCGAGAGGTAAGTAATCTCGGTCTTCTCACGCAAACCGCGCTTGCGCAGCTCATCCTCCAACATAAAGGTAAACTCGAGCGGGGCGGGCGGGCACTTGTAGGGAATATCGGCCACGCCGATCACCACCTTGCCGCCGGTAAACTCACGCAACGCCGCATGCAAGCGCAAGGCAGCTTCGGCGCTGTAGAAATGGTGAGCGCCCTCGCGATAGCCGTGTACTGCATCCGGCTCCAGCCGGGCGCCGGTCGCGATGATCAGATAGTCGAACGGCAACTGCGCGCCATCGGCCATCTCAACGTAGCGCTCATGCGGATCGATCCTCACTGCATCGCCAATCACCAGATCCACCGAACGGCGCAGCAACGAACGCTCATTGCGCTCCCACCGCTCCGGTGGCGCACCGCCAAACGGCACATACAGCCAACCGGGTTGATAGACATGCTTGCCAGTGCGATCAACCAACGTAATCTGCGCCTGTTTGCGCGTCAACTGGCCGGCGAGCAGGTTCGCTACGAGCGTGCCGCCTACCCCGCCACCCAACACAACAATTTGTTTGACAGTCATGGTCTTTACCTTTTGCGCATCGGGAAAGCCCAATGCAAACCTTGCGCCGCAAATACCGGCGCTGAACGGATCAACATCAAACGCAAAGACGCACAGGGTACAGCGGCTTGTGTGAAGGCATAGTTAAACATCGCCCTTATGCGTCTTTGCGCCCAACCCTACGCTACTTGGCGTCGCGCATTAGCGCGTCTTGCGCACCACAAAGCGGGTATAACCCTGTTCGGGGAAAGCGCCGATAAACTCGTGACCGGCTTTCTGCACCCAGATCGGAATGTCCTTGGCCGAACCGGGATCGCTCGATAGCACAGCTACCACCGATCCCACCGGCACACTCTTAATTCCGCGGATCAGCTCCATCATCGGGCCGGGACAATGGCTGCCGCGCGCGTCAATCTCTTTGTCGATCGTGATGTTAGGGGTTGTCATTGCTGCCTCCTACGGTCAACGTTGACCGAATTGATTCCTCGTGACAACTATAGCATCTATGCCACAGCGCAAACAGAAAGAAGCGACAACATATTCTGTACAGCCGGCAACCATTGCAGGCAAAGTCATCTGGCGCAGCGCAATTGTTGGGAGAAGGACAGTCTACCGGTGAAGCTTCCCCCTCTTTGTCATTGCGCGGGTACGTCACGCTAGTCCAAAGAAACGAACTGCCGGCGAACTTCGTCCAAACTTAAAAAGGATCGTTTATGCGCCTCATACGCTTCATTGGCTATGGCATCGCCTTCACGCTAGCGCCGGAAATCACGAATCTAATTATTATCAATCGCATGCCAGACGCCTTCGTAGGAGCGATGGCGGTCTATTGCTTGCTGCTCGCTGGTGGGTACGCCGCGCAGCAACAACTCGACCGGCTCGTTCACAATTCCCTCCGATCAACCTTGATCGCAATGCTCCTTGCCGGCAGCTTTGGCCTAGCGTTTGAATGGTTCGTGATTGGCAATTCACCGTGGCAAAACCCCGACGCGATCCAATGGGGCATGTTTGTCTACTGGCTCGGCCTGTTCACCATCCCGCGCATTCTCACCGACCCGCGCCCGGCTGTGCATAACTTAGCCCAAACGATCAAGCTGGTCTATCTCATCTACTCAGCGTTTCACCTCGCCATCGCCCTCGCGCTACCGAACGCAATCCTGCCGTTTGTGATCCCGCTGCTATGGGTCGTCGTGTACACTGCGTTTGGCGGCTTCTACTGGCGCTACCTCACCCTGTTGCGCCACTAGAACAAACTATCCGCGCGACCCTCCTCCCGCTCGTGATGCGGGGCGCCGATGCTATACTACAAGCAGTGATTCAACCTAAGGAGGAACCGGATGGGTCGCAGCAAACGCACTGTCAATGACGACGAACAGAGCGGCTTTTCGGCTGAAGAGCGAGCCGCAATGCGTGAACGAGCGCAAGAACTGAAAGCCGCTTCCCGCCGGAGCGGGCATGCCAAACGGGAAGAGGAGACAAACGCCGTGCTGGCCAAAATCGCCGAACTGCCCGAACCGGATCGGGCCATGGCCAACCGCCTGCACAGCATCATCACCGCCAATGCCCCCACCCTAACGCCGCGACTCTGGTACGGCATGCCGGCCTACGCCAAAGACGGCAAGGTGATCTGCTTCTTTCAAAGCGCGCAGAAGTTCAACACCCGCTACGCAACGCTCGGTTTCTCTGATGCGGCGCAGCTCGACGATGGCGCCATGTGGCCAACAGCGTTTGCGTTGGCCGAACTAACCCCGGCGGTCGAGGCGCAAATTGCGGCACTGGTGCGGCGAGCGGTGGGTATGCTGGCAGAGTAGCGCCATCGCTTCGCCGCTGTCGTATGCCGCCAGCCAATTTACCCTCGCCTTCCCCACCGGAAGAGGAGGCAGTATCGTCCTCCGTTGGGGAGTGGAATGAAAAACATTGTTCATCGCCCCGATCTCATACGCATGAGAGAGGTTGCGACCAAAACTGCACATGCGCAATAGCAATCCAAGCCCAAGGAATAACGCCCCGCTTAATACTTGCTTAATAAAACTTTTAACAACAGACAATACCACACCGCTATAATGGTTATGCCTAACTGAATATCACGCATCTCACCACAAGCACGGCAATGCCCAACCAGTTCCTCGACAACCTGCAACGCATCTTGCCGGCTGGAGCTAGCGTATTGATCGCCGACAGCGATGGAACTCTGCTAACAGTCCGTCGCCACTGCGTGAAACCGATCACTGCCGAGCACGATAACGATCTCTTGCCATTCATCGATCAAGGGCACTTCGCCCGCTACCTAATTGGGAATGCTGCTACCTCTGACACAAACCCAGCCAATGCCACCTACAAACTCGGCATTGTGGCGGCCCATCGTGGCTTTACCCCGCATGCCCATGGCACCGAGCATTTTGTGTTTAGTACCGGTTACGCCTCCTGCGGCTTATACGATGCCGAACGAGACGCAATTGTCACCGTGCCGCTCAAACCGGGGATGATGTTGCACATTCCGGCAATGATGCCGCATACGTTCAACAATCGCGCCGGCACACCCTTGCTGCTTCTGATCGCCAATACCGGCATGGGCCTTGATCACGAAGACTACGCGATCACGGCGGCGCAGGCTGAAGCTCGCGCCCACCATGACCACCACCATCACGAACAAACAGTCGATTTCGCCCAATTGGCCACGGTGTTACGGCGGATGGAGCAAGCCCTGCCGCAGATGCACGCCCATCGCCAACTCAACTGGCGCGAGCGCATAGCAATGCGCTTACGGTGGTTAGCGAGCCGGCTTGAGCGAGGAGTAATCGAATGAAGTGCCCGCATTGTTATGCCGAATTGCGCTACCGCGAACGATCAAACCGCACCTGTAGCAAGTGTAAGCAGCAGTTTGCGCTTGAGCCAAAAGCAAATGAATATAAGCTGCACGACCTCAGTTTGCGTGATCTATTCAAGCGCCTCAGCAACAATGGCGCAATCCGATTTACGAGCGAGCAGGCACTCGGCGCGGCGCTGCGCCGGCAGAAGTCTACAACCGGATTTCCTTGCGGATTGTATATCCTTGCCACGATCATCGCAGCTTTTTTGTTTGGCATGGTAAACATAGTGCTTGAGATTTCCGCCTTCTTTATTGTGATACCTGTTATTTTGGCATGGATCATTATTGGATATCTTTCCACGCGCATGCAGCAATCAAAGCGGTCTCCTTCACTAACTACTTTCGAGGACAAAATCATCAAACCTTGGATGCTCAAGTATGGTCGCCCAGAGGGGTTGATCTTGAACGAGGAAGCGATCAAGCTCTCGCTGATGCCGCCGCCAATTCATCCCAGCGCGACCAAAATGGCGATCCTTACCCCCTCGGCTGCGGTGCGCGCGTTCATCGTCGCCAACGAATTGCCGCAACGGTTTGGCATGATTGCGCTGCCACCGCAGATCAACGCCAATCATGAACCATGGCTGCGCGCTGTGCGCGAGCGGCGCTTGCCGGTCTACGTCTTGCATGAAGCGAGTTTGAACGGATGCCTTCTTGTGCGCGATGTGTACCAGCTCTGGCAGTTGCCGGTTGATCATCCGGTGATTGATTTGGGTATCAATCCGCGCGATGTGCTAGTAACGAAGAATCAGTTGGTCATGCGGGTGAAACCAGACCCAGAATTGCTTCAGAAAGTCACTGCTTTCACCCGCCTGCAATCAGGTGAAATTGATTGGCTCAAGCAAGGCAATGTAGCGCCGCTGTATGGCATACCACCGGCGCGTTTGCTGGCGATGCTGCTGGCTGGCGGGCGCGCTGGGAAAGTCGGTTTTATGAGCTGGCCCAAAGCGGCATAAATGGGGTTGAATAACCAACGATGCATGCGCTTACGACACTAGCGGTCAATCGCTCAATCACGCAGCTCGAACAAGCTGGAACCCGCTATATCGAGGAACAGCTTTTTTACGCTGTCTGCCATACGTTGCTCGCGCCATTGCGTGTGGCGTTAGCGAAGGTACGGATCGCCCTGACCCTGCCGGCCCCCTTGTCACGTGCCTCGGTTGCGCGCGCGTTGGCGCGCTGGATCGATCACCACGGCGTTCCAGATGGGTTGCTGCGGTCTGGTCTGGAACCTGCCGGCGAAGTGCGGCCACCTCCCGCCGCCGACCTTGATCGCTACGGTTTGCCGCAGGTGTTGGTATGCCAAGACACGAACATTGCCTTGATGCTACGCGCCAACGCCTTCGATCTCGAATTGGCTTGTCCGGTGTTTACGGCGCAAGCGTGGCCGTTACCGGACCCAATCATTGCCATGCTGCGCCGCGCTCATCGGTCGCGGATTATGATATTGCACGATGCCAGCCTTTCCGGCCTTGCGCTCGCGCGCCAGCTCGCCGCCACCGCCCCGCCAGACATTCCCTTGCAACCGATAGGTCTGCGTCCTCGCCATGCCAAGACGTTGCGGCTCTGCGCTCAGCGCCGGATTCCACCATCTATGTTAGCCGATCTTGCGCTGGCTCACGATGAACGACGCTGGCTACAACGCGGTTGGCAGGCTGAAGTGGCAGCAGTATACCCGATCAAATTGTTGCGCGCGCTGCGCGCCATCGTGTCTGCCACGCCACAACCGGTCTCGTGGCGCACACGCTGGCGTTTTTTTGTCACTAGTGGCTTTACGAGTTGGCCGGCGTGGCAGGAGGCGCTATGAGATACGATCCTCATCAACCATACGAGGTCGTGCGCTATCGCGATGAGTTATTACCCGATAACAGTGTGCGCCGCATCTACAGCAATGGCGTCACCGAATGGCGCCGGCGTCTGCCCGATGGCACCGTGGCATGGCAAGACTCGCGCGGGCAACAAGGCAGCGATGAGTTGCTCGGCGAAGGAATAGTGAAGCGGATTGCCAACGGTCGTGTGTTGTACGGCAAAGAGCAAGGCTATGGCCGCACAGCGTGGATCATTGATGGCCGGCCAACGGTAACTGTCAACGAGACCTCATTCGGTGGCCGGTTAGGCGAGGTGTTGGCGATGATTGGCCTCGCCGGCATGATGGGCGCAATTGTCTGGCCGCCGCTGATGCTGTCGCCTGAAGAAGAGGAACAACTGCGCGCTGCCGCGCAGCAAAACCTCAGCTCTGCCAGTAGCGGTGTTGACAGCTCTACCTCTGGTTGGGATAGCGACAGCGATGGCGGTGATAGTGATTTTGGTTAAAATACGCAATTTCCCCGCCGCAATGTTCGCAATGGCAGGCATATCTATAGCGCCATCCACACTGCGATATGAGCCGATTTCTTGCCTTGTTGAATGTTCCTGCCGGTGACACGGCTCTTGATTGTCTCGCAGCCACCGGCTACGTGCAGGCCGGTAGTTGCCTGTTGGCCAGCATCCCCGACGCGCGGCCATGGCTGACCGCCGGGCCTTACCACTATCACGGCCACAGCGAGTTGATTGGGGCCGGTGAAGTCACCCTGTTCAACCGCGCCGAGCTGATGGCCCGACTGGCCGATCCGCATAGCGCAACCTTCAGCGATGGCGAGCTATTGCTTGCCTTGATCGACCGCTGTGGTCTTGCTGCATTGGCGCAGGTCGAGGGGATGTTTGCTTTCGCCATCTGGGATGGCCGTCACCTGACGCTAATCCGCGATCCATCCGGCGCGCGCACACTGTTCTACACCCGCGCTGGTTCAACGTGGGCTGCAGCTTCGACCTTACACACCATGCGCCGCTGGCCAGCTTTTCAACCGCGGCTGAACCTTGCCGCTGTGCCAGCCTTCCTCACCTTTGCCTATCTGCCCGGCGCCGAGACGCTGCTCGACGGGGTGTATGAGCTGTTGCCCGGCCAATACGTTCGCCTTGCCGCTGATGGTTCGTGGACAAGTGGATTCTATTGGACGCCGCGCGAGGCGATGATCAACGCGCCGGCGGCAATCCACGCCCGACAATTGCGGCAAACGCTCGAAAACGTGACGCAGGCAATGCTGCCTGCCGGCGAACCGGTCGGAGTCTTGCTTTCCGGCGGGGTTGATTCGAGCTTGGTAACAGCGCTGGTCGCGCGCCTGCACGATGCGCCAGTGCAGACATACAGCATCAGTTTCGGCGATGAGCTGCCGAACGAGCTAGCCTATTCGGGGTTAGTCGCCACTCATTGTCGTACCCGCCACCAAGTGCTAACGGTGAGTGGCCGCCAGATCGCCGATCACCTGCCCGAAACGATTGCTGCGCTCGATTGCCCGGTCGGCGATCCGTTGACCACGCCCAACCTGCTGTTGGCGCGAGCTGCAGCTAGCGATGGATTGCGGGTTATTTTGAATGGTGAGGGCGGCGATCCCTGCTTCGGCGGGCCGAAGAATCTTCCGATGCTGGCAATCGAATGCCAACGGCCCGATCTGACGCCCCAGCAACGAGCGCATTTGTACCTGCGCTCGTACCGCAAATGCTATGACGAATTGCCCCGGCTGCTGCACCCTGACGTGCAACAGGCCCTAACCGGCGCGCCACCGCTCACCGAGCGGGTGATCCACTACCTTCACGCGCCTGCTATGACCTCGTACCTCAACCGGCTCTTGCTCACGAATGTGCGCACTAAAGGCGCGCACCACATTCTTACCAAAGTCGAACGTATCACTGCTGCATGCGGCCTCGAAGGGCGCGCGCCGCTGTTTAGCCGGGCAATTGTGGCCCAAAGTTTTACCATTCCACCAGAACTCAAACTAGCCGGCACCCGCGAAAAATGGATTTTGAAGCAAGCGGTTGCCGATCTGCTACCGCCGCAAATCATCGAACGCCCCAAGAGCGGGATGCGCGTGCCGGTGCAACACTGGCTTCGCGGCCCCTTGCGCGAGTTGGCTGCCGACACCTTGCTCAGCCCGCGCGCCCGCGCTCGCGGTCTGTTCCAAACCAAGACAATCCAAGCTTGGATGGACGGCAAGGGCATGGTCTGGCCCCGGCAAGGCATCGCGCTCTGGATGCTGGTGACGCTTGAGCTATGGTTACGCGCGTTTGTTGATGGTAGATGATAGGCATCAGCCACTAGTAAACACACTTGATAAGCCGTATGATTGGTTTGGGAACTTCTCTCAGCAAAGGCTAAGGAGGCAGAAAGCCACCGAAAACGCTCGTAACCGTCGCGCAAGTCAGCCCAGCGGCGCAGAACACAAAGACTACCTCTTCTGCTGCGCCCATCCTTGGTGTCCTCGCTCTGGTCACAGGAGTAAACGTATGCGCAGCGTCACTCTATCCCAAATTCTCTTGCGCTCTTTCTTCGTTGTTGTGATCCTGATCATGCTTGTTGTTCTCTGGCGCACCATCACTAGCCAAGCTCCAGCCGGATCATCTCAAGCAACGCTTGCCTCAGCAGAAGGAACAGTTATCGCGGTTGAGATCCGCGATAACAACGGCGAGCGCCTGTTCTACCCGATTGTGGAATTTCGCACCCCTACTGGCGCAACGATCCGGGTGGAGGGAGAAGGAGAAAGGTCTCTATCCTACCAAGTTGGCGATCGAGTTGAGGTCGTGTACGACCCAGAGCAGCCAACGTTGGCCGTGATGAGATCATCGAATCGCTGGTCTGCTCTCGCTATAGCGCTTTGCCTCATAGTTCTAGTAATAGCAATGATGGTATTGTTCTGGCAGATACGGAAGCAAAGATTGGCCCAGATGACAGCTACCGAAGGGATTGTTGTGGGTGCGGTGCAATATGATGATGGCGAGAGCAACTTGTTCTACCCGCTGGTCGAATTTCAAACCGCTGCGGGCGAAACGATCAGATTTAGAGGAAACGTTGGCACAGCATTTGCCCCGCCATACAAAACTGGCGCGCGGGTTAAGGTATATTATAACCCAGCCACGCCCCAATCAGCGATCATTGATCGCTAAGCGAGTGGCGATGCTGTCCCTACACAACGTCATAGCAGATCCGAATCGGTTTCAGTGATTGCTAGCAGCGCAGCAATCTCCCGTAAGGGCGGGATAGCCGTCGCGCTCCCTACTGTCATTGCGAGCCGCGCCCAGCGCGGCGCAGCAATCTCCCGCGAGAGCGGCGCGCTCCCCCTTGTCATTGCGAGCCGCGCCCAACGCGGCGAAGCAATCCCCCGCGAGGGCGGGAGGAGTGCCGAGCGTGTACGACCTGACGGCGCGCGTCCAGCAATCCCCCGCGAGAGCGGCGCGCTCCCCCTTGTCATTGCGAGCCGCGCCCAGCGCAGCGCAGCAATCTCCCGCGAGGGCGGGATAGCCGTCGCGCTCCCTACTGTCATTGCGAGCCGCGCCCAGCGCGGCGAAGCAATCTCCCACGAGGGCGGGAGGAGTGCGCTGCAAGGAGGAGATTGCTTCGGGCGGGCGGTCGGCTGCGATGCTGCCGCCCGACCAGCCCTCGCAGTGACAAATGGGGCGTTGCCCCCGCGCAATGACAGCGGGGGCGGGATAGACCCGGATCGGCCCTTGAGCTGTCCGGTGTCCGTGTGGGGCGACACCCCCGCGCAATGACCGCGGAACCTCATTGTCATTGCGCGCCGCGCGCTGCATTGCAATGTCGCGAAAAACCACCTACAATAGTCATCGTGACACACTGCGAGCCAGCGCCTCCGGCATAACCCCGTGACCTTCGCACCTGCGCATTCGCATCAGCGGCCAACGTTGTACAGCTATGCCATTAATAAGCCATCTCCTCGATCCTGCTGATCTGGGGTGGAGCACAACCATCGACAACCTTTGGCGCCAACTCGGCGCGCCGCACAATCCTGCGCTGTTGCCACCCCATTTCGTCAAGAGCACCTTCCCGCGGATGGGTGGGATGGTGGTGACGTTGCAGCGCGGTGATCAACTCGCCGGTATTGGGCTGCTCTTCCCACGCGCGATGGCGTCTGATGGGATGCGCAGTTACACTTTGCGCCTGCACGAGATCGATCAGCGACTGAGTGATGAGCTGGTACACGCCGCGCTGGCGCCTACACCGGTGCGAATCTATCGGCCTAGCGATGGAACAACCTTCGCTCCACCCACAACCCGTCCGGCTGGCGTTTGGATTGGACTGCCCCAAGCCGCCGATCTGCCTGCCATTGCAGCCCTTTATCGCGCCGTGTGGGATAGCCAGCCCTACCCAACCGACCTATTCAGCGCTGAGTTCGGCCCCGGCACTGCGCTCGCGGCGACAGTAGACGGGCAACTGGCTGGCTTTCTGCTCGGTTTTCTACGCTTCGGCGGCGCGCCCAACGCTCCCAATGAATTGGCCATCGAATCGCAGGTGATGGCTGTTGATCCGGTTTATCGCCAGCACGGCATCGCAACCCGCCTGAAACGCGCCCAAGCCAACGATGCGCTGGCGCGCGGGTTGCGCTGCATTCAATGGACGGTCGATCCGCTGCAATTGCCCAACGCGCTGCTCAATTTCAACCGGCTGCACGCCATTGCCGGCGCGTTCGCGCGCGGCTACTATCCGGTTCATAATGCCTTGAACTTAGTCACAGCGTCACGCTTTATCATTACATGGCTGCCGGCCAGCGCCCATGGCCGGCTTGGGCTGGTTGATGGCGGCGAACGGCCTGCGTTGGCCGATCTACCCGGCGTGGCAGTGCTCAACGATGGGCCGAAGCTGATGCCTGCGCCGAATGATCCGCCCTATATCGCGATTGCCATCCCTCCCGGCTGGACGGAGCTGCAACACCGCGATCTGGCGCAGGCAACCGCGTGGCGCGACGCAACCGATGCGATCTTTGCCGAATGGGTGGGATGGGAAGCAGGGAAATATGTAATCTACGCTGTGGCACATGATCAGGCAGGCAACCATTATCTGATCGGGCGACCGGCTGGTTCGTGGGTGTGGGAAGAATATAGTTAGAAGTTCTAAATATTTAGCCATTGCGCAGATAACGCGCCGCCGTCTTCGCTATCGGCTCCTGCTCGTGAAGAGATCTCTACTTTGGTTGCGCCAATCTGTTGTATACTACCAATGATGATTGTGCATTTCGGCGCAAATACGGCGCCGCTCCGCCTGAGCCGCGTCGCCATACTTTGGATGCTGGCCTTCTTGATCGGGCCATGGCCGGCTTTGTCCTGCGTGATCCACTGCCTTTACCTGCCCCTCAAGGACGCGGCAGGGATCGAGTTTTTCTTGTGCGATGCGCCGCACACCTCTGCCCAACACGATTTGCAGCCGCCACCGGCGCGCTACGACCTTTTACCGCTAACGCTGACGCTATTGATTGGCGGGCTGATAGTGATGCGGCGCCTTGCCACAACTCGCTCGACGATCATGTCGTCGGTTATCATCACCCCCGATCCGCCGCCGCCTCGCGCTACGCATCTACAACTGGCAGCATAGGTTCACTGCGCACCCAAATGCGCAGAGTTCGGTTGTCTGTGTAGATGGCGACTTATTGATAATGCGAGGTGATCCAATGCGACGTCTATTTGCGTTGTTGGCAGTGGCGATGATGGTAGTTGGGCTGGCTGGCTGTGGCGCGAGCCAGAGTGGGACGCAGACTGGCGGCATTACCGTGCGCGATCCGTGGGTGCGGGCTGCGATGATGAATATGGCCGGCGATCAGTCGGGCGCGATGGGCAATATGCAACAGAGCACGCCGATGGCTGGGATGGGAGGCGGTCACAGCCACGGTAGCGAGTATGGGAACACTGCCGTAAGCGCCGCCTATATGGTGTTGGTCAATAACGGCGCAGCCGATGCGATCGTGAAGGCCGAGAGTGATGTCGCTAAGTCGGTCGAGCTGCACAATGTGATCATGGAAAACAATGTCATGCAGATGCGGCAGGTTGAGGCGATTGAGGTGCCGGCCAACGGGCAGGTTGAGCTGAAGCCGGGTGGTCTCCACGTTATGCTGATCGGCTTGAACCGTGACCTCAAGGAAGGCGATGAGGTGGTGATTAAGTTGACCACCCGCAGCGGCAAGACGATCGAAGTCAAGGCGCCGGTGCGCAAGCCGTAGTTCTTGCGTAAAGACATGACCTTGCCCCTTCCCCTCTGCCCATCTGTGAAAGAGGGGAAGGGGATTAAAGAAACAGACCACCCAACACGACAACGTCTTCTTGTGCCCGGCAATGAGGGCAAAAAGCATTACTCTTTTATCCGCCTTTCTAACAACTATGTGCAGGTTATTGCTATGCAACGCTGGCTCTTACGCTTCTTTGCCATTCTTGCCGCCCTTGCCCTCAGTGGCTGCGGCGCGTATGAATTTCGCGGCACAATGCTTGAACCGCCCAACCCGGCGCCTGAACTGCCGCTCACTGATCAGTTTGGGAACCAGTTTCAGTTGAGCAATTATCGCGGCAAGATCGTGCTGCTTTTCTTTGGCTTCACCCATTGTCCAGATATTTGCCCGACTGCCCTCGGCGATCTCAAGCGGGTGATGGAAAAGTTGGGTAGTGATGCCGCGAAGGTGCAGGTCGTTTTCGTTTCGGTTGATCCAGAACGTGATACTCCCGAACTGATGCAGCGTTACCTTGCTGCCTTCAACCCGACATTCCTTGGCCTCAATGGTGATCGGGCTTTATTGGAAAAGGCTTACAAAGACTACGGCGTGACCGTTATTCGCCGCGATCTACCCAATTCGGGGCTGGGCTACACCATTGATCACTCCGGTTACATTTACGCCATTGATCAGGCTGGTAATTGGCGCTTGCTGTGGGCGCATGGCACGCCGGTTGACGATATTGTCAGTGATGTGCAAGCGTTGCTGCGCAATCCACCCCGATCATAGCCGGAAATGCGCAGGCACGCATTTGCAATAACCAGTCACAGCAGCACAATGGCACATCTAAACTTGAGCACACGGGCGCGGTTGGCTATTCTATTGGCAACGGTTGCGATCATTGCCGCTGCCGGCATCGTTCTCTGGCAAGCTACCGCTAACCGGCAACGGCAACTGATCTTCGAGATTCCTCCCGGCACTGCGGCCCGCCTCGCTGCCGGCGAAGAGGTGACTATTTTTCCGTCTACCATTGTGATCGATTTGCGCTATCACGATACTCTGATTATTCAGAATAATGACAACGCTGAGGTCACTATCGGCCCATTCCGAATCGTGCCCGGCCAGCGTTTCGTGCAGCGTTATTGGAGTCCGGGCACCTACGAGCTGATCTGTTCGGTGCATCAGGGCGAACAGTTACGCATTGAGGTGCGCTAGGAGCGCCGGCCCGGCGGGCCGGCTTGGACTGCCGAAAACAGCCGATGCGATTCGGGAGCGCGAACGAAACGGTGCCAGACGATAGAGTGCGGTGCGGCAGTTAAACCTGACAACGTGGCCACTGTAGCGTGATATTGTTATCGTAGCGCCGGACGCTCAATATGTGGAGTGCGGCAGTATAACTGCCACGCTCCATACTAAGCACAGCAAAGCCGGGAGCGCGAGCAATGCGCCCGCTATCCGCAACCAAGAGCGCGAGCAGCGCGCTTACGCTAGCACTGCTTCCATTCAGAGTGTGCTGCAACCAGCGCCCAACGATTTTCGTACATCTGAGTCAACAGCCGCGCATTATATCCAAAACTACAGACAGAAGCCTTTGCCAAGCTTCGGGCAGGCCCAAGATATGTTCTACCACCTTACGAATCGGGCTAAGGGAGTAAAATAGCGGTATTGCGGCAGAGATGTCTATTGTGATGTTGGAGCAAACCCATGTTAATCTCGCACTGGCACGCCACACTTGATCGTCCTCCCTTACCGGTCATCGATCTGCCTACAACTGCCGAGGTAGTTGTGGTTGGCGCGGGTGTAGTCGGCGCTGCCACTGCACTTTGGCTAGCGCGGGCTGGCTTGCCGCCACTAGTCATCGATCGCCATGGCCCGGCAGCCGGCGCCACCGGCAACAATGGTGGCCTGCTCTCGGCAGGGCTGGCGGAGAATTATCTAGCTGCGACTGCCCGTCACGGCCAAGTGGCGGCCCGCGAGTTGTATGCGCTCAGTTTGGCGGGCCAGCGGTTGTTGGTAGAGCTAATCGAACAGGAACAGATCGATTGCGATTTGCGCCTGCACGGTAATCTGAATTTTGCGCTTGGTGAAGCCCAACTGACAATCGCCGCCGCGACGGTATCAGCCTTGCAAGCTGATGGTTTCCCGGCTGCGCTCCTCGACCGTGATGCAGCGCAAGAAATGGTTGGCATTCCGCTTGGCGCCGCCGTTACCGGCGCGCGCCTGAACCCTGCCGCCGGCACGCTCCATTCCGGCAAGCTAGTGCATGGCCTGCTCGCCGCCGCTCATCGCTACGGCGCGCGCTTGAGTTGGGGCGTCACCGTGCAGCGCATTGCCACCGATGCCGGCCGGCTGCGCCTCATCACCGATCGCGGTGAAATCACCGCTGCCGCTGCGATCATCGCCATCAATGCGTGGAGCGGTGAGGTGTTGCCTGAGTTGGCCAGTCACATCAAGCTAGTGCGTGGGCAGGTGCTCTGCACTGCGCCGGTCGCACCGTTTATTGCCTGCGGTTTCGGCGCTAGCCTGACCCCTACCGGCGAGTATGGCCAACAATTACCTACCGGGCAGGTACTGTTCGGCGGCTGTCGCGCCGTTGCGCCCAACCATGATGTTGGCGCTCTTCCCGGCGAAGTCAGCCCCGAAGTGCAGAATGCGATTGAAGCTGGGCTAGGCCGGCTCTTTCCCACGCTGGCCGGCATTGCCATCGAGCGGCGTTGGTCAGGCGCAATGGCGTTTACTGCCGATTATCTCCCGATCGTGACGCATCCTGCCCCCGGCCTGTTTGCGGTCGGTGGCTTCTCTGGCCATGGCATGCCGTTTGCCGCGATTATTGGCCGCCACCTTGCTGAGGCAGTGCAGACCGGCGCTTTACCATCTGCGTTAGCGCTGTTGGGGATGGAGCGGGCAACGTTAGAGGGAGTGATTGGACACACCCTGTAGCTCTTGATGTGAAGTGTGGCAGTATGGCTTGCCGCACTTCATCATCTCCTAGGTTATTCCCCACGCCGCTCATACACCACCTGCCCACCCAAAATCGTCATCTCGACCCGAATGTCCTTGATCTCTTCAGCGGGACAGGTGAAATAGTCACGGTCGAGCACTGCCATATCGGCCAGCATGCCGGGCGCTAGCGGCCCTTTCAGATGCTCTTCGCGGGTCAGCCACGCCCCAGCGACTGTGTAGGCATAGAGCGCTTCTTCCCGGCTCACAGCTTGGTCGGGCGCGATTGGCGTGCCCTTCCAACTCTTGCGCGTCACCAGCGCATACAAGCCGATGAACGGGTTGAAATGCACGGTGCTCGGCACGTCACTGGTTGCTACCACCCGAATACCCCGCTCAAGATAGGTGCGCATTGGTTTATAACGCGCCGCTAGCTCAGGCCCCACATCGCGGAAGAGATCGTCGCCCTCGTAGTAAATGAAGGTGGGCTGAATGACTACTGCTAGGCCGTATTGGGCCATGTGCTGCAAACTCTCTTCGGTGGCAAAATAGCCGTGAATCAGGTTATGGCGATGTTCGCGCGGATGAGCGGCGATCACTTCGGCAAAGGCGCGAGCCGCTTCATGGTGCGCCCGATCGCCAATCGCGTGAATGCCAATATCCCAGCCTAAGGTGTGGCCGCGGGTAAAAAATTCCACCAGTTCTTCGGGATCAAGCCGGTTGTAGTCGTACACGCGATCTTCGCCCAGAAATGGCTGAAACATCCACGCGGTATGCGAGGTTGTTCCGCCATCAATCGCCATCTTCAGCGCGCCAATCCGCAGCCATTCGTCACCCAATCCGCTGAGACCGCCGAATGCCGCTGCCCGCGCCTCTAGCTCGGCGCGGGTTTCGCTTTCGCGGAAGCCGTGCCACGAAACCAGCAGATTGGCCCGCACTGGCAGCCGGCCCGCGCGCCGCGCCGCGAGATAGGCCTGTATCTCCCATGGCTGCAAGCCGGGGTCGAGGATGCTGGTAATGCCGTGGGCTAGATATGCCTTGCCGGCAGCTTCCAGCGCTGCGATACACTCTGCCTGCGTTGGCGCCGGCAACAACCGCCGGCAGAGTTCTTTGGCAGCGGCACGTAACACGCCTGATGGCGTCCCATCAGCTTCGCGCTCGATCTTGCCACCCGCCGGATCAGGCGTTGCCGCCGTCACTCCGGCTAGCTCTAGCGCGCGCGTGTTCACCACATCCATATTGAAAAAACGCTTGAGCAAAACCGGGTGGGCCGTGGTCGCCGCATCGAGATCGTGGCGGTTAGGCAGCCGGCCCTCGCGGAAGAGCGACTCGTTCCAACCCTCGCCGACGATCCACTGGCCGGCAGGCGTGTTCACTGCCACCGCCCGCACCCGCTCAACCAGCTCGGCAATCGAGGCGCAATCATCGAGACCGATCCGGCGCAGCTTTAGGCCCATCTCAAGCATGTGGTTGTGAGCATCGTTAATGCCGGGGATCACCGTCCGCCCGCCGAGATCGATCCGGCGCGTCGCCCGTCCGGCTAAAGCCAACACATCAGCGTCATCACCTATGGCGACAACCCGGCCATCTTTACAGGCAATCGCGCTGCACCGCGGCAGGTCTGGATGAAGCGTATAGATTACCGCATTGTGCAGAATGAGATCAGGAGCAAGATCACGGGCAAGCAGCATAAGCCCATCCTCATAACATCAACATCAGCTCAGACCGAGCGCCGCTCCGCCCCCAGCCCCAGCGCCGCTCCGCCCCCAGCCCCCTCATCCCTCGACCATCGCCATCGCCAACGCGATTGCCCCCAACACTCCGGCCCGCGCCCCCAATCCCGGCGGCACAATCAACGCTTCAGGGTTGGCTAGAATGCGTGGATGCTGCAAATAACCATTCAACCAGCGCTGCGTCGCCGCCCGCACGAGTGGGAACATCTGCGGCTGGCTCATCACCCCGCCGCCGATGATAATCCGCTCTGGCGAGAGTATGCAGAGCAAGGTCGCCATCGCTTGTCCCAAATAGTCAGCTTCCAACTCCCATGCCGGATGATCAGGCGGCAACTGCTCGGCCGGTATCTGCCAGCGCGCTTTCATCGCCGGCCCGCAGGCTAACCCCTCGAGACAATCACCATGGTAAGGGCAGATACCGGGGAAGGGGTCGCGCGCCGGATCGCGCACTGGCCGGATATGCCCCATTTCAGGATGGATGAGGCCATGCACCAGCTTGCCACCCACCATCGCCCCCCCACCGATGCCCGTTCCCACAGTTATGTAAACAGATACATCACACTCACGCGCCGCGCCCCAACGCCACTCACCCAGCAGCGCCACATTCACGTCAGTATCAAACCCAACCGGACGACCTAAGGCCTGCGCCAACACTCCGGCCACATCGGTATTGGCCCAGCCCGGCTTAGGAGTAGTGGTGATGTAACCATAGTGGGGTGAAGCGCGGTTGAGATCGACTGGGCCAAACGAACCCACCCCGATTGACGTTAATTGCTCTGGCTGATGCGCGCGAAAGAATGCGATCGCCCGATCGAGCGTCTCGCTGGGTGTCGTGGTTGGGAAACGAGTCTCGGCCCGTATATCGTCTGGCCCCGTCCCGATCGCGCAGACCCACTTCGTCCCACCCGCCTCAATCCCGCCATAGAGTCGTTCCGGCATTGTCTCCTCCCAACGGCACATCACGCGCCAGCACATCTTCTTCAGTCTCACGGCGCTGGATCACGCGCGCCTGCCCGTTTCCTACCAACACCAACGCCGGGCGTGGCACAAGGTTATAATTGCTGGCCATGCTAAGCGTATAGGCTCCTGCCGTCGCTACTGCCAACAGATCCCCCGGCTGCGCCGGCGGCAAGGCAATCTCACGCAAGAGCACATCACCCGATTCACAATAGCGTCCGCCGATATCAACTGGATCACAGGCCGGCTCATCGGCGCGATTAGCTAACACTGCACTGTAGCGCGCGCCGTACAAGGCCGGGCGGATATTGTCGGCCATGCCGCCATCAATATGCAGCCAGCGCCGGCCCTTGCGCCCCATCACCCGGTAGAGCGCCACTCCTGCCCGCGCTACAATCGAACGGCCCGGTTCCACCGTCAACCGCGGCAGCGGCAAATTGTGGCGCGTACACGCCGCCTGCAGCGCCGCGCTCACCACCTGCGCGTAGCGCGGAATATCAGTTGGCGGCTGATCGGCAGTGTAAGGCACTCCTAGCCCGCCACCGGGACTCAGTTCAACCGGCGTGGCGCCAAACTGCGCGCGCAGCCGGGCCGCTTGCGCCACCAGCACTTCAATTGTGGCTACCACCTGATCGAGCGCAAACAGTTGTGAACCGATATGAGCATGTAATCCCAGCCAGCGCAGCCCCGGCGCGGCAATCGTTTGCGCTACGGCTTCTTCGAGCGCCGCTAACGGCAGGCCAAACTTAGCTGTTTCGCCGCCGGTAGCAATATGAGCATGCGTATCAGCCTCTATTGCCGGCGCAATCCGCAACAACACCCCTTGCGGCTCGGCAAGATGCTTGGTTATTGCGCGCAGCCGGGCCAGTTCATCGAGGTTATCGACAACGATCGCGCCCACCCGCCACGCTACTGCGCGCTCCAGTTCGGCGTCACTCTTGGCATTGCCGTGCAAATGCACATGCGCCATCGGCACGCCGGCTCGTTGCGCCACCAGCAACTCAGTCGCCGACACCACATCGAGGCCTAGCTCCTCTTGGGCGACGATCTGGGCCAACGCCGTATTAAGCAACGCCTTGCCGGCGTAATGCACCCGCACGGGGCCGGAATACGCGGCAGCGAATGCTTGCCGGTACGCACGCATCGCCCCGCGCAATGTCGCCTCATCAAGCAAGTAGAGCGGCGTGCCAAACTGTTCGGCCAGCGCCACTACATCGCACCCGCCCACGAACAGCCGCCCGCCAGCAACGGTTGCCGTCACCGGCCAGACGTGCGGCGCGAGGCTCATTGGTTGATCCCCGCCAAACCAAGGCGCGGCGCTGCCGCGCGCAAGGCCGCGATCACCTCGCCGATGAGCGCATCGAGATCCATCCCAATGACCTCCGCTCCATGCACAATCCCTTCGCGACTGACCTTGGCGGCAAACGCCTTATCCTTCATCTTCTTGCGCACCGACGGCACTTCAACGCTGTAGATGCTCTTGTCGGGACGCACGAGCGCCACCGCGGTCACAAACCCGCTCAACTCATCAACGGCATAGAGCGTGCGCTCAAGCGGCGTTTCCGGCGCAATCCCACTGTAATCGGCATGGCTCAAGATCGCGCGCAACACCTCTGGCGACCAACCTATCGAGCGAAGGTAGGCTACGCCGTAAAACGGATGGCCGGGCAACTCAGCAGGCACCTCATCGCCACGGATCAAAGCCTCTGAAATGGCCGTCGTCGCCGGCCCGGCCTCAGGCATGTGCGGGTAACGCTCAAAATCGAGATCGTGCAACAGGCCAACTGCCGTCCACAGATCGACATCGGCGCCCTGCTTAGCGGCAAAATGGGCCATGCAAGCCGCCACTGCCTCGCAATGCTTACGCAGACTATCGGCGGCAATCCACTCGTGCATGATTTGGCGAGCGTTATCGGTGAGCATCACGGCTCCTTTAAGCATCAATGAGGGATATATCAGAAATATAATACCACGATTACCGTATCATCCATCACCGCGCACAGGTATAGCGTTGCTATACCCTGACTCTTCTCGGCTCCAGCGCGCTCCGCCCGTACGGACACAGCGTTGCTGTGCCCCAATGAGGACAAAGCCTTGCTATGCCCGGATTCTCACCATCGCGCTACTCTGCCCATAGCCCCGCAACCGCAGCGAATTACTTACTACAAACACCGACGAAAAAGCCATTGCTGCCGCCGCCAACACTGGACTTAATTGCCAGCCCGTCAACGGGTAGAAGATGCCGGTCGCAATCGGTATCAGAAGGACGTTATAGGCAAAAGCCCAGAACAGATTCCAGCGGATGGTGCGCACCGTTGCCCGGCTTAGCGCAATCGCCTGCGCCACCCCGCGCGGATCGCTACGCATCAACGTAATGTCGGCGGTCTCCATCGCCACATCGGTACCGCTGCCCATCGCAATGCCAACATCGGCCTGCGCCAGCGCTGGCGCGTCGTTGATGCCGTCGCCAACCATCGCCACTCGTTGCGGCTTGCCGCCAATCTCACCTCGCTGCAAACGAGCCACGATAGCCGCCTTCTCGGCTGGCTTCACCTCGGCATACACTGCACTGGCCGGAATACCTACCTCGGCTGCAATCGCCTCGGCCGTCCGCCGGTTATCACCGGTCAACAACGCCACCCCCAAGCCTGACCGGCGCAACTCGGCCACCGCTTCAGCCGCCGATGGCTTGACAGTATCGGCCAGCGCGATCACACCCCGCGCCTCGCCATCAGCCGCCACCACAATAACCGTCTTACCGCTCGCCTGCAACTGATCGATGGTAGCCGCCAACTCGGTCACGTCTACCCCGCGCTCGGCCAGCCATACCGGTGTGCCGATCAGCACCGTCTGCTCGCCAACTTCCGCCTCAATGCCGGCGCCACTCACCGCCTGAAATCGGCTTGGCCGCTCGAACGTTAGCCCACGCTCTTGCGCAGCCTGCACGATCGCCACCCCCAGCGGGTGCTCACTGCGGCTCTCGGCAGCCGCCGCCAGTTGCAGCAACGCCAGATCAGCCGGACGCTCGGCAAGGCCAGCCTGTGCCAACACCGGCTGGGCCACAGCTACAATATCGGTCACTTCTGGCCGGCCGTGGGTAATTGTGCCAGTCTTATCGAACACCACCATCTGCAAACTCGCCGCCCGCTCCAGTGCCTCCGCATTGCGGATCAGAATCCCGTGCGTCGCGCCGGCGCCGGCGCCGACCATGATCGCTGTTGGCGTAGCCAAGCCCAGCGCGCACGGGCAGGCAATGACCAGCACTGCGACTGCGAAGATCATGGCCTGCGTCAGACCAGCCCCGGCCCACAGCCAGCCAATAAACGTTATGGCAGCAATCACGATCACAATCGGCACAAACACCGCTGAAATCCGATCGACCAGCGCCTGCACCGGAGCTTTTGAGCCTTGCGCTTCTTGCACTAGCCGCACAATCTGGGCCAACGCCGAGTCTTTGCCAATCCGCGTCGCCCGCATCTGGAAACTGCCGCTACGGTTGATCGTCGCGCCGAAGACGCTATCACCCGGGCGCTTTTCGACCGGCAAACTCTCGCCGGTCAGCATGCTCTCGTCAACGGTTGACTCACCGGCGACAACCACGCCATCAACCGGAATCTTTTCACCCGGCCGCACGATCACCATCTCGCCAGCTCGCACCTCGCTCAGCGGCACATCGATCTCTTGGCCGCCGCGCAGCACTCGCGCCGTCTTTGGCTGCAAGCCAATCAACGCTTTGATAGCGGCGCTGGTCTGGCCCTTCGCCCGTGCCTCAAGATACTTGCCAACCAGAATTAAGGTGATGATCACCGCCGCCGTCTCGAAGTAGACGTGGCCGGGAGCGCCGCTGAGCAAGAGGGCCAGACTGTAGAAGTAGGCCGCCGACGAGCCAAGCGCAATCAGCGTATCCATCGTTGCAGTACGCATGCGCAGCGCCCGCCATGCGTAGCGATAGAAGTCGCGCCCGGAATAGAATTGCACCGGCGTCGCCAGCGCCAAAAACAACCAGTTGAGCAGATCATCACGCGCGGCGACCATGTGCATGATTTCGGCCAGCGTAGAACCGGCCATCGCCGCCGCCATTGCTGCCCCTTCGCCGATCAGCCACGGTGAAATCAGGCCAAAATCGCGCGCCATCGAGAGCACAAACAGCGGTAGGCTGAAGATGACACCAACCAGTAACCGTCGCCGGCGCACCGCCATCTCTTGCGCCCGCGCCCGCGCTTCAACATCTTCTGCCTCAGTTTCAGTTGCCGCCGGCGCAATGACACCGTAACCTGCCTGCTCCACTGCCTTGACCAACTCGGCGCGATCAACCATCCCCGGCACGTAGCGCACCAGCGCCTGCTCGCTGGCCAAATTGACCTCCGCGCTCAACACGCCGGGAGTCTTGCGCAGCGCCTTCTCTACCCGCGCCGAGCAGCTTGCGCAGGTCATGCCGGTAATCGCCAGCGTGATCTCATCAGTGACCACCCCATAGCCAGCCTGCTCGATCGCCGCCTGCAACGCTGCCGGCTGCGCCTGCCCCGGATCGAACCGCACCAGCGCCTGCTCGCTGGCCAAATTGACCTCCGCGCTCAACACGCCGGGAGTCTTGCGCAGCGCCTTCTCTACCCGCGCCGAGCAGCTTGCGCAGGTCATGCCGGTCACCGGCAGAATGATTTCGCGTTCGGCCATGGTCGTCACCTCAATGAAATTCACGGGAATATCCCGTCGCAGCGCACATCTGTGCGCCACGACGGGATGCCACCTAACACGCAATGCCCAACGGCGTCACATCGTCATAACCGGCTTCCTTGATCGCCATCACAATCTCGGTAATATCAACATCATCATCGTGAACGACGGTCACAATCTTGTTGGCCAGATCGACCTCGACCTGCGACACGCCGGTCAACGCCCCTACCTCTTTGCGCACCGCATGAACGCAATGCTGGCACGACACCCCCGGCACCCGAAACTGTTCAGTGACCATTAGATCGCCTCCTGTGCTAACGATGCGTACTCTCAAACACCTGCAACAACTCGGTGAGCACCCGCTCGCGTTCGCTCACATCCTCGTTCCGAATGGCAGTAGTGACACAACTGCGCAAATGGTTAGCGAGAATAACTGCATCAAGCTTCGCGAGCGCCTGTTGGATCGCGCGCGTCTGATTAAGCAGATCGATGCAGTAGGCATCTTCCTCAACCATGCGCTGCACACCACGAATATGGCCCTCAATCGTCTTTAAGCGGTTGAGAATCTGCTGCTTATGCTCGTGATCCATCGCTCACCCCCTTTCAGCTTGTCCTACCCCCTCCCCCGGGGGAGGGGGTGATACGAGCAGTATAGCATAGTGGATCTTCGTTTAGCAAGGATACCATCCCGACCTCCTCCCTCCCCCAGCCGGGGTGGGGGCTATTCCCCCTCCCCCAGCGGGGGAGGGCCGGGGTGGGGGCCTTCCTCACCTCCGGCAGGGATCTGCCCCCCTCCCTCCCCCCTC
>JANWYE010000349.1 GCA_025057175.1 Chloroflexus sp. | reverse complement strand
GTGAGTTTCAATCCCCTCACGGGGATTTTGGTTTTTTGAACTTATGCTCAATGGTTGCGCAACGCCCAACAATGACTTCCAGTTTCAATCCCCTCACGGGGATTTTGGTTTTTTGAACCAAGCAGCGCCGAGTATGTTGAGCGCCGAGCACGTCGAGTTTCAATCCCCTCACGGGGATTTTGGTTTTTTGAACCCCGTGACGAGCGCCGCCACAATGACGGCTGGCTCTGTGTTTCAATCCCCTCACGGGGATTTTGGTTTTTTGAACCGCAGATCGAGCCGGTGTTGCAACGATTGCACGACAGGTTGTTTCAATCCCCTCACGGGGATTTTGGTTTTTTGAACACCAACAAGTATTCTACGCGAACCTCATTGAGGCCGGCATTATGTTTCAATCCCCTCACGGGGATTTTGGTTTTTTGAACATGTTCGGTTCGTTGAAGTGACATTTGACGATGTCAAGTACGTTTCAATCCCCTCACGGGGATTTTGGTTTTTTGAACCGAGACATTGTTTCCGCTCACCACGCCGGTCATTTATCGGAGTTTCAATCCCCTCACGGGGATTTTGGTTTTTTGAACGACATCGTACTGTTGATACTCCTTGCCGTCGATAACAACAGGCAGGTTTCAATCCCCTCACGGGGATTTTGGTTTTTTGAACAAATAAACCCCCAGCCCCTCAATTGTTGCTTCCATTTCTCGTTTCAATCCCCTCACGGGGATTTTGGTTTTTTGAACTTCGGTCAGGTTGTCATGCTCGTACCGAATAACCTCGGTTTCAATCCCCTCACGGGGATTTTGGTTTTTTGAACCTAGCAGTATGCTAGGCGGGGTAGGCGGATGAGAATATGTGAGTTTCAATCCCCTCACGGGGATTTTGGTTTTTTGAACGTTGGCTTGGTTGCCGCGCTCGCGGCACCATGCTCGCACTTCCGTTTCAATCCCCTCACGGGGATTTTGGTTTTTTGAACAAAGGAGGAAGTATATGATTGTTCACATGTCAGAATTGCAGGTTTCAATCCCCTCACGGGGATTTTGGTTTTTTGAACTTGCTGTCGTGATTTGCGCGACGACTTGGTTTGAGTTGTTATGTTTCAATCCCCTCACGGGGATTTTGGTTTTTTGAACGGTAAGCATAATGAATGAACCCGCAGAATGCATTGAGTATGAGTTTCAATCCCCTCACGGGGATTTTGGTTTTTTGAACTCACAGCGACCAGCAAACGTTCTATAGCAATCTGATCGAGGGTTTCAATCCCCTCACGGGGATTTTGGTTTTTTGAACTCGGAAAACTGGTATCCGCCAGAACTGG
>JANWYE010000348.1 GCA_025057175.1 Chloroflexus sp. | reverse complement strand
ATCAAGTTCAAAAAACCAAAATCCCCGTGAGGGGATTGAAACGGTGAGGTTACGGCGTATACGTACCCATACCCCCTAGGGAGTTCAAAAAACCAAAATCCCCGTGAGGGGATTGAAACCACCGCTCAGAGCTTTCTCTATACGATCAATTAAATCCATACGTTCAAAAAACCAAAATCCCCGTGAGGGGATTGAAACTCAATACGGTCTACGAGATCCATACATCTCCTCTTTTCTCGGTTCAAAAAACCAAAATCCCCGTGAGGGGATTGAAACTTCAAACAGCCGGGCGAGACGGGCCATTGCCTTCTTAAAGAACGTTCAAAAAACCAAAATCCCCGTGAGGGGATTGAAACACATCTCATTGCCCATCTCCGCGCAGCCGGCGCTGCGCCGAGGTTCAAAAAACCAAAATCCCCGTGAGGGGATTGAAACGGTAACGTTCACTGGCTTTTGGCCGGTAATGAGCGCTTGAACGTTCAAAAAACCAAAATCCCCGTGAGGGGATTGAAACCGATACCCCCGGCTGACTTCACGCTGACGCCGGTTGCGGTTCAAAAAACCAAAATCCCCGTGAGGGGATTGAAACTTGGCGTCTGGTTTTGGCCAGACACCGCTGAGTGCCTTTTGTTCAAAAAACCAAAATCCCCGTGAGGGGATTGAAACAGATGTAAAATACATTCGCATCGGCGCAACGCCAAGGTTGCGTTCAAAAAACCAAAATCCCCGTGAGGGGATTGAAACCAGCCATCGCGCCACAATTTCTAACAACCGAGCCAGCCGACTTGCGTTCAAAAAACCAAAATCCCCGTGAGGGGATTGAAACTGCGGTAGATTACTTCTTCCGGTGGGCAAAACACTATGTTCAAAAAACCAAAATCCCCGTGAGGGGATTGAAACCCAGACCACGGCCAGCAGGTTGGGGAGCAGGTCGATGATGCGTTCAAAAAACCAAAATCCCCGTGAGGGGATTGAAAGTTTTCGCCGGGCAACCCTGCTCACCGAGCGGGTTCGGTTCAAAAAACCAAAATCCCCGTGAGGGGATTGAAAGTTGACAATGACCTCCGTAGTGATCTCAGGCGCTTCCCCGCTGGTTCAAAAAACCAAAATCCCCGTGAAGGGATTGAAAGCCCGGCGATCCATAATGTCCTCCAGCTCAGAAAGTTCGCGGTTCAAAAAACCAAAATCCCCGTGAGGGGATTGAAAGGGAGCCAGACAAGCTCACCGCCAAACTCGCAAACTTTGGCTGTTCAAAAAACCAAAATCCCCGTGAGGGGATTGAAACTAACCAACGTTGCCTCGCGATTCGTGAGACCGTTGAGTCT
>JANWYE010000347.1 GCA_025057175.1 Chloroflexus sp. | reverse complement strand
CCAGCGGCGCGCAACGGCGGATACATCCACTGAACCGCCGCCATCACCAGCAACAGCATCGGCAGCGATAGCACAAAGTTCACCAGACTCGACAGCACTGAGACCAGCGGCAGCACCTCGCGCGGGAAAAACACTTTCTTGACCAGCGCGGCATTATCGATCACGCTGCGCGTCCCGCTGCTAACCGCTTCACTGGCAAAGTTCCACGGCAGCAAGCCAGCCAGGATGAATACTGGAAACATGGCAATGTCAGCCCGAAAGAAGGCGCTGAACACAAACCAGAAGACCAGCATGAGCAGCAGCGGAGCGAGTTGCGTCCAGAGATAGCCAAGCGCGCTTCCTTTGTAGCGCACATGCAAATCGCGCAGCACCAGGTTGCGGATCAATTCGCGGTACGCCCACAGTTCGAGGATTTTGCGCATCGCGCCGGCGCTGCGATCCACCGCCACACCCGCCGCGCCGAACAGCAACCCAACAACTGTCGCCGCCGCCAGCAGCAGCGGAATACGCCGGTCAACGGCGCGTTCAGGCAACGGCGCGCGGTTGGCGCGATAGGCGTCACTCGGCGTATCGGGCGCAAATGCCGCACCAAGATTGCGGTACAGGTACGCCAGCGCCTCACGGATCGCCTGTCTTCCCGCTGTCAGACGCAGCAGGTCGGCGTCGATCTGCTGGAGCGCCGCGCCGGTAGCAGTTGCGCGGCGCACCTCCAGCGCGGGAATGTCAATGCGCGTCAACTGCTCCTCGCGCACTTCCAAAGCGCGGGTCAGGTCGCTCAACTCCTCGCGTGGCAGTTGATCGACGGTGATGTGCGCCGAAACTGGCTCGACTGCGCGGTTGAGCGAGAATGCCTGCGTCCTGATGATTTCGCGCAACAGGCGCTGGAATGCCGTTTCCGGCTGACGCCCCTGGAGCGCTTCGGTCAACTCCCAACCCATCAGATTGCGCAGAATCTCGCGCCCGCCGGCGGCGCGCACTGCGCGCGCCAGCGTTTCCGCCGCTTCGTCTGCCAGCATTTGCGCTTCGAGGGGCGTCCGACCGGTGGCGAGCACTTCCACCCGCCCATCGGAGTGCGGCGCAAAACGCACGGCATACGTCGGACCGCCAAGGTCAGGACGGCGCGCCCTGAGCAACTCGAACGCCTGCATCTCAACCGCGCGATAGTCGTCGTCGGGCTGACCGTCGGTATACAACTCGTGGTAGCGTCCAACCGCGTCGATCTGCACTGCTGCAACCGTTTCATAGCGGATCGGCTGCGACAGAATGCGCGGCGCCGCTGCCGCCAGCGCGCCAAGCGTACACAGCAGCAGCCAGAGCCACTGATAGAGACGCAACGGTCCCCGCTG
>JANWYE010000346.1 GCA_025057175.1 Chloroflexus sp. | reverse complement strand
CCGTGAGGGGATTGAAACCCCAGATGTCGCCGAGCCATGATGGGTCCTCCTCCCGCTCCTCGATCAGGCGGTCGGCCCAGTCCGCGGCGTCTTCGGGTGTCAGGCCGTGGTCAACCAACCAATCGTAGATGGTTTGCCACCGCTCCTCCTCGTCCGCCATGTCGCGCAGCTCCTCGAGCTGCGCGCGGCAGTCGTCACACAGATCGTCGTCCGCCTCCGGGATGGGCGTCCCGCAGACGATGCAATATTTCATCCAGTCCCCGCCCCCCGGCGAGGCCGGCGCGCGGGCGGGGCGGGGAGCGAGCGACGCCAGCATCGCCCGCGCCTGCGCCCGGTCGCGGGGGAGATAGGAGGGGTCAATCCAGCGGATGCGGAGGCCGTCCCCGCCGAGGCCGGTCGCCTTCAAAAAACCAAAATCCCCGTGAGGGGATTGAAACCTAGTCGTTAGAATTGTTTTAGTAGGAGATGTAAAATGAACTTCAAAAAACCAAAATCCCCGTGAGGGGATTGAAACTAAAAACCCCGCGTCACCAGTAGGTGGGCGGGGTAGACGGCTTCAAAAAACCAAAATCCCCGTGAGGGGATTGAAACTTCGATTGCCTTAGCCTTTGTTAGCGGCCCTACCGTATACCCTTCAAAAAACCAAAATCCCCGTGAGGGGATTGAAACATAATTGATAGAAAAACTATCGTGACAGGATAATGATCTTCAAAAAACCAAAATCCCCGTGAGGGGATTGAAACGCACAAGTACGACGCCTCCCTTAGCGGCAAGCATGCGCATCTTCAAAAAACCAAAATCCCCGTGAGGGGATTGAAACCCAGCTATGAGCGATGCGGCTAGCATCCTCTTTATCAATCTTCAAAAAACCAAAATCCCCGTGAGGGGATTGAAACTTCGCCGGCCCAAGCTTCCGCGCTAACGCGATCATGATTGCTTCAAAAAACCAAAATCCCCGTGAGGGGATTGAAACCCAAAATGCCACAAAGTGCAATACAATTTTCGATGATTAGCATCTTCAAAAAACCAAAATCCCCGTGAGGGGATTGAAATGGACTGCCAGCCCCGCCGCGACCCGGCCCGCCGCCGCGGTTCAAAAAACCAAAATCCCCGTGAGGGGATTGAAATTTGCAATACGCTTTGCGCGAATTGCCGATAGACCAGTGCGTTCAAAAAACCAAAATCCCCGTGAGGGGATTGAAATCGCACACTTTGCGAATTCGGCGGCAACCATACGATTTCGCGTTCAAAAAACCAAAATCCCCGTGAGGGGATTGAAATTTCTAACGCTGCCATTAACTTGGCATCCGGCTTTGGCCAGAGTTCAAAAAACCAAAATCCCCGTGAGGG
>JANWYE010000345.1 GCA_025057175.1 Chloroflexus sp. | reverse complement strand
AGTTCAAAAAACCAAAATCCCCGTGAGGGGATTGAAACGCCGGCGTTCGACGATCTATAATAGCGCGCAATGCCGGCGCTCGTTCAAAAAACCAAAATCCCCGTGAGGGGATTGAAACTTTCTTTGACCAGAATTTTGCGATACATGACTAACCTCCTATGTTCAAAAAACCAAAATCCCCGTGAGGGGATTGAAACGCAATGCACGGCATCGCTTGCCGTTGCGCGGCGCTGCTCGGTTCAAAAAACCAAAATCCCCGTGAGGGGATTGAAACACAAGGCGATGAGGTACAGTTTAAAGTAAATAACGCGCAGAGTTCAAAAAACCAAAATCCCCGTGAGGGGATTGAAACCCATTTGCTCGTTGGTGATCTCGTGCCGCGTAATCCGCGTTCAAAAAACCAAAATCCCCGTGAGGGGATTGAAACCGGTAATGTAACGCCCGCACATCCGTTCGCCTTCTCGCATTTGTTCAAAAAACCAAAATCCCCGTGAGGGGATTGAAACCCTTCAAGGCAGAGATTATGTCAAACAAGTTTTGCGCGAGTTCAAAAAACCAAAATCCCCGTGAGGGGATTGAAACTTTCCATTACTAACCTCCTTTGTCTAATCTAACTTACTTAAGTTCAAAAAACCAAAATCCCCGTGAGGGGATTGAAACAAATAGGGATGCCGTTTCTCGGCAATCGTTGCGCGTGAACCGTTCAAAAAACCAAAATCCCCGTGAGGGGATTGAAACACGAATCAGACGATTCCACTGCTGCAATTCCGCGCACTGTGTTCAAAAAACCAAAATCCCCGTGAGGGGATTGAAACGAGATAGGGAGCAATCCGCGTCGCATCGAGCAGCGCGACGTTCAAAAAACCAAAATCCCCGTGAGGGGATTGAAACCCGACTTCTAGCTGTTCAGCCCAGATAGCTAAGGCTAGGTGTTCAAAAAACCAAAATCCCCGTGAGGGGATTGAAACGCCCACAATACGACATCCGCCGCAACTGGTGCGGATGGATCGGTTCAAAAAACCAAAATCCCCGTGAGGGGATTGAAACCGACGCGCTCGCAGTGAACTGTTGGAGGTAGCGTTTTAGCGTTCAAAAAACCAAAATCCCCGTGAGGGGATTGAAACAGATCAGACACATCTGTTTGCCAATGCGCAAACAAAGATTTTGTTCAAAAAACCAAAATCCCCGTGAGGGGATTGAAACTGTATGTCGCAATTCATCATTGCTGATGACTTGCGGCATAAGGTTCAAAAAACCAAAATCCCCGTGAGGGGATTGAAACGGAGGAATGACAAGTCGCTTACCGTACAGTTCGATTGCGTTCAAAAAACCAAAATCCCCGTGAGGGGATTGAAACGCAACAACTGGATAGGGTATACAACCATCTGATGACCTAG
>JANWYE010000344.1 GCA_025057175.1 Chloroflexus sp. | reverse complement strand
GGGGATTGAAACGCATACAACACATGTATCCACAGCTACTTCTGATCTTCATATCACTTCAAAAAACCAAAATCCCCGTGAGGGGATTGAAACGTGAAAGACAGTATCTATTACGCTGGAGACATTTTAGCTTCAAAAAACCAAAATCCCCGTGAGGGGATTGAAACGTTAGTAGTGTGAATAGCGCCTGTATTGCGCTCACTAAGATCTTCAAAAAACCAAAATCCCCGTGAGGGGATTGAAACCGTCACTTAAATTCGACGTGACGCGCGCCCAGCTTCGTGAACTTCAAAAAACCAAAATCCCCGTGAGGGGATTGAAACTTATTCGAGAATGCGCGCCAATTCGGAATAGCGCCCAAATCCCTTCAAAAAACCAAAATCCCCGTGAGGGGATTGAAACACGAGCACGAACTTCTTTTTGTCTTCTAATCAGCGAACAACTTCAAAAAACCAAAATCCCCGTGAGGGGATTGAAACGGCATCGAAATTAACCCACCCCGAACGGATCACGTGCTCCTTCAAAAAACCAAAATCCCCGTGAGGGGATTGAAACTTACGTTGGATCATTCGCCGGAACCGCTTTTCTTCCTCCTTCAAAAAACCAAAATCCCCGTGAGGGGATTGAAACAATATAGTCTTCAATGCCTTCAATAATGTCTGCCAAGTTATCTTCAAAAAACCAAAATCCCCGTGAGGGGATTGAAACTGAGGTAAAAAGCACGGCAATGACTAACAGCGTTGGCCTTGCTTCAAAAAACCAAAATCCCCGTGAGGGGATTGAAACATAGGCCCGATCTTCCGGCGTCTTTAACACGATATACATCTTCAAAAAACCAAAATCCCCGTGAGGGGATTGAAACCGTAGGTTTCTTTACGCTTGATCGCCTCAGGCGATTGCTTCAAAAAACCAAAATCCCCGTGAGGGGATTGAAACCCATTGTTGTGTTCCTTTCTATTGGCCCCTGCTGATACGGTACCCCTTCAAAAAACCAAAATCCCCGTGAGGGGATTGAAACTCGCCGGCGGGCGACCAGATGTCGGCGGTGTCTGCACCTTCAAAAAACCAAAATCCCCGTGAGGGGATTGAAACGTCTCCATTGGGATCGGTCAAGGCGCGCAACGGTTCAATATGGCTTCAAAAAACCAAAATCCCCGTGAGGGGATTGAAACGCAAGCCAAGAATGCGTCTTTGGCATACCGCAGTTCGGGTTCCTTCAAAAAACCAAAATCCCCGTGAGGGGATTGAAACCGTATTGGACTGTTGCCCATACGCCTAACGCCTCTAATCTTCAAAAAACCAAAATCCCCGTGAGGGGATTGAAACGTAAGCTTCTCCGCACTGCTCTGTGAGCAGCCGATCAACTTCAAAAAACCAAAATCCCCGTGAGGGGATTGAAACGCCGAAAGGCGTCGAATGCCCCG
>JANWYE010000343.1 GCA_025057175.1 Chloroflexus sp. | reverse complement strand
TGCAGGTCGGACATGTGGACAATCATACGTTCAAAAAACCAAAATCCCCGTGAGGGGATTGAAACCCGATTCGCCGAGGCCCCAGCCCGTGTATGTACACGTACTGCTTCAAAAAACCAAAATCCCCGTGAGGGGATTGAAACGGCGATGAAAGCGGCCACCGCGCCGCCGACGACAATCGACTTCAAAAAACCAAAATCCCCGTGAGGGGATTGAAACTCATATCAACCGGTATATGAAAGGACAGGCGTGAAACGCCGCTTCAAAAAACCAAAATCCCCGTGAGGGGATTGAAACCCAAGTTTGTCATGATCTTGAAAACAAGTTTCTTGAACATAGCTTCAAAAAACCAAAATCCCCGTGAGGGGATTGAAACGCCATCGGGCCAACCTCAGGTTGGCCGTCTTTATAGACGCTTCAAAAAACCAAAATCCCCGTGAGGGGATTGAAACTGATTTTGTCTGTGTTGCCTCTGCCGGCGTTGCCTGTTTGTTCAAAAAACCAAAATCCCCGTGAGGGGATTGAAACGTCGCGAAAACGCCCACGTGTACAGCATAAACTGCACGTTATTCAAAAAACCAAAATCCCCGTGAGGGGATTGAAACCCGCTGCGCGCATTGTTTGAGCGCGAGGGGGTAACGAAACCTTCAAAAAACCAAAATCCCCGTGAGGGGATTGAAACTGTTACTATTGATTACTTATCCTGACACTACTATACCACTTCAAAAAACCAAAATCCCCGTGAGGGGATTGAAACCTTAATCCGAATAATGCCTTTCTTTGCCTTGGCTACTTCCCCCTTCAAAAAACCAAAATCCCCGTGAGGGGATTGAAACGGCAAGACGCCGTGGACGATAACAGTTTTAAACTCCATACCTTCAAAAAACCAAAATCCCCGTGAGGGGATTGAAACTAGGTAGCTAACCCAATCCGCTACTTCCTTGTCTGTAGCGCTTCAAAAAACCAAAATCCCCGTGAGGGGATTGAAACCGACTGTGTCGGGCCATCTGGCCAACCGTAGATTGGCCGCTTCAAAAAACCAAAATCCCCGTGAGGGGATTGAAACCCGTAGATTGGCCGTCTTTACAGACGGCCAGCCTACGGCGGCCTTCAAAAAACCAAAATCCCCGTGAGGGGATTGAAACCGGGCCATTTGGCCAACCGTAGATTGGCCGTCTTTACAGACTTCAAAAAACCAAAATCCCCGTGAGGGGATTGAAACCGCGCATTTTGCGAATTTGGCGGCAGCCAGACAAGCTCGCCTTCAAAAAACCAAAATCCCCGTGAGGGGATTGAAACGCGAGCAGGGTTGCCCGTCGAAAAATGTCCGCCCATCCTCTTCAAAAAACCAAAATCCCCGTGAGGGGATTGAAACTCAAAAAAGAACGTGACGCCAGAAGATACTTCTTTATCACTTCAAAAAACCAAAATCCCCGTGAGG
>JANWYE010000342.1 GCA_025057175.1 Chloroflexus sp. | reverse complement strand
TTCTCGCTTGTGCCGGTGGATGTTCTATCATGCGCAAGCCTACGTGCCTGCTCAGCCGCTTCAACCGTGGAAGAGTTCTGTCTTGTTGTCTATGAAGCATCGCGCTGATATGAGTGTGCATCTCCTGCTTGCTCAAAATTGCCGGCGGCTGCCTGCCGATGTTCAAAGTAGAGCATAATGCCCGGCGACGCTGCAATCAGAACCATAAGTGCTATCAGGCTGACCCAAAGCATACGCGGCTTTTCTCCATGTTTGCTAATACGAATCTGCATACGTACTGATCGGGCGAGAGAACTGTCGCGCCGATATTGTGATGATGTAGCGCCTTATCTTACCATGACCCGGCTAGTCTGCAACCTGATAAAAAGCTGACAGACGGGACAGCGCCTGTCCCGTCTGCCAGTGCTCGATACCGGTTACGCAGCGTGCGCTTTCACCGGCTCTTCAGTGCCTTCGGCAGCAGCTTCGATTTGCGCCACTGCATCGCGCGGACGCACGGTGAGGAAGAGGTGACGATAGCGATCCCAGCGGGCCAGTATCTCGCTGCCACGCGGGCTTTTGGTGAGTTCAACATGGCGGCGGATCAAGTCGCGCACCCGCATCTCGTCGCGGTCGCTCAGCGGGCGAAGTTCAACCAACTGTGGGTTGTAGCGTTGGGCAAAGACGCCATGCTCGTCGAGTACATACGCGACCCCGCCGGTCATGCCGGCGCCGAAGTTACGCCCGGTCGGGCCAAGCACGACGACCGTGCCGCCGGTCATATATTCGCAGCCGTGATCACCGATCCCTTCCACCACAGCCGTTGCGCCGGAATTGCGCACCGCAAAGCGTTCGCCAACTCGTCCTGCCGCGTACAATTCACCGCCGGTAGCGCCGTACAGTAACGTATTCCCAGCGATTACATTCTCGTGCCAGACATACTGCGCGTCGGGCGGTGGCGCAATCGTGATCAGCCCGCCAGCCATGCCCTTCCCAACGTAGTCGTTGGCGTCACCGATCAGGCGCAATGTCACTCCCGGCGCATTGAAGACGCCGAAGCTCTGGCCAGCGTGGCCGTAGAAGGTAATCGTAATCGTGTTAGGTGGCAACCCCTTATCGCCATAGAGATGACCAATCGCGCCTGCCAAGCGCGCACCAACCGAGCGGTCGCAGTTGTTGATCTGGTATTGTAACCGCACTGGGCCGCTCGCTTCCAGCGCGCTAGCCGCGTCACGCATAATCCGGTCATTGAGGCTCTCTTCTGGTGGAAGCGCGTTAGGTTTGCCGCCATGGCGGATCGGCCCGTGCCCGATCAGCGAAGCCGCCCCTAACACCGGCGTCATATCGAGCATATCAGCCGCCTCGACCCCGGTCTGGCGCTGGCGCAACAGGTCGGTGCGCCCAACCGCCTCATCAATTGAGCGCAGGCCAAGGCTGGCGAGAATCTCGCGCACCTCTTGGGCTAGATAGCG
>JANWYE010000341.1 GCA_025057175.1 Chloroflexus sp. | reverse complement strand
TCGCATTTTTCCTACCCGCGCCACCCCCGCCGCCTTCGCACTTTCAATCCCCTCACGGGGATTTTGGTTTTTTGAAGCTATTTTGTAGGCCCGTTTGAAACAAAAGAAAGTGCGGACTTTCAATCCCCTCACGGGGATTTTGGTTTTTTGAAGAGATACGCGGTCGCTTATTCGAAAGAATGACGGTGTGTGTTTCAATCCCCTCACGGGGATTTTGGTTTTTTGAAGCTTACTTATTGTCACATTACCGACAGAGGCGCGTCCGTCGCTTTCAATCCCCTCACGGGGATTTTGGTTTTTTGAAGAAAACTGGGTTGTTGACGGTAGGAGCACGGTTAACGATCTCTTTCAATCCCCTCACGGGGATTTTGGTTTTTTGAAGCATGGCCAACGGCACGCCGGCGGCATGGTGCGGCTACGTGCTTTCAATCCCCTCACGGGGATTTTGGTTTTTTGAAGGCGTTGAGTAGCGCAGTGTCTTCGGCGTCAACACAAATGCAGTCTTTCAATCCCCTCACGGGGATTTTGGTTTTTTGAAGCTGCAACAATTTCATTTGCCTTCGTGTCGTCTCCGTATTCAACTTTCAATCCCCTCACGGGGATTTTGGTTTTTTGAAGACCTGTGACGTAAAAATCGCAGTAATAAAACCCATTGCCGTTTCAATCCCCTCACGGGGATTTTGGTTTTTTGAAGGTTTCATAGAATCTTGGCTCATACAACCGCAGATATAGTTTCAATCCCCTCACGGGGATTTTGGTTTTTTGAAGTGAAAAACAACACAATATTGCAATCGGGTTCAGAAAGTTAGTTTCAATCCCCTCACGGGGATTTTGGTTTTTTGAAGAGAAGTTAAGTTCGAAAGTGAAGGAGGCTATCCTTGTTCGGTTTCAATCCCCTCACGGGGATTTTGGTTTTTTGAATCAAAGATCGCAAGGGCGTTATCCGGATCAAAAAGGTTGTGTTTCAATCCCCTCACGGGGATTTTGGTTTTTTGAATGTGTATATTCTACGGGCGATACGGGAGCGGCAAGACATTAGTTTCAATCCCCTCACGGGGATTTTGGTTTTTTGAATATCGAGTACGACATTCTTGACAACACCTATACGGCTGAAGTTTCAATCCCCTCACGGGGATTTTGGTTTTTTGAATACAATAGACATTTATTGGGTTAATGGTACAGAGTATATATGTTTCAATCCCCTCACGGGGATTTTGGTTTTTTGAATCCTTTGTTGTTGAGTAACGAATACTTTACGCTTGCTATCATAGGTTTCAATCCCCTCACGGGGATTTTGGTTTTTTGAATTGTTATCTAGATACGCAACATCAACAAGACGGCTGTTAAGTTTCAATCCCCTCACGGGGATTTTGGTTTTTTGAATCCAGTACGTATACGTACATGGGCTAGGCCCTCGTCAAAGTTTCAATCCCCTCACGGGGATTTTGGTTTTT
>JANWYE010000340.1 GCA_025057175.1 Chloroflexus sp. | reverse complement strand
TGCTTTTCTTTTCGTTGTTTCAATCCCCTCACGGGGATTTTGGTTTTTTGAACCCCCGCGGAGCGGGGCTGGAGCGAAGCGACAGCCCGCCGTTTCAATCCCCTCACGGGGATTTTGGTTTTTTGAACTTGACGGGCAACCTTGCTCACCGAGCGGGTTTGCCCGTCAGCGTTTCAATCCCCTCACGGGGATTTTGGTTTTTTGAACGCAATGAAACTGGCTCGATTGCTGGAGATCGTATCGCGATGGGTTTCAATCCCCTCACGGGGATTTTGGTTTTTTGAACACGATTTTGAAGATCCGCGCCAAGTTTGTCATGATCTTGAGTTTCAATCCCCTCACGGGGATTTTGGTTTTTTGAACCCCGAACGTGGCGCGACGAGGACGGCACGATGCGTGAGTTTCAATCCCCTCACGGGGATTTTGGTTTTTTGAACACAAACGACATGTCACAAAGCACTCGGTCGAAGATAATTTCGGTTTCAATCCCCTCACGGGGATTTTGGTTTTTTGAACACTCTTCAAATCGGTCTGTATCCATTAACCGCAAAAAGTTTCAATCCCCTCACGGGGATTTTGGTTTTTTGAACGCCGCCGTAGGCTGGCCGTCAGTGAAGACGGCCAATCTAGTTTCAATCCCCTCACGGGGATTTTGGTTTTTTGAACTGTCCTCCATCTAGACGGCGTCATCACCGTCGAACAAAGTGACGGGTTTCAATCCCCTCACGGGGATTTTGGTTTTTTGAACTTACGGCGTTCAGGATAGACAGTTCATCACTGTTCCTGAGGTTTCAATCCCCTCACGGGGATTTTGGTTTTTTGAACCAAGAAAAGGAAAAGATTATGGAGATGGTAGATAAACTTGGTTTCAATCCCCTCACGGGGATTTTGGTTTTTTGAACTCAAAAACTGGTTCAACAAGCCTTGCTATGCCTCTGATCGACATGTTTCAATCCCCTCACGGGGATTTTGGTTTTTTGAACCGCCTACGCAACCAGAATCTGCGCAACCAGAATCTGCGCGTTTCAATCCCCTCACGGGGATTTTGGTTTTTTGAACCGAAAACGCATTGATTTGGCGTTTTCGTATTTTGCGTTTCAATCCCCTCACGGGGATTTTGGTTTTTTGAACTGATTGGCGCAACAATAGCGGCGAAGACGCCAAGCATGCAAGTTTCAATCCCCTCACGGGGATTTTGGTTTTTTGAACACGTATGACATCTGGTGGCGCGCGACCGACGTGGCCAGCGGCGTTTCAATCCCCTCACGGGGATTTTGGTTTTTTGAACGGGCCGGGCCGGTCCGCCGGGGGGCGTCGCCGGGGAGTACCGGTTTCAATCCCCTCACGGGGATTTTGGTTTTTTGAACACATAAGATGCGCCGTTCGTGTATCGGCACAGTGCCGATACAGTTTCAATCCCCTCACGGGGATTTTGGTTTTTTGAACACAACCCTGAAATCCGGCCAAAGCGCATCCTCCACAAACTGGGTTTCAATCCCCTCACGGGGATTTTGGTTTTTTGAACATAGTTATAAACCATCAAATACTCTATTTAA
>JANWYE010000033.1 GCA_025057175.1 Chloroflexus sp. | reverse complement strand
GTAGCAAGACGTAAACAATGCTGGCAGTGAGAATGATGAGGGTAAAGAGAACGAGGAGTAGTTCCATGCAAGTCTCTCTCGGTTGGCGGAAGCGATGATGATGCTTGGGAAATGCTGTCGCCGTGAAAGGTATTGCTGCGCTGCAATGGAGTCTCAGACGAGGAGTGCAATGATTCTTTATTATTACTGCTACCAATCTCGTTGTCAAAATAAAGTTAGGAAGGGTGGGGGCGGCTCCCGTGTTAGCCCCCTCCCAGCCTCCCCCTCCGGGGGAGGGGTGGGGCGCTCCCATTGCTGCCCCCCTCCCAGCCTCCCCCCTCCGGGGGAGGGGTGGGGTGCTCCCTCCCCCAGCGGGGGAGGGTAGGGGTGGGGGCGCTCCCATTGCTGCCCCCCTCCCAGCCTCCCCCCTCCGGGGGGAGGAGGGGGCGCTTCCTCCCCAACAGACAGAGGAGACCATAATTTACTGTAGCGTCCTCTGTGTTACATTCCGCGTTGGTATTACGAGTGTTTATACAGCCCGCGATACACCCCATAAAACGCATATACAGCCCACACATAATTGCGCGTCTCGCTAAAGTCGATCATTTCGACGAAACGGTCAGGATCGATGACAACGCTGCCGCCGGCCCAGCGCTGCGCGTTGCCCAAGCCGCCATTGTAGGCCGCCAACGCCCCATGCCAACTGCCGTTCATGTCCTTGATCCGGCGGCCAAGGTAGAACGCGCCGAAGCGAATGCTCACATACGGACGGTAGAGATCGTCGAGCTGAAAGTTGCTGACACCGAGGTTTTGGGCGATGCCGCGCCCGGTATCGGGCATAATCTGGGCCAAGCCGCGCGCGCCAACCCACGAGGTCGCTGCCGGGTTAAAGAGACTCTCTTGGCGGATGAGTGCGTAGAACAATAGTGGATCGACCCCAAACGCTGTTGCTTCCTGCTGCACCAGCTCGGCATACGGCGTGGGGAAGCGCAGACGGAGCAGGGCAGTTGGCGGTGGGGTCGCTTCCGGCGGCGCTAACCGCGCCAGCCGTTCGGCGGCCAGCAGCGCCGGGTAGGTCGCGCCGGCCTGATAGGCATGTTGGGCCAGTTCGAGCAAGCGCGCGGGGTCTTCCCCTGCTTGCCGCAATCCGTCGAGCCATTCGCCGCGCGCTTCATCATCCAAGCCCACTTCGTGTAATAAGCGCGCGCGTTCGGCTACGCCAGCCAACGCCGGTAGTCCGGCGCTCGCGCTCCAACCTTGCACCCACTCGGCTAGGGCGATCCAGTCTGCGGCATCGATCGGAGCGCCGATCGGCAAGGGGCCAGCCGGTATTTCGCCCAGCTCTTCGGCGGCGCGCACTGCATAGTAGCTGTCTGGCACGGCAGCCAGCGCCTGCCGGAAGTAGCCAGTCGCAGCCGGATCGCCAAGCTGCCGCGCCACTTTGCCGGCCCAGAACGCGCCTAGCGCCTGCCCGATGCCTTGCCCGTTCTGGGCCAGCCCGCTCCAGATCTCGCTCGCGCCGGCTAAATCGCCGCTATCAAAGCGAGCTAATGCCACGCGATGCAGCGCAGCAATGCCCAACATGGTTGTTGGGTAGCGTTGCCCAAGTTCGAGCCTGACCGCCGTTGCGGTTGCGCCATCACCTAAGCGGTCGTGCAACTGCGCCGCCCGGTCGAGCGCCACCGGCGCGCGTGGGTCATCAGGCCATTCTGCAGCGTATTGCCGGTAGAGTGCGGCTGCCTCGGCGACCATCCCACTCTGGCCATAGGTCTGGATCCAGTCGAGCGCCGCTTGCCGGCCAGCGTCACTGTTGGGATCGCGGTCGCGGGCCGCCGCCAGATCGGCCAGCGCGCCGGCGAAATCGCCTAGCGCGCGCCGGGCCAACCCACGCTGGCGCAGCGCCTCAATAGCGTTCTGTTCGGCGGCAATCGCCAGATCGAGCATCGTAATCGCGTCGTTCCACCGTTCCACGGTGCGGTAGGCTTGAGCGGCAGCAAATGGATCGAGCGCTGGGTCACCAACAGCGCGGAGGGCATCGGCAGCCAGCGCCGCGCTCGGTCCGGCGTGGCTGGCAATTGCCTCGCGGCGTAAGACACGAGCTGTCGCCGCGTCGCCTGCTGCGTCAGCCAATTCGGCTGCTCGCGCGAGGATACGCGCCCGGTAGTCGGGTTGAGCAGCAAACGCGAGGATTTCGCGGGCGTATGCTACCCCGTCAGCCGGCCGGCCCAGCGTAGCGGCTAACTCCATTGCTTGTTCATAAGCGGCGGCGCGCTGGCCAGCCGCCATCGCGCCGGAAGCGGCGCGCGCGTAGCTTGCTTCCGCTTCGGCCAAGCGCCCTAAGGCTCGCAACTGAGCCGCCGCCCGCAGCGTCGCGTATGGCGCTAGCAGCGTGCCCAGCGCTTCGTACTGGTTATAGGCTGCTACCGCTTCCGCATGCAAGCCGGCTGCCTCGTGGGCGCGGGCGGTGAGAAAGAGCGCCGGAGCGTAAAATGGCGCAGCCGGATCGGCCAATAATGGCCGCAACAATTCCGCTGCCGATGTCCAGTTGCCGCGATCACCATACGACCGGGCGAGCAGCAAGCGGGCCTGCGGCGCTTCGGGGGCCATTGGAAAAAGTTGCAACAACTGGCTGAGCAGACTAGCCGTAGTAGCATCATCGCCGATCGCGTTGGCAGCCAGCGCGCGCTGCCACAGTTCGGCGGCAGTGATCGGGATGGGTGTTGCAGTTGCGGGAAGGGTAGTGGGGGTTGGCGTTGGTGATGGTTGCGTGATCGGCATCAAGCAGCCCGCCAGCGCACAGCAAAGGATGCATGCTAGTCCCAACGCGATGCGCTGCCGGAGTACCCGTATGCGTGCCATACGTGCTCCTTTCTTCACGGGAGCAGTATAGCATGGGTGGTTGGTGTAGAGACGGATCGCTGGGCCATCTCTACGCCTTTATTGTGCAAATCAACGCCTGCGCTTCGGCTTCGCTCAATGCCGGAGCAAATAGCCAGCCTTGACCGTGGCTGCATGCCAACTGCTTCAATTGTTCAAATTGTTCTGGCGTTTCGATGCCCTCGGCCACGACTTCCATATTGAGGTTGCGGGCCAGTTGGATGATGGTCTGCACAATATCGCCTTGCCCTGACTTTTCACCGAGCCGGCTGACAAACGATCGATCGATCTTGAGCACATTCACCGGGAAGGTGTGGAGGTAGCTCAACGAGGAATAACCAGTGCCAAAATCGTCAATGCATAACTCAATGCCTAGATTCCGAATACCGGCCAACAGATTGTTGGTTAGACTGCCAAACTCGATAAATGTATGTTCGGTAATTTCGAGCTTCAAATATTGGGGCGGTAGACCGGTCTGATCTAGCACATGCCGAAGCCGTTCAATGAGTTCAGGCTGAGTAAAAACCCGTCCGGGCAAGTTCACGCTGATCGACAAGCCCGGTTCGGTGGGTATCTGCTCACGCCAGCGCTGCATCTGGCTGCAAGCTTCCTCCAGAACCCACCACGTAATCGGCACAATCAGTCCGGCCTCTTCAGCCAGCGGCAAGAATTCACTAGGCGAAAGCAACCCGCGCTGGGGATGTTGCCAACGGATGAGCGCTTCAAACCCGACAATGGCGCCAGTGCGCAACAAGACAATCGGCTGGTAGAAGAGGCGAAACTCATTGTGTTCGAGGGCGAGGCGCAGGTCTTGTTCGAGTTGCAGTTTGGCCAGCGCCGCAGTATGCATTGAGGGATCAAAGCGCACGTAGCAAGCCTTGCCGCGCAGTTTCGCGTGGTACATAGCGGTATCGGCATCGCGGATCAGGACACTGGCCTGCACGTAACCATTGCTACTGTAGGCAATACCGATGCTCGATGAAATGACAATCGTATGCCCCTGCAGGTAGAGTGGCGCCGACAGCGCCTGCTGGATGCGTTCGGCCACCTGCTCGGCTTGCTGTTCGTGCTCGATTGGCTCAAGTAGCACCGTGAACTCATCGCCGCCGAGCCGGGCCACCGTGTCGCTCGGACGCACCGATTCTTGCAATCGCACTGCGGCTGCAATCAGCAATTGATCGCCGACTTCGTGACCGAGGCTGTCGTTGATGACCTTAAACCGGTCGAGATCGAGAAAAAGCACGGCAAAGTGGCGATCCGGTTCACGGCGCAGCCGCACAATCGCGCGCTCGAGCCGGTCGGTGAAGAGAACGCGATTGGGCAAGCCGGTCAGGCTGTCGTGCAGGGCATCGTGTTGGAGTTGTTGCTCAGCCTTTTTGCGATCAGTAATATCGGTTTGCGAACCGGCAATCCGCACTGCCTGACCACGGTCATTCCAGATTGCCAGCCCGCGACAGAGCATCCAGCGGTACGATCCATCACGATGCAGAATGCGGTATTCGTGCTGAAAATTCGAGAGCAGCCGGCGAAAATGGGCCATCAGCCGCACTTCAAATAACTCGCGATCATCGGGGTGGATGCGATCGAACCATTCGTTTGGCGTATCGCCGATTTCGTCTTCGGCGTAGCCGAGCATCTCCTTCCAGCGCGGCGAAAAGTAGATCGTGCCGGCGGCGATGTTCCAATCCCACAATCCATCATTGGCGCCACGGGCGGCCAACGCATAACGCTCTTCACTGACGCGCAACGCCGCTTGTGAACGTTCGAGATCGGCAGTGCGTTCGGCGACGATGCGCTCAAGCTCACGCTGGTAACGCCGTTCGCGGTCATGCAGCCGTTTGCGTTCGAGGCTAGCGTTGATGCGCGCATTCAAAAGAATGATATTGTATGGCTTGAAGACGTAATCATCGGCCCCGTTACGGATACAGGTGACGATGTGGTCGAGATCGGTATCGGCTGAGACGACAATGACCGATAGATCGCGAAGGTCAGGATCATGCTTGATCTGATGCAACACCTGCATCCCGTCTAGGTCGGGCATCATAATATCGAGCAACACCAGATCAAACTTGCGTTGCCGGAGCATGCGCAGCGCAGTATGGCCGTCAGGCGCCTCATCTACGGTATAGCCAAGGGCAGCGAGTTCGCGCCGGAGCAAAAAGCGCAATACTTCCTGATCATCAACGATCAGAATGTGGCCGGGTTGCGTCTCGGCAACATCCGGCTGCACAGGTGGAAGGTTATTCATAGCCTGCTCGTCTATCTAAGCAGTGCGGCTGAGGAGAGCTTGCACCTTTTCACGGAAACGGCCAAAATCGATCGGCTTGGTCTCGAAGTCATCACATCCGGCAGCTAATGAGCGAAGTCGATCTTCGTGCAAAGCGTAAGCCGTCAAGGCCAGCACTGGAATATGGCGCGTGGTCGGTTGCGACTTGATGCGATGAGTCGCTTGCCAGCCATTGAGCACCGGCAAGCCCATATCCATAATGATCAAATCGGGTTGCATGCTTCGCGCGAGTGCCACGCCTTGCGCGCCATCCACTGCCAATATGGGTTCATGACCCATTAATTCTACGATACGCGCGATCAGTTCGCGATTGTTGGCGTCATCTTCTACGATCAATATCTTCGCCATAGGTGCCGTACTCCAGCCCATAACATTCCTTGCGCTACACACCTGTTAGTTTTGAATTGTATCGGTGGCGGAAGATGCCAGATGGCGTTGCATCATCTGCCGGATCCGGGTGATGATCTGCTCAAGATCTAGCTCTGCCTTGTGCTGGATCGCGTTGACCGTGCTTGCCAACCTTTGCCGTTCTTCCACCGTCAGATCGCGCGCGGTCATTAAAATCACCGGGATGGTCTGCCCAACCGGGTCGGCCCGCAGGCGTTCGAGGAGTTGCAGGCCATCCATCTTCGGCAGCATGTAGTCGAGCAAGATCAGACCCGGCGGCCGGACAATCGCTGCGGCAAGGCCAGTCTCGCCATCAAATGCTACCTCGACCGGCCAGCCGGCGCTGCGCAAAGTGCGCGCTACCAGCTCGGCAAGGGCCTGATCATCTTCAACGATCAGAATGTGGGAAGGCGGTTCTTCGGCTTGGCGCCGGCAATAGTGCCGAACAACGTTGAGCAACTTTTCTGGTTCAACCGGTTTGACCAGATACTCAGCCACTTCCAAGGTCAAGCCACGCCGGGCATGATCGTCGATCGTTAAGACAACGACTGGAATGGAGGCCAATTCCGGTGTTTCGCGCAACCGGGCTAGCACCTCAAGACCATGTAAGTCAGGCAGCTTGAGATCGAGCACGATCAAATCAGGCAGCAGATCGTTCGCTAAACGTAACCCCTCTGTGCCGCTCTCAGCAGTGACGACGTAGACCTCGTTGCTTGGCGCCAACCGTCTAATCAGATCACCGATAGTTGGATCATCATCGATCACCAGCATGATGGCATTGCTTACCGGTGCGGCAGCCTCATTTGCGACCGAGGAGGACTCAATCGCAACCTCAGGAGCGGGGAGATCAGTTAGTTGTAGGGTTGGCGCCGGCAGCACATTGCCCAATTCGGCCGGTATTTCCATCGTAAAGGTTGAGCCTACTCCTACCGTACTTTCTACAGTAATCCGCCCACCGACCAGTTCGCACAAACGCTGGCTAAGCGCCAAACCTAGCCCAGTGCCGCCGTATTTGCGCGTCGGCGAGTCATCAACCTGCGAGAAGGGTTTGAACAACTTATCGAGTTTGTCAGCAGGGATGCCAATGCCGGTATCAGCCACCACAAAACGGAACCATGCTTGTCCATCTTTCTCGTGGCGGGTCACTGTCAGTGTTACCTCGCCATCTTCGGTAAATTTGGCCGCATTGCTAAGCAGATTAATCAGCGCTTGCCGCACCTTGGTGGTATCGCTATTGAGTATGCCAATATCGAGCGGGCAATGAATGTGGAAGCGATTTCGGTTCTTATCCATTTGTGGCAGCACAGTGTTCACAGCAGCGCGCACCAGATCGGCCACATCGGCATACTCAACGCTGACCGTCATGCGGCCGGCCTCAATCTTCGAAATGTCGAGAATATCGTTGATTAGGCTGAGCAGGTGCGTGCCGGCGGCCCGGATGCGGCTCACGTCGTGGATGACCGTTTCGTAGATGCCTTTGTGAACTAGTTGCTCCATCAATTGGCTATAGCCGATGATGGCCGTCAGTGGCGTGCGCAGCTCATGGCTCATGGTGGCAAGAAAGGTGCTCTTAGCGCGCGAGGCGGCTTCGGCTGCGTCGCGGGCTTTGATCAGCTCCTGTTCAATGCGGCGGCGCTCTTGAATCTCGGCCTTGAGGCTCTCGGTTTGTTGGGCAATCTTAGCATTGCGAGTGCGCAACTGATGCATCATTTCGTTAAAGGCGCGCGCCACCTGCGCCACTTCGCGTTCCGAGCGCACCGGCAGCGGATGGGTCAAATCGCCGCCGCCGATCCGTTCAGCGCCTTGGCGCAATTCCTCCAGTATGCCGAACACAAACCGGTGGAGCAGATAGTTGGTAGCCAAGAGGATCGATATGCCGAAAATGATCAGGCTAATGATAAAGGTTATCCCGGCTTGAGTTGAAAGTTCAGTTGCTTCGGCTTCTGGTACCTCAGCCAACAAACGCCACGGCGTGCCGGGAATATTGAGCGCTACGCCGAGCGTCTCTTCGCCAAACAGATTGATATATAGCCGCTGATTGCCATCGGGTGGAAACTCGCGAAACTCAGGGCGATCGCTAATTGTGGTGTAATCAAGTACAATTTGCGGATTGGGATGGGCTATAATTACTCCCTGATTATCAACAATATAGGCGCTGCCAGTGCGACCAAAGCGGATAGCTGCCACCGTTTCCCACAACAGATTCATCCGCAACCGTCCGGCTACCACGCCACCGTCACTGGCCGGCATTGCCATAATAATATAGGGTTCGCTATCGGAGGTAATGAAGACTGGACCGAGATAGTGCTGGCCGGCGCGGGCCTGTTGAAACCAGTTGGCCATCGGGATCGTGACCAGATCGGCAAGTAGCGACCGATCACGGGTTACTTTGGCCACGACGCGACCATTGCTGTCAACTCGCACAATCTCGATCCATGCTGGCACTCGGTTTAAGATTTCGGGCAGTAAATCCGGTGAGCGTTCTACCTGCTCTACCGACAGCGCGCCTACCAGTGTCAATGTGTCTTCGACGCGCAGCAAAAAGTCGTCAATTGTGCGCACGGCATTCTGCGCTGCTTCGCGCTGGCGACCGGCCCAACCCTCGTGTTCGATCGACTCGATGAACAAGAAGACGCCATACGCTGCTACTAGCAAGATTAAAGCCAGCATCAAGCTGAGAAAGAGTGACAGCTTAGCCTGTAAGCTGGCGCTCAGGTGTTGGTTTAGGGAGTACAGCCAAATCCGCAAGCGTCGCACACATCACCTCACCATCGTCGCCAGCAGTTGTTCCCAAAGTTGATGCCGGTATTCAACCAGATCGCCCGCTGGTTCCAACATATATTCGGCCTTTAGCATATCCTCACCGTTCGGAAAGATCCACGGGTGATTTTGCAGGGCCGGGTCAATCAAGGGCATCGCCTGATCATTCGCCGTTGCGACATAGATTTCATTCGTAATCAGCGCGCACATTTCTGGGCGCAAGACAAAATCGATAAATTGGAAAGCAGCAGCTTTCTGGGTGCTGTTGTTGGGTACTACAAGCGTATCAATCCAGAGTAATGGCCCCTCTTCAGGAAGAACGAACGTAACCGCCGGATTGAGCGCGTGCCCTTCCAGCGCATCAAATGACCAGCCATACAGCACCGGATAAGTGCCTTTGGCAAGAAGTTCGGCGGCGTTGGGCATAGCCGGATCAAGCGCAACCAAGTTCGGTAACAGTTCGCGCAAGCGTTCAGCGGCCTGATCGAGTATCTTAGGATCAGTTACGTTGAGTGGTTGCCCCATCATTTTGAGCGCAATCATAAAGAGCTGATCTTCTTCTAACCACAGCGCGACTTTGCCGGCCAACGCTGGATCCCACAGATCGGCCCAGCGTGTAATCGGGCGCTCAAGCAGGTCAGGCCGCACCACCAACCCGCCTACTCCCCATTGAAAGACTACCGAGTAACGACTGCCGGGATCGTAGCTCAGATCGCGGAAGTTGGCGCTGACATAGCGAAAGTTGGGGACTTGGCCATAATCAATTGGGGCCAATAGCCCTTCTGCGATCAAGGTTGGCACCAACGGGTTGCCCATCACTACCACATCATATTCTGCCCCGGCGCGCAATTGATCAATCGCTTCAAGCTGTTTTTCGTACACGATGTATTCAACCTCAATTCCGGTTTCAGCGCGAAAGGCATCGAGCAGCGCTTGCGGCATATAGCCGGCCCAGCCGGCAATGACTAGCTTAGCCGATGCCGGTGGCGTAGCCGGTGTGGTCATCGGTAGCGCACTGCACGCGGTAAGGATGAGGACTAGGATGAGGTGCAGAGAGCGATGCATATTTTTTATGGTCTAGCAGGGAGAAATACGTTCCATATTTCATCATATATTGCTTTTGTTGCCGGATCAAGCGGCATTTCCAATTCAGCGCGTTGCAGCGTAGCTAGCGATGGAAAGATAGCCTCGCTGTTCCGAAATTCAGGCTGCACTAGCGGCCAAGATGCCTCGTTGGCAGTGGCCATTGCCAACTGATTAGTTACCAATGCGCTCATATCTGGGCGCAAGACGAAATCGATAAACCGTTCGGCCAACACTTGGTTGGGGCTAGCAGCCGGGATAACGAAACTATCGATCCACAAGATAGTGCCTTCGCTGGGGGTTATGTAGGCGATGGCATCACTTTGGCGTTGGGCATCGATCGCGTCGTAAGCCCAGCCCAAGGCCACCACATATTCGCCAGACACAAGATATTGAGACACCGAGTCGACGCCCGATTCCACCCAACCAACCCGGCGAGCAAACTCTGGCGCCCGTTCGAGTGCTACGGCTAGATGGTCAGGGTTGGTGGTATTGATTGAATAACCAAGCGATTTAAGCAGCACGCTTACCGTATCGCGCGGGATTGGCCAGAGCAAAATCTTGCCGGCGAGCGCTGGTTCCCACAGATCAGCCCAGCGCGTGATTGGGCGTTCGAGCAGATCGGTGCGAATGAGCAGACCGGTGGCGCCCCACTGGTAGACTACTGAATAGCGATTGCCCGGATCAAACGCGAGATCGCGGAAATTGGCGCTAAGGTTGCGCGCATTGGGAATATTGGCGTAGTCGATCGGCACGATCGCGCCATTGCGAATCAGATCGGGGATGAATTGATAACTTACGATCATGAGATCGTATTCTGCCCCCTGCTCAAGGGCCGCAATTGCATCTTCAGCGGTATCGTAACCGATATACTCCACCGCTATTCCGGTTTCAGCACTGAAAGCGGCGACCAGTTCCCGCGGCATGTAACCTACCCAACCGGTAATAATGAGTTTTTGCGCCACCGGTGTGGGCGTTGGCAGAGTCACGAGTGAACATGCCGACAAAAATAGTAGAAATATGGTTAATAGCCCTCGGATTAGCATCTTAACTCTATCTTAATAACCATATTGTGACGATAACAGGGTATCATATTCATATTACCACTCTATTTCCATGGCTAACCAATAAACACTGGGCTGGATGACAATTTGTTCGTTAGTGTGATGAGTGATCAACACGATACATTGTCGTAAAATGATCGGGACGCACAAATGTGCGCCCCAATGGCTATATAACCATGAATCCGCAATTAATCGACGTTATCAATCTGCGCTCGCTGCAACGCGCCGCTGTAATCGATATATACGCTCTTCCATTCGGAGAAGACATCGAGCATCGTGGGGCCGGCTTCGCGGTGACCGTTGCCGGTGGCTTTGACGCCGCCGAAGGGGAGGTGAATCTCGGCGCCGATAGTGGGCGCGTTGATATAGACAATCCCGGCTTGCAGCGCCTGCATAGCGCGGAAGGCGGCATTGATGTCGCGGGTGTAGATCGCCGAGCTAAGACCATAAGCGACATCGTTGGCAATCGCCACCGCCTCATCAAGGCTATCCACCTCAATCACACTGAGCACTGGCCCAAAGATCTCTTCGCGGGCGATGCGCATCTGCGGCGTGACGTCGGTAAAGACGGTCGGCGCAATAAAGTAGCCGTAGTCGTAATCGCCGCCGGTTAGCCGGTAGCCGCCACAGCGTAGGATCGCGCCCTCTTGCTTGCCAATCTCGATGTAATTCAACACCCGCTGCATCTGCTTCTCGTTGACTAGTGGCCCCATCTCGGTGGCCGGATCGAGGCCGTTGCCGATCCGCAACGACTGGGCGCGGGCAACAATCCGATCAACCAGCTCTTTGGCCACTGCCCGGTGGACGATCAGGCGGCTGGTGGCGGTGCAGCGCTGGCCGGTGGTGCCAAACGCCGCCCACAATACGCCGTCGAGCGCGAGATCAAGATCGGCGTCGGGCATAACGATCAGCGGGTTCTTGCCGCCCATCTCAAGGCTGACTCGCTTAATCCGGCGCGCGCCCAGCTCGTATACTAACCGGCCTGTTTCGGTGCTGCCGGTGAATGAGATAACCGGCACATCGGGATGTTCGACCAGCGGCTGGCCGGCTTTCGGCCCATAGCCCGTTACGATGTTAACTACGCCGGGTGGCAGACCGGCTTCCATCAGGCACTGCACTAAATTGTAGGTGCTGACCGAAGCGTCTTCACCCGGCTTGATCACGACGGTGTTGCCACACACAATCGCCGGCAGCATCTTCCACGACGCGATTGCCATCGGGAAGTTCCACGGCGTGATGAGGCCAACCACGCCAATCGGCTGGCGAATGCTCATCTGAAACTTGTTGGGCAGTTCCGATGGCGTAGTGACGCCGTGCATACGGCGACCTTCGCCGCCGGCATATTGGGCCATGCCAATCGCCTCAACAATATCGCCACCGGCCTCAAACAGTGGCTTCCCCATCTCGCGGGTCAGGTCACGGCTATACTGTTCCTTCCGCGCTTGCAACAATTCAGCGGCGCGAAGCAGAATCTCGCCGCGCTTCGGCGCCGGCACCTTGCTCCATGTGGCAAAGGCGGCCTTCGCCGCTTCGACCGCCGCATGCACATCGCGCTCGTCGCTATCGGCAAATACGCCGACGAGATCGCGCGTATCAGCAGGATTGCGGCGCTCGAAGGTTTTGCCACTCTGAGCCGGCACAAACTCGCCGCCGATAAGATTGTGAAAGATCCGCGGTGCGGACATCTTTGTCCTCCTTGACATACTCAGTAAGAACATTTCAGGTAACGCTCTGATTATAGCATGGGGCAACTTGTGGTATGCTGTAACGGATAGTGGGCGAGCCAGAGGGGATACAAGCCATGGCAGATCTAGAGATGCGGGTTGCAATTGCCAAAGTTCCCCGCGCCGGCGAGGTTGAGAGCGGCGATACATTCGAGATGATCGAGCGACCGGGTGGCGGGTTTTCGTTTGTGCTAGCCGATGGCCAAGGAAGCGGACGCAGCGCCAAGACGTTGTCGCATCTAGTGGCCACCCGCGCGATTACGTTGCTGAAAGATGGCGCGCGTGATGGCGCAGTCGCGCGCGCTGTCCATGATTATCTCTACACCTATCGCATGGGGCAGGCCGCCGCTACGCTCAATATCCTCTCGGTGGACTTTGCCGGCAACAAAATCCTCGTCACGCGCAATAATCCGGCACCATTTTTTGCTGTCACACCGCAAGGCTTGCGTAGCTTTAACGCGCCTTCGGCACCGATCGGCTTGCAGCCGCTGATCCGGCCGCAGATCAGCGAGTTGCCGATTGCTGCCTACACCTATATAGTGTTATTCACCGATGGATTGCTGCGCGCAGGCGAACGGCGCGGCGAGGATTTGGGTTTGCCGAATTATCTCGCGGCATGGCCGGCGCGCGACGGGCGCGACCCACAGACCCTCGTGGATAGCATTATGCAACGGGCGCTCGAGCTTGATGATGGCCAGCCTAGCGATGATATGAGCATTGTCGTGCTGGGGATCTTGCCATGCAGTGAAGCGCCCGGTTTGCGACGCCTGATGGTCAGCGCCCCAATTATCGCCACCGGCCCCTATGAGCCGCCCGATGAGCCAGAAGGTGAGGAATAGCAGGGTTAGCGGCAATGGGTTGGCAAGGTGACGACAGGCAGCAGCAGCGGCGAGCCAGCGCCCGCGAGCGGGTGGCCTATCTGCGGGCGCAACGGCGGCAACGCTGGCGACGTGTTTGGGTGTTTAGCGGGCTGGCGCTGGCCGTGTTGGTTGCAGTCTGGGGTGCGGTCTGGGCGTGGAATGCAACGGTCGCTGGCATGCGATTTTCCGATCCGCGCCCGCTGGATGGGGCAGCGCCGGCGAATACCGTCTTCCGCCAACCGTTTACAGTGTTGCTGCTCGGCGTTGATCGCCGTCACGATGGCGCGGAGGGGGTGCGTAGCGATACCCTCATCTTGGCCTACGTGAATCCAAGCGAGCAGTGGGTCAGCTTGCTCTCGATCCCACGCGATACGGTGGCCGCCATCCGTGGTTTGGGCGAGCAGAAGATCAACGCGGCGTATAGTTATGGCTATCACCATGCTGCCGAGCTGTATGGCCGCGGTGTCGATCCGGCAGCGGCAGGCGCTGCGCTCGCCGCTGAGACAGTGGCTACGCTGCTAAATGTGCCGGTCAATTACGTGGCTCAGGTTGATTTTGCCGGCTTTGAGCGGCTGATCGACGCGATTGGCGGCGTGATCATTGATGTCCCCTACCCCTTGCTAGATAGCAGTTTTCCCACGGAAGATTACGGATACGAGCGGATCTTTATTCCTGCCGGCTTGCAAGTGCTCGATGGCGCGACCGCGCTGCGCTACGCTCGCTCGCGCCACGGCTCAAGCGATTTTGACCGCGCTCGTCGCCAACAGGCGATTTTGCAGGCTGCGCTCGCAACAGTGCGGTCGCGTGGCGTGCTCGATCAGGCGGGGGCTGTGTCAGCGTTAGTTGCTGAGGCGCGGCGTAGCATCAAGACAACGCTGCCAATCGATGATCCGGCTGCCTTGCGTGAGCTGGTGGCACTTGCCCAAGCGATTGATGTCGATCGGATTGCGACTTTTAGTATCAATCCGCGCGAAGTGGCCGTAGTTGCTGAAATCGGTTCTGATATCTATTGGAACCGGCGCGATTTGGCGGCGCTCGTGGAGCGGGTGCGGGCCGGACCGCGGCTCGATCGGGAACAAGCGATGGTGCAGGTGTTCAATGGCACGCCTGTTAACGGACTAGCGGCGCGGGTGAGCCGGGCGCTTGATAATGCCGGTTTCCGCACCTTGCCGCCTGCCAACAGCGACCGCCGTGAAACGACGATCGTGATTGATTACACCGGTAAGCCAGCGGCACTAGCACGGCTCGTTGCCCATCTGGGCTTACCGGCGACCCAAGTCTTCACCACGCCGCCGGCTGATGCGCCGCCGCATCCGTTGGGCGCCGATATTGTCTTGATATTGGGGCGCGATTATAACCCGGCGTGGGCACTGGCGCCGTGATTGGGGCCAGCTCGACAAGGATATATATGTTATCAGAAACAATGCTTTGGTTGTTGTTAGCGCTGGCCCTCGGCGGGCCGCCAATCGGCGCGATTATATTGCGTCTATTGCAACCGCGCATTGGTAGCACTGGGGTTGCCATTGGCGCAGGTGTCGTTCTGATCATTGCAGCGGCAGTATTGTTGATTATTAGCCGTAGTCCGTTGCCGCCATTACGGATCGGTGATTTGACTCTACTGCCAGCGTGGTCGCCGCCTGTCGCCGAAGCGATCGATGCGGAGACAGCGCCGGCACTGTTAACTTCCACTCCGCAGCCAGTGTTGCCAACCTTAACCCCGCGACCAACACTGACGCCTACGTTGACTGCGACACCAGAACCAACGCCAACCCCAGAGCCAACTGCGACACTAGAACCAACGCCAACTCCAGTGCCAACGGCAACAGCGGAACCAACGCCAGCGCCAACTGCCGCTGGGCCGCGGCGCTATACGGTGCAGGCCGGCGACACTCTGCGCGCCATTGCCGAACGGTTTGGGGTTACAATTGAAGCAATTTTGCAGGCCAACAATCTTACTCCAGCGCAAGGCGATAATTTGCAAGTAGGACAGGAATTGGTGATTCCATGACCACAATTCGCACCGTTGAACGGCGTCCACTCGTCGAGGCTGGGCCAGCGCCGCTTTTACTTATGTTGCATGGCTTTGGCAGCCACGAACGCGATCTGTTCGAGTTGGCCGATCTGATCGATGACCGGATGCATATTGTCAGCGCTCGCGCGCCGATCGCATTGCCATGGGGCGGGTTTGCATGGTATGAACTGAGCGGCGCTCCCGGACGGCTAATCCCCGATCCGGTGGGGCGGGCGCAGGCGGTTGAACTACTGATCAAGTTTGTCAGCGAGTTGCCGAGCCGGATCGGCACCGATCCTCAGCGCACCTATCTATTTGGTTTCAGCCAAGGCGCAATCCTTAGTCTGGCTTTAGCATGGCGGATTCCCGAACGGTTAGCCGGTGTGATCGCCGCTAACGGCTATCTCGATCCGGCTTTGACCACGCAACCGCCAGCGCTAGGCCTAAGCCAGTTGCCGATCTTGCAATTGCATGGCAGCTACGATGAGGTGATCCCGGTTGAGCAGGCCCGTGCTACCCGCGATCTGCTGGCTCAATATGCGCCGCGCCACCAATACCACGAAGACCCGGTTGGGCACAGCCTGCATCCGAACGGTCTCAATCTGATGCAGCGCTGGCTGGCCGAGCAACTCGCCGGGCCGCCGCCGCATAGTGCGGGCTAAGCGGTCTGCAGGTGCTCTGCCGTTCAGGGTGAGCCACCGGTGCCATCTTCAGCAAGAGATGAAGGAGATTGCTTCGGTGTAAACTAACGAGTTGAGGTGCGTAATGCCGGCCAATCGCACGCGCTGCGCCAGTTGCGGGCAACCGCTAACCAATGGCTACTACGTCTTGATTGACCGGCCCGACCGGTTTTGCCCGCAGTGTATTGCGACACGTCCACGCTGCGACACTTGCGGCGCGCCGCTGGGCAATCGGTTTTGGAATCTGCACGATGGCCGGCGGCAGTGCGATGCTTGCCATACGGTAGCGATCTATGATCCGGCGCAGGCCCACCAGCTCTTCCAGCAAACGGCGAGTATGTTGGTCGAGGGTATGGGGTTGCAGTTGAATGTCGGCGTAGCCTTCCGGCTGATTGATGCGCCCACCATGGCTCGCCTACGCCAGCCATCGCCTGCCGGCATGCACACACTCGGCCTTTATCAGCGCCAAAACCATCTACGGGTAATCTATCTGCTCTATGGCTTGCCAATGCTAGTCTTTCGCATCACGGCCGCCCACGAATATGCCCATGCTTGGCAAGCCGAGCATTGCCCGCTGTTGCGCAACGATTTTTTGCGCGAGGGGCACGCCGAATGGGTGGCGTACCATCATCTGTTGCAACTTGGCAGCCAGAAGGCGGCTGCCCGTATGCTCGATGAGCACCATCCATATCACCAACCGTTGCGCCATATGCTAGCGCTCGAAGCGCAGTTGGGGGTGGCGGGGGTGAATGCCTATTTGACACGGGTCGAGGGGTGATGATGAAGTCAACATATAGATGGCTGCAGGAGGGACATGGCGACGCTGTGTCCCTCCTACCTTATGCACGTCCACATGCGTGTGAGGGGAAGGCGCTAAAGCAGGAGATTGCTGCGCCACGCTGCGCGCGGCTCGCAATGACAGGGGGGGCGCGCGGCGGGACACCAGTGACCTTCGAGCACGGGCGGGGGGCTGGCGGGGAAGCAGGGAAGGCGCTGGAGCAGGAGATTGCTTCGCCGCGCTGGGCGCGGCTCGCAATGACAAGGGGGGAGCAGGAGATTGCTGCGCCACGCTGGGCGTGGCTCGCAATGACAAGGGGGCGCGCGGCGGGATACCGGTGACCTCTGAGCACGGGCGGGGGGGGCTGGCGGGGAAGCAGGGAAGGCGCTAAAGCAGGGGATTGCTGCGCCGCGCTGGGCGCGGCTCGCAATGACAAGAGGGGAGCAGGAGATTACTGCGCCACGCTGCGCGCGGCTCGCAATGACGAAGGGGGCGCGCGGTGCGCAGGAATGTGAGGAACGTGTGGTAAAGTTATAGCTATGCATATCTGGTGGCTCGATCCCTTTCACGGCGGTTCGCATGCGGCAGTGGCCGCCGGCTACGCTGCCTATAGCGCGCACCATGTCACGCTCATCACCCTCAGCCAAGCCGGCGGCTGGCGCTGGCGCATGCGGGGTGGGGCAGTGACGCTGGCCCGGCAGGTGGCCGAACGGCGCGATCTGCCTGATCTGATCGTTACTACCGATATGCTTGATGTGGCCACCTTTCGCGCGCTTACGCTGCGCCAATTAGGCAACGTACCGATTGTCGTCTATTTTCACGAAAATCAACTGACGTATCCGCTACCGCCAGAGCGCAAGCGTGATTATACGTTTGCGTGGATGAACTTCACCAGTGCGCTGGCCGCTGATGCTGTGATCTTCAATTCTGCGTTCCACCAGCGCGACTTTTTGGCAGCGTTGCCGGCGATGTTGCGGCGGTATCATGACTATCACGAATTGCAGACGGTCGAGCAGATCGCGGCCAAAGCGCAGGTCTTGCCACCCGGCCTCGATCTGCCGTCATTGGCGCGGCGCCCGCCGCGTGATTGCGCTGCGCCGCCAGTGATCCTGTGGAATGCGCGCTGGGAGTACGATAAGCAGCCGCAGGTGGTTATGGCGGCGCTGGAATATTTGGCGACACGCGGGATCGATTTCCGCCTGATTGTAACCGGCGAGCATATTGACCCGACCGCGCCTGATTTAGTGGCAGCGCGGGAACGCTGGGCAAAGCAGACGATCCATTGGGGCTATGCCGCTAGCCGCGCTGCGTACCTGAGCTTGCTGCAACAGGCTGATATTGTGGTCTCGGCGGCGATCCAAGAGTATTTCGGCGTGGCGATTGTCGAGGCGATGGCTTGTGGTTGCATTCCGCTCTTGCCGGCGCGGCTTAACTATCCCGATCTGATTCCGCCAGCGTGGCACAACGACTGCTTATACGCTCGCGATGAAGACTTACCGGCGGCGCTAGAACGGCTGATTGCGCGCTGGCCGGAATTGGCCCGGCGCGATTGGCCGTCACTGGCCGCGCCGTACCGCTGGGAGACGCTCGCGCCGCGTTATGATGCGGTGTTGGCTGCGATACCAGCCAAAGCAGGCAAGCGAGGGTGAATAGCGTTGCGGCACGTTGTCTTGATGGCATAACCCGTTCGCGCAGGCAACTCGCGGCCGGCCACGCGCCAGAACGGACTCGCGTTACCTGCCATGGCGCAGTCGCTAAGCAGGCTAAAACCAATTACAATAGACGTTGCGCCCATGCGATAGAAAGAGGTGTTCGCCATGCGATACGAAGATCAAGTGGCGCTGCGTAAGCTGATCGACGAGAACCATACCGCTGCGCTCGGCACGGTCACGCCAGATGGTGCGCCGTTTGTTTCGTATGTGTTGTACGCTGTCGAACGGCGCGATGGGCAAGCGCCAAGTCTTCTGCTGCTGCTCAGCCGGTTGGCGGCGCACACCAACCATCTGTTCGCCGATCCGCGCCTTTCGTTGCTAATCACGGCTGCGCCAGCAAGTGTGGCCGATCCGCAGGCGCTGGCACGGGTGACGCTGCAAGGCGCGGCGCAGCCGATCTTGCGCGATGCGCCCGGCTATGCCGTTGCCCAAGAGTGCTATTTGCGCCAATTGCCCGGCCAACAGCATCTCTTCGCCTTGCCCGATTTTACCCTGTTTCGGGTTGAATTGCGCGAAGCGCGTTATGTGGGGGGCTTTGGCCGCGCGTTTACTCTCGACGCGACTAAGCTGGCGGGAGCATTGGCGGTAAGTGTGGCCGGCCCGGCGTAATAGGCAAGGAATGGCGCGTATCCGTGGTATCATGAAGAGGGAAGCAGAGATCGCACGATCTATGAGCGTAGCCAGATCGGGGCGCAGCCACAAGGTACGCCCGCACTTGCGATAGGCAGTGGCTCGAGTTACGCTCTCGCACAATAAACTTGAAAGGTGACAGGTGCAGTTGTGTCACACTCAGAACGCCGCCCGACCATCTTGCTCTTAATTCGCCATGGCATGAACGATTGGGTGCATGGCCGGCTAGCTGGCTGGCTGCCGGGAGTTCATCTGAGCGAAGAGGGCCGGCGGCAAGCAGCGGCGCTGAGCGAACGGCTTGGCGATCTGCCAATTACGGCGCTCTACACTAGCCCGCTCGATCGCTGCATCGAGACGGCGCGGGCAATTGCTGAACCGCGCGGGCTGCCGTTGCGGATCGTTGAGCAGATCGGCGAAGTGCGGTATGGCGAGTGGGAAGGGGCCGAGCTGAAAGAGTTATACAAGCACGAGTTGTGGCCGGGGGTGCAACACTATCCGAGCGGTACCCGCTTCCCCAAGGGCGAGACGCTTGGCGAAGCGCAGATGCGCATGGTCAGCGCCCTTGACCAACTGCGCGCTCGCCATCAGGGTGAGATGATTGCTGTCGTATCCCACGCCGACCTGATCCGGTTGGCGTTGGCGTATTATATCGGAATGCATATTGATCTCTTTCAGCGGCTGGTCATTAATCCGTGCTCGTTGAGCGCTGTCGCCTTCGAGCCGGTGGGACCGCGCTTGTTGGCCTACAATGAGACCGGGTCGCTCGAGCATCTTCGCCCCAAACCGCCCGCGCCGCCAGCCGAACCGGCGGCAACGTCCCCGTCGTCAACGGAGGCACAATAGTACCATGGCAGAGTTTACCTTTGATCTGGAATCGGTGCATCGCATTACTGCTGGCGCAGTCGGGCCGCGCGGCCGGCGCGTCTTTTACTTGCAGGCCCGGCGTGGCAATCGGTTGGTGACACTGTTGGCCGAGAAAGAGCAGATTCGTGAATTGGCCAACGCCATTAACCGCTTGCTTGAAACGATTGGCGAGCGCAATCCGCGTTTGGCCACTTCTGACGATCTGATCGTGGCCGATATGAGTCTCGAAGAGCCGCTCGAACCTGAGTTCCGCATCTATCAATTGGGCCTAGGCTACGACAGTGAACGCGATCGAGTCGTGCTGCTGGCGCAAGGTATGCCTGAAGGTAGCGGCGAAGAGCCGCTCTCGGCCCGCTTTTCCGCTACTCGCGAGCAGATGAAGGCGTTGAGCATTCATGCCGAGCGGGTAGTGGCGGCTGGACGGCCAATCTGCGGCAACTGCGGGCGCCCAATCGATCCGAGCGGCCATTTTTGCCCGCATCGCAACGGGCATGGGCCGGTGTATAGTTGAGCCGTCTTTGCGTTTAATAACCAACCCATCACACGGTAAGGGGACGGTATGGAGCTGGAGCGCAACCACTCGCGTCAATTGAGCGTCGCTCGCGTGTTGACGGCGCTGGCTCAGGGAGAGATGAGCGTTGAAGCGGCGATGCCGTATAGCAGCAACTACACCCTGCTCACCAGCGTCGTGTACGAAGATTTGCACCTGCTGGCGGTGTACAAACCGCAGCGCGGCGAGCGTCCGCTGTGGGACTTTCCGCGCGGCACGCTCTACCGGCGGGAGGCGGCGGCGTATGTAGTGAGCGAGGCGCTAGGCTTCCATCTGGTGCCGCCGACGGTGGTGCGCGACGGGCCGTATGGGGTTGGCATGGTGCAGCTCTTCATTGATAACGATGAGGAGGTGCATCTATTTACGATGTTGAAGCAAGGCGGCTACGAGCAAGAAATCAGACAGCTCTGCGCGTTTGATTGTCTCGTCAACAATGCTGATCGCAAGAGCGGCCACTGCCTGCAAGGGCGCGATGGCCGCTTGTGGGCAATTGACCACGGCATCTGCTTCCACGTCGAGCCAAAGCTGCGCACCGTGTTGTGGGATTTTGTCGGCGAACCGCTGCCTGATGAGGTGATGGCGGCGTTTAGCGCGTTCCGCCAACGGCTCGATCAGAACGATCAGGTTGCTCAGACCTTGCACATGCTTCTCGATCGCGCTGAGGTCAAAGCGTTGCGCCGCCGGCTCAACCATCTGCTTGAAACCGGCCGCTACCCGCCGCCCGGCCCCGGCCCGCACGTGCCGTGGCCGCCGGTGTGATAGGGCGAGGCAAGATAGACGAGAAAGGGCGAACCTTGGTTCGCCCTTATCTTTTGGCATTGGTGTAAGCAGAAGTCGCAGCAGCTCTTACGCTGCAACCAGCTCAAACGACGCACTCAGCCGGATGTCAGCCGCCGAACGGCCTACGAACACCATAAACTCACCCGGTTCGGCTACCCAGCCCGGCACAGCCGGATCGTAGTAGCTTAGCGCTTGCCGGTCAATCGTAAAGGTAACGGTCGTCGTTTCACCGGGTTGGAGGGCAATCTTGGCAAAGCCTTTCAACTCTTTGTCGGGCCGCGCCAACCGCGCCGCACTGTCGCCCACATAGAGTTGCACCACCTCTGTGCCGGGGCGCGCGCCGGTGTTGGTCACATCAACGCTGACGGTGATACGCTCATCGGGCCGCATGGCAGTTGCCGAGAGACGCAGATTGTGGTAAGTGAAGCTAGTATAGCTTAGCCCAAACCCAAACGGGAAGAGTGGCTCGACGTCTTTGCGGTCGTAGTAGCGGTAGCCGACGAACAAGCCTTCGCCGTACAGCACGTGACCATTTTCGCCGGGATAGTTGATGTAAGCCGGGTTATCGGCAAGCCGCTTAGGGAAGGTGGTCGGTAGCCGGCCACCCGGATCGGCCGCGCCAAAGAGCACATCGGCAATTGCATGGCCGGCCTCTTGACCGCCGTACCACGCCCACACCACTGCCGCCACCTCAGCGAGCCACGGCATCTGCAACGGTGAACCGGCATTCAACACCACAATAGTGCGCGGATTGGCCGCCGCCACGCGCTGGATCAGCTCGTTCTGGCGACCGGGCAGATCCATATCGCTGCGATCAAAACCTTCACTCTCCCATTCTTTGGTCAAGCCGGCAAAGACAATCGCGACATTCGATCGCGCAGCAAGCGCCACTGCTTCCGCAATCAGATCATCCTCCCGTTCCGGCCAGAGACCAACCTGCACCGCGCGCCAATTGCCGGGAATTGGCCAGCGGTACTCAACCGCCAACTGGTAACGCTTGCCCGCTGCCAGCGTGATCGTCTGGCGTTGTTCGCTAAAGTCCATCGGATCTTTATCCCAACGGTCAATGATCAACTCATCATCAAGCCAGAGCCGAGCTTGGCCGACACAAGATAATCCCAATTGGTAGCGCCCGCCCTGCGCCGGCAGCAGCTCGCTGCTCAACCGGGCCGAGAAGGTTGGGGTGGGCAGGTCTTCAATCTGGTCGCCAAACCAGCTCGCTTCGAGCGTGTTGAGATACTCGATCCGCTCTGGCGTGCCGGCAAGGTCGAGATTAGTGAAGTAGTCGAGCCGCACCCCTAGCCGATCGCTCCCCGGCAAACGCAGCCATGCCGGATCGAGGTTGGGCAGGCGGCGGAAGATCGGCGTGCCGATGGCATACTCAACCACGCTCTGCGCGCCGGCCCGCGCGCGGATGCCCTGCAATGGTGTGACCACATAGTGGGGCGCGACTTCCGAGCTACCGCCACCCATAATCGCCGCCCAATGCGCGTTGGCCCCGATCACGGCGATAGTTTGTGGATGGGCCGGATCGAGGGGCAATAACTGTCCTTCATTCTTCAACAGCACGATTGACTCGACCCCGGCTCGCCGGATCAGCGCCCGGTGTTCAGGCCGGTCATTGGCGCGTTCCGCAGTCGTGGCCGGGTTAGCAAAGCCGCCGACTCGCTCGATGGTGCGCAACAACCGTCGCACCTTGTCGTCGAGATCGGCCTCGCTTAGTTCGCCCCGTTCGAGCGCCGCTAGCACGTGCTGGCGGCTAAGCCAACGCGCCGGTCCCGGCATCTCCAGATCAAGGCCGTTGCTCGTGGCCCGTTCGCTGTAGGTGCCATACCAGTCTGACATCACCAGCCCATCAAACTGCCATTCACCTTTCAGAATCTCAACCAGTAACCGCCGATTCTCGCTGGCCCAAACACCGTTGATCCGGTTGTAGGCCGACATAATTGTCCACGGCTTGGCCTGTTTGATCGCCATCTCGAACGGACGCAGGTAAATCTCGCGCAAAGGCCGTTCACCAACATCAGAACTGATGCTAAAACGTTCAAACTCCGAATCGTTGCAGACGAAGTGCTTGATACAAGCGCCAACGCCGCGGCTCTGCAGACCGGTAATATAGGCGCTTGCCATCATCCCGGTCAGGTAGGGGTCTTCAGAAAAGCACTCGAAGTTGCGTCCGGCCAGCGGCGAACGATGGATATTGACCGTTGGCGCGAGCAAGATATGAGCGCCCTTATCTTTGGTCTCTTCGGCAAGCGCCTCGCCAATCTGGCGCACTAGCTCTGGGTTCCACGTAGCCCCCATTGCTACCCCAACCGGAAAGCAGGCTGAGGTATGAATGCCATTGCGGCTCGCGCCCCGCGCGCCGTTGGGGCCGTCGGTGACTTTGATTGCTGGAATGCCGAGACGCGGGATGGCAACAGTGTGCCATGCATCGGCGCCGGCCAGCAGCGCAATCTTTTCGTCGAGGGTGAGTTGGGCTAGTAGTGTTTCGATGTGATTCGTCATGATGTTCCTCTGAGTATGCTATTGCGATTGCCACAAAGCGACGCAAAACGACCGTGCGCACCCGATTGTCCTTGCGAGGGGGCGTAGCTCCCGCAGTGGCTGTCTCTCGCTCACGCGGGAGATTGCTTCGCCGCGCGGGGCGCGGCTCGCAATGACAGTGGGGCGCAGCCCCCGCAGCAATCTCCCCTTTCAAGCGCACCCCTCCCGCACTCGCGGGGGATTGCTTCGCCGCGCGGGGCGCGGCTCGCAATGACAGTGGGGCGCAGCCCCGGTAGCGCACTCCTTCCAGCCCCAATTGTCATTGCGAGGGGGCGTAGCCCCCGAAGCAATCTCCTGCTTTAGCGGTAGCAGCCCCGTGCAGCCCATCGTTCCCGCACTCGCGGGAGATTGCTTCGCCGCGCGGGGCGCGGCTCG
>JANWYE010000339.1 GCA_025057175.1 Chloroflexus sp. | reverse complement strand
GTTTCAATCCCCTCACGGGGATTTTGGTTTTTTGAACCGCAATCAGAGCCGCGTGCAGCAACCCCCGCTTTCTGTCAGTTTCAATCCCCTCACGGGGATTTTGGTTTTTTGAACTTTTAAGCTGGAGGACGCTCTGGATTGCCGGGCGCCGTTTCAATCCCCTCACGGGGATTTTGGTTTTTTGAACCCCCCATGATCGGCCACGTTGGAACGGCGAACGGGCCGAGTTTCAATCCCCTCACGGGGATTTTGGTTTTTTGAAGGGGAGGCGCGAGGAGGCGCGGAGAGGCGCGTGGGGGCGGGTAGTTTCAATCCCCTCACGGGGATTTTGGTTTTTTGAAGCTGCCGGAGGGCGCGGTCGAGTTGGCCACCTTTTTAAGTTTCAATCCCCTCACGGGGATTTTGGTTTTTTGAAGGCGGTCGCGGTGGTGCTCATGGTGGTGTCGTTCTTTCTTTCAATCCCCTCACGGGGATTTTGGTTTTTTGAAGCTTCGTGATGAACGAGAAGCCAGATATTGGCCTCTTCGTGAAGCTTTCAATCCCCTCACGGGGATTTTGGTTTTTTGAAGTGAGAAGGCCTTGCGCCCAGAATTCAACGTTAAGTGGGCTTTCAATCCCCTCACGGGGATTTTGGTTTTTTGAAGCGGAACAACAGCCGGTTATGGTACATTGGCGAATATAACTGTTATCTTTCAATCCCCTCACGGGGATTTTGGTTTTTTGAAGGTGCCGGTACTGCGGGCACTCCAAGCGTAACCGGCACTACCAGCCTTTCAATCCCCTCACGGGGATTTTGGTTTTTTGAAGGGAGTAGGGGTAGTGGTGCAGGCTACCGTGATTGACGGTCACGCTCGGCTTTCAATCCCCTCACGGGGATTTTGGTTTTTTGAAGGCGCACCGTCACAAGGCCGACGCGCTCGCAGTGAACTGTTGGCTTTCAATCCCCTCACGGGGATTTTGGTTTTTTGAAGGTGTCGTCAAACTCTACTTCGACCAAGCGACTATTCTGTGACTTTCAATCCCCTCACGGGGATTTTGGTTTTTTGAAGTAAGGAAGCGATGCGCGACGCAGAGGACTACCTGATCACTTACAACTTTCAATCCCCTCACGGGGATTTTGGTTTTTTGAAGCCTCGTCATTGACCAATGCTGAGACAATAAGGTAGTTTTTCGCCTTTCAATCCCCTCACGGGGATTTTGGTTTTTTGAAGTTCAATAGAAAGGTAGACAAGCTTCTCGTTGAGCAGTGCGGCTTTCAATCCCCTCACGGGGATTTTGGTTTTTTGAAGAAATTCCTTCTCCTACCCCCTTGACAATCCGCCGGCATTATGCCTTTCAATCCCCTCACGGGGATTTTGGTTTTTTGAAGCGCAAAAACCGCCGGCGCTGACATTCTCGTGCGGCTTATCTTTCAATCCCCTCACGGGGATTTTGGTTTTTTGAAGCCGGCAAGGCAACATACACGTTGCGCGTCACGCCTGCCGTTGCTTTCAATCCCCTCACGGGGATTTTGGTTTTTTGAAGAAAGGAGGTACAACCATGGATCGAAATCCAATTAACGGGC
>JANWYE010000338.1 GCA_025057175.1 Chloroflexus sp. | reverse complement strand
GAAACTCGTATGAGCCGATTATCGCCGATAAAGCGCACTTCAAAACAAAAAAGCCCCGCTGTGAAGGGGTTTGAAACCGGCTGGCAGGGACTCGGAGATCTGCACGATCTCCGCAAAACAAAAAAGCCCCGCTGTGAAGGGGTTTGAAACTTCTATCCCCCCCGCCGGATCGGAGCGGGGGGGGCTACCAAAACAAAAAAGCCCCGCTGTGAAGGGGTTTGAAACTTGCTCTCGATCCGTCCGCGCCGGTCCACCACGAAATCAAAACAAAAAAGCCCCGCTGTGAAGGGGTTTGAAACATTGCGTCGTTTATGCGGATTTCTCCGCATCGGGAGCCGCAAAACAAAAAAGCCCCGCTGTGAAGGGGTTTGAAACCGGCCTGGATTTTGCCACACCTGTTCCCGTAGTCAACGTCAAAACAAAAAAGCCCCGCTGTGAAGGGGTTTGAAACTTCCGCATATCCCCCTCCTTTTGGGGAATAACCACACCAAAACAAAAAAGCCCCGCTGTGAAGGGGTTTGAAACCCAAATTGCAAATTTTCTTTTTTTTCTTTCTTTTTTCAAAACAAAAAAGCCCCGCTGTGAAGGGGTTTGAAACGCTGTCGGAGATACGTTCTCCAAACGAGACAGCGCGCAACAAAACAAAAAAGCCCCGCTGTGAAGGGGTTTGAAACGCCCAAAGGCATCGCCGCGCAACTCGACCTCTGCGCAGCCAAAACAAAAAAGCCCCGCTGTGAAGGGGTTTGAAACCCATAGTCTACGTGGGTAGGCGCGCCACATGCCAGGACAAAACAAAAAAGCCCCGCTGTGAAGGGGTTTGAAACTGGACTATTTACTTTACTTGTCAGTCACGGCCTTATCGGCAAAACAAAAAAGCCCCGCTGTGAAGGGGTTTGAAACTTCGTCGCGCATGGTTGATATCATACCAGAATCTCGTGCAAAACAAAAAAGCCCCGCTGTGAAGGGGTTTGAAACCCGCGTCCCCGCGGAGGTTTGTCTCAGCGCAGCGGGACCCAAAACAAAAAAGCCCCGCTGTGAAGGGGTTTGAAACCTCACCCCGTTCCACTCGGCACTGATGTAGCAGGTGCCAAAACAAAAAAGCCCCGCTGTGAAGGGGTTTGAAACACCCGAACCTCCTTCACCTCCTCGTAGTGCGAGAAGGCAAAACAAAAAAGCCCCGCTGTGAAGGGGTTTGAAACGCGGTTCCGTCCAAACTGCGCGGGAGTTCTCCCCCACAAAACAAAAAAGCCCCGCTGTGAAGGGGTTTGAAACGGTGGTGTCGCACGTGCAGACGGAACCGCTACGGGTTCAAAACAAAAAAGCCCCGCTGTGAAGGGGTTTGAAACAGCCAAGCCGTGATCAGGAAGCGCGCGCGTAAGTCTTTCCAAAACAAAAAAGCCCCGCTGTGAAGGGGTTTGAAACGGCGTGGTAGTGTAGATTGGCGTTATGGATTAAGGCCCGCCAAAACAAAAAAGCCCCGCTGTGAAGGGGTTTGAAACGACATGGTAAAGCTTTTGCGATTCTGCCGCGTTGACGTCAAAACAAAAAAGCCCCGCTGTGAAGGGGTTTGAAACTTCAAGCTCTTTTGCCTCAATGGTTCGTTTCAAGCGCAAAACAAAAAAGCCCCGCTGTGAA
>JANWYE010000337.1 GCA_025057175.1 Chloroflexus sp. | reverse complement strand
GCGCCCGATATTTACCAACTGAGCTTTGACCGGGTCGATATTATGCATCTGAGCGGCGTGCCCTTGCTGCAACCAAAAGAGATCCAACTGCATGGATTAAATCTGGCGCTGAAGCGCACCTTTGATTTGGCAGCCGTATTGCTGAGCCTGCCACTCACGCTGCCGCTAGCCATCATTATCGCACTGTTGATTTGGATCGACTCGGGCCGGCCAATTATCTTTCGCCAACAACGAGTTGGCAAGCATGGCAAACTGTTCACCTGTTACAAATTCCGCACCATGGTTCCCGATGCGGAACAGCGCCGGCAAGAGTTGTTAGAGCACAATGAAGCAGATGGCCCGCTCTTCAAGATCCGCGAAGACCCGCGGGTGACACGGGTAGGACGCTGGTTGCGGCGAACTAGTCTTGATGAGTTACCGCAACTGTGGAATGTCCTACGTGGTGAGATGAGCCTGATCGGTCCGCGCCCAGCATTGCCCGAAGAAGTCGCTCGATATGAACCATGGCACCATCGCCGGCTGGAAGTACAGCCGGGCTTGGCTTGCCTCCCGCAGGCGCTTGGCCGGAGCGAAATTTCGTTTGACGAGCAGGTTCGGCTCGATATTTACTACGCCGAAAACTGGTCGTTTAGCCTTGATTTGCGGATCCTCATGATGGTCATTCCGGCGATTTTGTCCGGGCGCGGCGCGTGGTGATGCGACTCCCAATGGCAGAAGCACAATTTTGGTCACGTTGGCCGTGGCTTGTGGGCGCGATTGCGATCGGCGCCGGACTGGCGATGATGCCGCCCTTGCTGGCAGCGAGCTGGCTGCTTGGGCTGGTTGCGCTAGGGCTGGCAACTTGCGACCCAGTCTGGCCGGTTGCGTTGGCCGTTCTCTCAGTGCCTTTTCAGCAATTAGTTGCCCTTCCCGGCGGTTTGAGCGTCACTCAGTTTTGTTTTGTGCTGGTAGCGCTGAGCTTGCTGAGGAATGCACGCCAGCGCTGGCCTCAGCTAGGTCTGCCGGGTATCGCGTTGGCGATATTTATTTGGACCCTTGCCCTCGCTGCTGCGCTAACGCCGCTAAGCCGCAGCGAGGGCTTGAAAGAAACGCTGCGTTGGGGAACGGTGCTGCTCATCTATGTGGCGGCGGTGTGGGCCTTGCAAGACCCGGACCACGTCCAATGGCGGCGCGCGATACTGTTCATCTGCCTGCTGGCCGCTCCAGCAATCACGGCCTTGATTGGCATCGGCCAATTCCTTACCGGCATTGGCCCTGCCAGCTTCGCTGTAGAAGGCGGACGGGTGCGGGCATACGGCACCATCGGCCAGCCAAACTCGTTTGCCGGCTATCTTAATCAAGCATGGCCATTAGCAGTCGGGATGGGGCTGGCAGTAATTGAAACTCGGCATTGGCAAACTTACCGATTCTGGTTAACTCTGGGTGCAATCATTCTTGCCGGCGCTAGTCTGCTTGGTGGGTTGCTGGCTAGCTTTTCGCGTGGCGGCTGGGTTGGCGCTTTGATCGGCGCCATTGTGATTGGGGTTGCATTGGCCGCGCGCTATGGCCGCCGGATGGTATTGCGAATGATAACCGCTACCCTCATTGCCGGCATCGGCGGCCTCTTGCTGCTCTACAGCGGAGTTTTACCGACAGCATTCAGCAACCGCATCAGTTCTATCATCGAAAACCTGCGCCCCTTTGACGCGCGCGG
>JANWYE010000336.1 GCA_025057175.1 Chloroflexus sp. | reverse complement strand
GGGGATTGAAACCTGCTACGCTTCATTGATGAGGCGTAGCAGTTCATCCCTTCAAAAAACCAAAATCCCCGTGAGGGGATTGAAACATCTACGTCCATATCTCCTCTCTTCGGCCCGCCCTGCCGACTTCAAAAAACCAAAATCCCCGTGAGGGGATTGAAACCTCTTCGGCCCGCCCTGCCGATTGGTGATCGGCAGAGCGGGCCTTCAAAAAACCAAAATCCCCGTGAGGGGATTGAAACCCAGACAAGCTCGCCGCCAAATTCGAGAACTTTGGCTTCAAAAAACCAAAATCCCCGTGAGGGGATTGAAACCCTCGCGGGGGGCGGCCCGACAAAGATGCAGGCGGGGGCGGCTTCAAAAAACCAAAATCCCCGTGAGGGGATTGAAACCAGACACCAGCTAGTGCCTTTTCAAGGCGATCTACGATCTCCACTTCAAAAAACCAAAATCCCCGTGAGGGGATTGAAACCGCAGCTTCCGGCAACACTTCCAATGCTGCCAGAAGCTGGCTTCAAAAAACCAAAATCCCCGTGAGGGGATTGAAACCTGGCGTCGCATTCTTTCTTGACTTACGTCTCTTTTTTAGACTTCAAAAAACCAAAATCCCCGTGAGGGGATTGAAACTCATCTTTTTCCTTTCTGCCCGCCCTGCCGATCACCAATCGGCCTTCAAAAAACCAAAATCCCCGTGAGGGGATTGAAACGAAGTTCAGGCCGGCGGCTTGGGCGGCCTCGAACTTCACTTCAAAAAACCAAAATCCCCGTGAGGGGATTGAAACTACGCGGCGCAAGTCTTTTATCGCGATAAGCACGCTATCGACTTCAAAAAACCAAAATCCCCGTGAGGGGATTGAAACACGCTGACGCTAACGCTGACATTAGCGCTGACGCTGACGTTAGCGCCTTCAAAAAACCAAAATCCCCGTGAGGGGATTGAAACAGCGGCCGGACGAAATCCAGCAATGACCGGAGCCATGCGTCTTCAAAAAACCAAAATCCCCGTGAGGGGATTGAAACCCACCCAACAGGAGGCATCCATGACAACCTATCTCTATCTTCAAAAAACCAAAATCCCCGTGAGGGGATTGAAACCTGTATCAGTTCCTCGACGGAACACAAACATCAATCCCTTCAAAAAACCAAAATCCCCGTGAGGGGATTGAAACATGAGCTAGTTTTTTCGCAATACTACAATGACTGTTGACTTCAAAAAACCAAAATCCCCGTGAGGGGATTGAAACCGAGTGAATAAAATCCAGACATCGTCGGCCAATTCTTCCTTCAAAAAACCAAAATCCCCGTGAGGGGATTGAAACCTTTCTTCAAGAATGTCCGGATCATAGTGTTGCACTCCTCTTCAAAAAACCAAAATCCCCGTGAGGGGATTGAAACAGATTAGATGATTGCCGATTCGACTTCGACACGAAACTCATAGCTTCAAAAAACCAAAATCCCCGTGAGGGGATTGAAACTCATCTTTTCAATCTTCTTCAGGATTTCTTTCCTGAAGTATCTTCAAAAAACCAAAATCCCCGTGAGGGGATTGAAACACGTAACTCACCGCATCGTGATCACCACTGGCTGGAAACTCTCTTCAAAAAACCAAAATCCCCGTGAGGGGATTGAAACGGTAAGAGAAGCGCATCCGTATGCGATGCGTAACTTCTTATTCCTTCAAAAAACCAAAATCCCCGTGAGG
>JANWYE010000335.1 GCA_025057175.1 Chloroflexus sp. | reverse complement strand
CGTGAGGGGATTGAAATGTTTGAAACGGTCGAGGCGTTTATTGCCGAAAAGCAGCGTAGATTCAAAAAACCAAAATCCCCGTGAGGGGATTGAAACCGAGGTACTCGCGCACCATGCCGGTGTCGCCGTACTCTTGCATTCAAAAAACCAAAATCCCCGTGAGGGGATTGAAACGCGCTAGCGTCAGCGCCGCGCTAGCAACGCGCTAGCAACGCATTCAAAAAACCAAAATCCCCGTGAGGGGATTGAAACCGGGGTTATCAGCGTCACCCCGTCTGATGACGCTGATATTCAAAAAACCAAAATCCCCGTGAGGGGATTGAAACGCATATTTATGCGCAACGCCTCAAACCGATGGCCAGCATAAATTCAAAAAACCAAAATCCCCGTGAGGGGATTGAAACAAACTCTACTTCAACGAACCGAACATTCTGTGACTTTCGTTCATTCAAAAAACCAAAATCCCCGTGAGGGGATTGAAACATTACTCTTGCTAGCAACTGGTCACAAGTTACATCTGACATTCAAAAAACCAAAATCCCCGTGAGGGGATTGAAACTTAGGGCCGCCATGATCAGTGTCGCCTCGCGATTTGTGATTCAAAAAACCAAAATCCCCGTGAGGGGATTGAAACAAGTTCGGCGTGTTTTTTACCGCTGTTCCGCTGTCGAAGCCGCATTCAAAAAACCAAAATCCCCGTGAGGGGATTGAAACGCAGTGTAAGTTGTTTGGTATAGACAGAAGTATGCTGGCCATTCAAAAAACCAAAATCCCCGTGAGGGGATTGAAACACCCCCGTATATCGCATTTCGCAGAAACCTGTATCTATAAATTCAAAAAACCAAAATCCCCGTGAGGGGATTGAAACTCGTATTCTTGCGCGTGCAAGCACACGCGCAACAATGTAATTCAAAAAACCAAAATCCCCGTGAGGGGATTGAAACATCCGCAGGTTTGCCGGCGCTGTCAATAACGCCGACAACTTTTTATTCAAAAAACCAAAATCCCCGTGAGGGGATTGAAACGCCAGCCCACGGCTGATCTGATCTTTTCAAGCCGATTTGCATTCAAAAAACCAAAATCCCCGTGAGGGGATTGAAACCACATCAATACTCTCGGCTTGGCCGGATTGTCGCACGACGACGTTCAAAAAACCAAAATCCCCGTGAGGGGATTGAAACACTTAATTGCAATGCTTATTGCTCAATCAACCTACAGGCCGAAGTGTTCAAAAAACCAAAATCCCCGTGAGGGGATTGAAACTACTTGTTGACTTACAACGAGTAATCCTCACACGCCCTCGTTCAAAAAACCAAAATCCCCGTGAGGGGATTGAAACTGCTTCTAGCAATTCGATCCCGTAAGCGCCGCCATAAGATCGTTCAAAAAACCAAAATCCCCGTGAGGGGATTGAAACATCATTGTTGTACTCCTTTCTTGTGGCCCCGCTTACTCGGGTTCAAAAAACCAAAATCCCCGTGAGGGGATTGAAACTCAATAAGCAACGGCCCCGCTGAACAGTACAGCGGGTACGTTCAAAAAACCAAAATCCCCGTGAGGGGATTGAAACCTACCCAACTCACTGCCCTGTCAAATGTGTCATCCTTGCCAAAGTTCAAAAAACCAAAATCCCCGTGAGGGGATTGAAACATACCCAAGGCGTTGCCCCGCGTGCGCTTGCGCTTCTAGGTTCAAAAAACCAAAATCCCCGTGAGGGGATTGAAACTAACCAACGTTGCCTCGCGATTCGTGAGACCGTTGAGTCT
>JANWYE010000334.1 GCA_025057175.1 Chloroflexus sp. | reverse complement strand
AGATCACGGCGATCAGGCGGCAGATCGTGGTTGCGCAACAAGCGCACCGTATTAGAGAGGGCCTGCAGTGGATTGTTAATCTCGTGAGCCATCGAGGCTGACAAACGCCCGATGGCGGCCAGTTTTTCGGCTTGGGCCAGCTCGCGTGCCATGCGTTGGCGCTCGCTAATATCGCGGGCAATGACCAAAAAGAGCTGTTGATCGCCATCAGGCACCACGCTGACGCTGACCGCTACGGCCGTCTCTTGACCGGCGGCAGTGCAGAGGATGGTTTCGATCTCGCTCTGCTCACTGCGCCCATTCATGGCAGTAGCCAGTAATTGAGGTAAGGTGGGCAAGAACCGGCGCGGGTCGAGCGCCAACAACTCGTCGCTGGTATATCCTGACAGGCGAGCCAGTGCCAGATTCGCATCGAGCACCGCTGCGCCGGTAGAGTCGAGCAGCAGTACGGCATCATTCGCATGGCGCAGCAGAGCGCGGTAACGAGCCTCGGAACGCGATACCTCGTTATAGAGACGCGCATTCTCTAGCGCTACCGCAGCTTGGCCGGCTAGTAATTGCAACAGTTCTTGATCAGCGAGGGTAAAGGCGGCGTGGGGCATCGTTTTTGCCGCATTAAGGACGCCGAGCACTCGCTCGCCGGCCATAATTGGTACTGATAGCGCGGTCATCAATTCTGGCGCCAGCAAGCGTTGGCGCAGCTCGGCAAACCATGGTGATGCCGCTACTTGCGCATCAATCAGCAATGGCTGGCGATGCTGGATCACCCATCCTGATAAGCTCTTGGTCACAGGGACTAACGTGCCGACCCCTATAGTTTCGGGTAAACCGGTGCAAGCAACGATCCGTAGTGCCTGTTCGTCAGGTTCTAGCAACATGAGCGAAGCTCGTTCGGCACGTATCTCTACTCGCACCGTTTCGATAATCAGGGCATAAAGTCGAGACTGATCCAATTCGGCCAACAGGTGCTGGCTGATCTGCAAAACCGGGCGGAGCGCGGCGACGCGGTCGCTGACCCGCACCGCTTGCCGTTTCGCGACCAGTTCACGAGCAATGTCGGCTAATTCTTGGGGATGGAAGGGTTTAATCAGCAAGCCGCGTGCGCCAAGCCGCATCGCGTACGCAATCTGCTCTACCGAAGCTATGCCACTGGCAATTAAGATCGGAACACTAACGTCACGCAACCGGATCTGCTCGAGCAGTTGCAGGCCATTCAGCTCTGGCATTGCCAGATCAACCATCACCAGATCAAAGCTGGCCTGATCGAGCGCTTCGAGGGCCATTAGGGCATTAGCTGCAGTGGTGACGACAAACCCGGCCCGTGCCAGCGTTTGCCGGCACAGATCGCGCAACTGCGGGTCATCATCTACGACTAATACCCGGCCAGCCCAACTACTCATAGCGTTTACCCGCAATCTCCATCGATTACGAGGAAGTATATCGGCGGGCCAGTTCGGCCCATACCGCCTCGGCTGTCATACCCTGACTCTCAAGCAACACTAGACTGTGGTAAATCAGATCGGCCAGCTCGTAAGCCACTTCTGCCGGATTGCCATTTTTAGCCGCAATAATCACCTCTGCCGCTTCTTCACCGATCTTCTTGCCGATCCGGTCAACACCGCCGTGGAGGAGCTTGGCCGTATACGACTCGGTGGGGTCAGCGTCGCGGCGGGTGTGGATGCGGTCGGCCAGCTGGGCCACAATTGCAATCGGGGGGAGCGAGCTGGTAACTTCGGTACCATCAAGATCGCGGAAGAAACAACTTGGCCGGCCCGTATGGCATGTCGGGCCGGCCGGTTCTGCCAATA
>JANWYE010000333.1 GCA_025057175.1 Chloroflexus sp. | reverse complement strand
GTGAGGGGATTGAAACGAGATCGCTTACACGCTTGGTTATGGTATGCGAATACACTTCAAAAAACCAAAATCCCCGTGAGGGGATTGAAACCTGGTGAGCAAGCTTGCCCGTCAAAAAATGTCTGACCGCTTCAAAAAACCAAAATCCCCGTGAGGGGATTGAAACTAACGAAACTGATATCATAGATCAATGGCGAGATGAACTTCAAAAAACCAAAATCCCCGTGAGGGGATTGAAACTACACGTGCAACCCAAGACGGTACCGCGACACTGCTCTTCGCTCTTCAAAAAACCAAAATCCCCGTGAGGGGATTGAAACGAAGCATTATGGAAGAGATGCGACCATCGGCGTCTTTCTTGCTTCAAAAAACCAAAATCCCCGTGAGGGGATTGAAACTTAACGCATCCATTGCCAAACTATAAGTATTGACTAAATCTTCAAAAAACCAAAATCCCCGTGAGGGGATTGAAACTAACGTTTGTTGCCGAATTTGACCGTCTTCCACTTTCATCACCGCTTCAAAAAACCAAAATCCCCGTGAGGGGATTGAAACAAATCGGATACAAGGCTCATCATCGCAGTACCTCCTTATTTAACTTCAAAAAACCAAAATCCCCGTGAGGGGATTGAAACCAAAAACCGTTTCCGTTTGAAATTGTTGCGGTGACAAGCTTCAAAAAACCAAAATCCCCGTGAGGGGATTGAAACCTGCTCATTTGCCGCAAATCCAAACACCTGCGTTGAGCAACTTCAAAAAACCAAAATCCCCGTGAGGGGATTGAAACTTCTATTCGCTCGAACAAGTCGATGCAGGGTTTGTCGTCTTCAAAAAACCAAAATCCCCGTGAGGGGATTGAAACACAGTCAGCGGCGTTGATGTGCCAGTTGTTCGTCTTGCTCCTCTTCAAAAAACCAAAATCCCCGTGAGGGGATTGAAACTCTGTTGATGTCTTTATCCAAACATTAAATAGATATTCCCTTCAAAAAACCAAAATCCCCGTGAGGGGATTGAAACTTTCTGTTGGATTTTCTTTGTAGATCATGACACTGCCAGCTTCAAAAAACCAAAATCCCCGTGAGGGGATTGAAACTGATCTGTTCCGGAGTCGCCGTGTCGATCTGACGCAGATTGCTTCAAAAAACCAAAATCCCCGTGAGGGGATTGAAACGCATCAAGATCCATCCCAACGGTGGATAAGGCGTGACGTCTTCAAAAAACCAAAATCCCCGTGAGGGGATTGAAACGTGGCTGCGGCTGCCCGCGTTGCCAACATCTATATCGTCTTCAAAAAACCAAAATCCCCGTGAGGGGATTGAAACGCATTCGCCTGCGGCTGCCCCTCCTCCTCCTCCCTTGACTTCAAAAAACCAAAATCCCCGTGAGGGGATTGAAACTGCTGCATGAGCGTCGCCACAAGGCCCTGCCAATAGTCGCTTCAAAAAACCAAAATCCCCGTGAGGGGATTGAAACTATTCCAAGGCGTGGAATATGGCGCAAGCGCTCTATGAGCTTCAAAAAACCAAAATCCCCGTGAGGGGATTGAAACGGGAAACGGCTACGGAATTAACCGCGCCCATGCATCCCCGTCTTCAAAAAACCAAAATCCCCGTGAGGGGATTGAAACGAAATTCGCGATGAGGCCGCGCGCGGCGCGGGTCTTGACTTCAAAAAACCAAAATCCCCGTGAGGGGATTGAAACACCGAGACAGCGAGAATACTTCGGCAAGCGCGCTTGCTGCCTTCAAAAAACCAAAATCCCCGTGAGGGGATTGAAACGGATTGTGTTTCCGTATTGGTTTCGTCATGAGGTAATAGACTTCA
>JANWYE010000332.1 GCA_025057175.1 Chloroflexus sp. | reverse complement strand
TTTATCGCTTTAGCTGCACAATGAGAGCGCAGCACGGAATGATCAGGCCAACGGCCATCGCAAATATCGAACACACCACAAGCGTAACTGCGAAACAATCTCTGGCGACGACTCGTTTACAGATGTAGATGCAAACTACCCACCGATCGCCGAGATCGAACATGGAAGCAATCATGGCCGGTTCGCTGACAATATGGCATGATCTGATCGCTCATCTTGACGATCAGCAGATTACCGAACTCACGACCACCGGAGATCTCCCGGCTCCCATACGCGCGCGTCTTGGACGTAATCTGCGCACCCAGCTTGCTGCTCACGCTGCCTACATTCCAGCCCGTATCGTGCAAAGTCAACTCGCCGATCCGCAACCCGGCCGCACTACTGGTGCCTTCTGGGAAGGTTCGCTGCTCTTTGCCGACCTGTCCGGCTTCACTGCGCTCTCAGAACGGTTGTCGGTGCTAGGCCGGCAAGGTGCAGAAGAGGTGTCAGCAGTCGTCAACCGGTTGTTTGCCGTACTGCTGCATGAAGTGCAAGCACGGAATGGCGCACTGCTCAAGTTTGGCGGCGATGCCCTTACCGTTTTTTTTGATGCTGCAACCCTTGGCGATCAGCATGCCACTGCGGCTTGCGCGGCGGCTTTGGCAATGCAAGCGCGCATGGCCGAATTCGCCAATCTCGAGACACGCGCCGGCGCTTTTACGTTGCGGCTGCGCGTCGGTGTGCATGCCGGGCGTGTGTTTGCCGCCGAGGTTGGCGATCAGAGTCACATTGAACTAGTTGTGACTGGCCCGGAGGTCAACCGAGTAGCACTGGCGCAAGAGATTGCTGCGCCGGGTGAGGTGGTCATTACTGAACAAACAGCACACTTGCTCGATCAGCCGCAGCTCGAAGCGCGCCGTGACGGGTTTTATCGCCTGCTTGAATTGGCGTTTACTCCCGCCACACTCGCGCCACCACAGCCACTGCCGCTTGAAGGCCCCGATGATCTGGTCACACTCAACCGTTTGGCCCGCCAATTGGCAGCATTACAACCCTACCTTGTTCATCGCCTGCCCCGGCGCTTTCTCGATCCGGCTGCCGGCGAGCTGGGCGAGTTTCGCCCGGTGACCGTGCTCTTTGCTAATGTTCACGATTTTTCGCGCCATCTTGCTGCGCTCACTGCCGAACCTGAGCTGGCCGCCGCCGTCTTTAACGCCTATTACCGGCGCGCGCAGGCGATCGTGCATCGCTACGACGGCATCATCAACAAAGTTGATATGTACACCCACGGCGACAAGTTGATGGCGCTGTTTGGTGCGCCGATGGCGCATGAAGATGATCCGATCCGAGCGGTGCGCTGCGCGCTTGAGTTGCGCGCAGTATTACGCGAAGCCAACGCTGAAATTGCGACGCTGTTGGGCGTGGACGCCCCACTGCTAGCCCAGAAAATTGGCATCAACACCGGCACCGTCTTTGCTGGGCGGGTAGGTGGAGCAACTCGCTATGAATATACCGTAATGGGGCCGGCAGTCAATCTAGCAGCACGCTTGATGGCTGCCGCGCCCGACGACGAGATTTATCTCTCGCCAAGCACCCAAACCGCGGTTGAAGGCCAGTTTGTGCTCGAACCGGGCGCGCCGCTACATCTTAAAGGGTTTAGCACTGCGGTAACACCGGCGAAGGTGGTACAGGTTGCCGCTGTTGCCACGCGCCACAGCTTAGAGCATCTGATGATCGCACCATTGATCGGGCGCGATACCGAGCTAGCACAAGTGCTGGCAACTGCGCGCGCAGCATTGAAGGGGCAGGGCGCTACCATTGCGCTGGTTGGCGAAGCAGGGGCCGGCAAATCGCGCTTGGCTGAAGAAGTGATCCAACGGTTGGT
>JANWYE010000331.1 GCA_025057175.1 Chloroflexus sp. | reverse complement strand
ATCGGCGCCACAAGATGCTGCTTTGTCAAGTATACTCGCGAGAGATACGCACGTCTGCCGCAACCGGAAGCCAACCAGAGCGCAGCGAGCGCGTCATGCCGCCGGTTTAACCAACACGAGCAAATAGTAGCGCCAGAGACCGGCATTGAGAGTGCGGGTTTGGGCAATGCAGCCGCGCATCGCAGCAATCTGGAGGTCAGATTGCAAACGAAGGGCATGCAACACAAGCGCCGCCGGCAAGGTTAACTGCGCAAAGTGGCCGAGGAAGCGCAGCGATGGCCCGGCACTGAGAGTAAGGTCGTCGCGCCGGCAGAGACGTAAACCGGCTGCTTCGGCCAACCTGATCAATTCATCAACCGCGACTAAATCGGGCATTGCCCATGGCCGCAGCCATGCCCGCAACTGATCACGTTCGGCAGGAGACAGATCGGGGCGCGCGGCAAAGCGATCGGCAATCACCAACCGACCACCCGGACGGAGCAAGCGCGCGATCTCGGCCAACAGCGCTGGCTTGTCTGGCGCATGGCAAATGCTTTCCAGCATCCAGACTACATCGCAACAGGCATCGCGCAGCGGCGCTGCGGCGTAATCGGCGCAGAGAAACATCGCCCGCCCGCCGCGCCGCGCGCGCTTAGCCTGTTCGGGCACAATTGTGAGGCCAATCACCGGCCCATCATGAATCGCGGCTATCTCATTGGCGCTAGCACCGGCGCCACAACCAGCATCGAGCAAACACTCACCGGGGGTGAGTTGAGCCGCTGCCAATAAGGTCTTGTCAATCAAACGCAGCGCGGCGCGATGAGTGCGCGCCTGCTGCCACAAACCGGCATGCATCGCCTGCGAGCCGCGGATGATTCCCAAAACACGAAACATCCAATCGGTCTGGCGATAGAATGCGCGCACGGCATCATGATGTAATCTGATGTCATAAGTTGTTCGGTGCATCGCTCATCCCGCTGGTATTGCACGCTATAATCTTTTCACACCACAGAGAATCACGGTCGTGACGGCATCTCTTTGTCCTACCACACAAGGCACGGTGTCATACTGAAGGGTGCGCCACAATTGCAGCAATTGCCACCGAGCACAGCGCAGATGCCATGAGGTTGCATTATGCCTTGTAAAGCTTTATACCATCTAATACAGCTGACCTTACAGGCTACAAGCATGCACAAACCAGCCCGGCCCCCATCAGCGGAGAGCCGGGCTAAAGATGTAGGATAACACCTTCAGCACGTAACTAGTGATACGACCAGATCCGCACGGTTGAGTCGAAACTACCGCTGGCCAGCAACGATCCATCGGGCGTAAACGCCACCGAAGTAACACTTTCGTTATGACCGCTCAACTCCCAGCGCAACGCGCCATCGCTTAGCCGCCAGACCCGCGCGATGCGGCCATAATGCGCGCTAGCAAGGTAACGGCTATCCGGGCTAAACGCCAAACTAAAGCACGCGCCAGAAGGCGTCGCCAACGTCTGCAATGGCCGGCCATCGGCTACTTGCCAGATAAAGATCACGCCATCGCCGCCAGCGCTGGCCGCTAGCTGCCCATTTGGGCTGAATGCCACGCTAAAGATAGCATCTCTATGCCCGTGCATCACCCGCACTAACGACCGATCCTCCATCTGCCAGAGTCGCAACACCCGATCATGACCGGCCGATAACAGCAGGGTGCCATCAGGGCTAAAGGCCACATTATTAATCACACCCTCGTGACCAGATATTGATCCATTCAAGCGTCCATCGACAGCATTCCATAAATAGACGACTGGATCCCAGCCACCGGTAGCAATCAAATCACCGCTGGGCTGGAAGGCAACGCTAAACACCGCGCCGTGGCGGTGCTCATTGCCAAGATGCAAGAGAAGTTCACCATCGCTGACGCGCCACACCCGCGCCCCGTGCTGGCGTCCCGCTGCTGCCACCCGCTGGCTGTCAGGACTAAATGCCACTGCGTTAATTTCACCAATATTCCCACTGATCACCCGCTGCAACTG
>JANWYE010000330.1 GCA_025057175.1 Chloroflexus sp. | reverse complement strand
AAAGACGCGTTCAAAAAACCAAAATCCCCGTGAGGGGATTGAAACACCCCTTACCACTTCCTTACCGCCACTACCGTTGCTACCTTCAAAAAACCAAAATCCCCGTGAGGGGATTGAAACTTGGCGACTTCACGGTCGCCAATCTCGGCGAGGTGCTCTGCTTCTTCAAAAAACCAAAATCCCCGTGAGGGGATTGAAACTGCGCTCGCCTTCGAGCGTACACATGTAGTTGCCTAAGCGGTTCAAAAAACCAAAATCCCCGTGAGGGGATTGAAACGCAATGTGTTGCCACGCAGTCGCTTCACACCCCTTGCCTGGTTCAAAAAACCAAAATCCCCGTGAGGGGATTGAAACTTTTTATTTTTCTTACCGACAAGCGCCCGCACCGCTGTTCAAAAAACCAAAATCCCCGTGAGGGGATTGAAACGGGCAAGTCTGGGTTGTATTGTCCTTCTTTGCACTCAAACCCCCGTTCAAAAAACCAAAATCCCCGTGAGGGGATTGAAACCCAACGGCGCATGCGTGTTTCCAATGTGTGGGTGTTGCAGGGTTCAAAAAACCAAAATCCCCGTGAGGGGATTGAAACATAAAAGGCGTATGCAACGCCTTTTTTTGCGACAAACGCAGGTTCAAAAAACCAAAATCCCCGTGAGGGGATTGAAACCTATTGTTGCGCCAATCAGCGCACAAACAAACTTTGTTTGGTTCAAAAAACCAAAATCCCCGTGAGGGGATTGAAACATCAACATCGCCGCCATCATACCACGCCAGCAGATCCACGTTCAAAAAACCAAAATCCCCGTGAGGGGATTGAAACCTTCTGGTACGGTGGCATTACGACGGGGATTTGTCGTGTTCAAAAAACCAAAATCCCCGTGAGGGGATTGAAACCGGGCCGATTCCGGCAGCATGTCCAAGGCCGCAACCAGTTTGTTCAAAAAACCAAAATCCCCGTGAGGGGATTGAAACCCGTCACTCTGTTCGACGGTGATGACGCCGTCTAAATGGAGGTTCAAAAAACCAAAATCCCCGTGAGGGGATTGAAACCTAACCATCAAAATCGCGATGATACTATCAAAAACCACCGGTCGTTCAAAAAACCAAAATCCCCGTGAGGGGATTGAAACCGAAAAACACCGTGAACACATCGGCGGCACAGTCTCTGCGTTCAAAAAACCAAAATCCCCGTGAGGGGATTGAAACATAAGTGCATCCCAATCCATGAAGCCCTCCTTACTTACGGTTCAAAAAACCAAAATCCCCGTGAGGGGATTGAAACCGCTGGTTGGCGGCGAAAGCCGCCGCAGGCGAGACAGTGACAGGTTCAAAAAACCAAAATCCCCGTGAGGGGATTGAAACAGTCAATCTGCCCGATTGTATCGGGCCACTTGGTCAACCGTGTTCAAAAAACCAAAATCCCCGTGAGGGGATTGAAACATCGATTAACGTATCCAACCTCGCGTGCGACGCCGTCGATGGTTTCAAAAAACCAAAATCCCCGTGAGGGGATTGAAACTGAATGTCTTGCTCGCCACGGGCCGATTGCACGATCACATGTTCAAAAAACCAAAATCCCCGTGAGGGGATTGAAACATAAATTTCTCCGCATTGCTCTGCGAGAAGCTTGTCTACCTTTGTTCAAAAAACCAAAATCCCCGTGAGGGGATTGAAACGGATTAACCGCGTCCATGCCTCACCATCACCTCGAACTGCTTGGTTCAAAAAACCAAAATCCCCGTGAGGGGATTGAAACTTAGCCGATCCAAGTTGGCTGGCTCATCTCCAATACCGTTCAAAAAACCAAAATCCCCGTGAGGGGATTGAAACCAAAAACACGCTTCGCACGCTTTAAGAAGGCCATAAGATCGGTTCAAAAAACCAAAATCCCCGTGAGGGGATTGAAACCTCATGGACGCTCGGCCCGCAAGACGTGGTGTACCGCTTGGTTCAAAAAACCAAAATCCCCGTGAGGGGATTGAAACTGCATCGTAACAGTAGCGCACCCAGTTGGCAATCTCGCGAGTTCAAAAAAC
>JANWYE010000032.1 GCA_025057175.1 Chloroflexus sp. | reverse complement strand
GCCCAGCCCGTTGTCTTGACCGGTGTGGTGACTGATGCCTATACCGGTGCGCCCCTGTCTGGCGTGACGGTGGCGATTGGCGAGCAGACCCTCACCACCGACGAGCAAGGCCGCTTCCAGACTGAACGCTGGCGGCCCGAAGATACTGTTGCTTTCCAAGCCCCGGCCTATGAGCCACGTAGCCTGCCGTTGGCCGATCAGCCCGGCGTAGGCCAGAGCGGGGTTTTGACCGTAACCATCACGACGGCACTGCGCCCGAATGTCCTCAGCGGCGTTGTGTCCGATCTCTACACTGGCCAGCCGATCAGCGGCGCTGAGGTACGGTTAGAAGGCCAAGCAACCTCACAGGCAGTCACCGATGCTGCCGGCAAGTACACACTCACCGATGTGCCGGAGTCGTTTACCATTACGGTGAGCGCGCCCGATTACGCGCCAGCGACTGAGACGGTAGCGCGGGCGACGGTGCTTGATGTGCGTTTACGCCCGAATACGCTCAGTGGCGTGGTGACGAATGCCTACACTGGCCAGCCGGTAGCCGGGGCGAAAGTAAAGGTGGGTGAACTCAGCGTAACCACCGGCGCCGATGGGCGTTATCTGCTGCGCGAGATTCCTGACAGCGGCGAGATCACGATTGAAGCCGATGGCTTCGCAACCGCTACCCAGCCGTTTAGCCGCACAACCGCGCTTGATGTAGCGATCCGACCCAATACCCTTTTGGGGCAATTGATTGACGCAACGACCGGTAAACCGGTGCCGAACGCAGCAATTATCGCCACCGAGACCCTGACCTCAACCGCAGTTGCCTTCACGCGGATCAATGACAGTGTGGAAGGGCGCTTCCGATTGCCTAACATGCCCGAACGCGGCTTTGTGCAAGTGCTCGCGCCGGGCTATGCCAAGAAGGTCATCCCGATCGAACCGGGTAAGATGCCGGAACAGATCGAATTGGAACCCTTCTATGTGCGCGGCATCTATATCACAGCAGCGGTGGCGTCGGTGCCTCGCTTGGTTGACCGCTTCCTCGATTTGATCGATCGCACCGAGTTGAATGCTATCGTCATCGATATTAAGAGCGATCTGCGCGATGATCTGGGAATGGTGTATTACGACTCGCAAGTGCCGCTCGTGCGCGAGTTGGGTTTGAGCACGCCGAAAGTCGATTTTGCTTCGATTTTGGCTAAAGCTAAAGAGCGCGGCATCTATACGATTGCCCGCGTGCAGCTCTTCTCGCACGACAACGCGCTCTCAGACGCGCGGCCCGAATGGTCGATCCGGCTGCGCTCGACTGGCGAGGTCTATGCCGATTATCCGGGACCGGGCATTCGCTACGCCTACCTCGACCCGACCAACCAGAATGTCTGGGATTACAATATTGCGCTAGCGGTGGAAGCGGCCCAAATGGGTTTTGATGAGATCAACTTCGACTACATTCGCTTCCCTGACTGGTTTGGCACGCGGGAAGAGTTTCGCGACAAACTGCTGTTTAGCGAGCCGATCGATCCGGTTGATAATCCGGGCCGGATGTTTGAAGTGATTCTGGAGTTTATGCAGCGCGCGCATTATGCGGTGAACGCCGCCGGGGCGTTTATGTCGGTTGATGTCTTTGGGCGTGTGGTCAACGGCCCTTCGTTGACGATTGCCCAAGATATGACCCGCATGGGTGAGTTTACCGACTATATCTGTCCGATGCCTTACCCGTCGTTGTGGTGGAGCGGGTTAGAGAACATCGCTGTGCCGGTGAAATTCCCCTACGAGACGCTCAAGATCGCGGTGCGTAACGGCGGTCGCCAGATGATCGCCAGCTATGCCAAGCAGCGGCCATGGTTGCAAGATCATACCGACCCATGGGCGCCAGTGGTGGTCGAGTATGGGCCGGCTGAGGTGCGGGCGCAGATTGATGCCACCGAAGAGCAGCCGGAAGCGGCAGCGGGATGGTTGCTGTACGACTCGGCTAACATTTACAAGGGTGCGTTTAATGGCGCTGTGCGGCCTGCACCCTAATCTGTGATGATGGTGGCCCGCTGGGCTGGCATCTGCGTCGGAATAAGCCGGTGGCGGCGGTAGTTCGTGAGACGGTCCAGCGGGCCGTCTCTACGATTGTCATCTATTTTGGCCCAAAAAAAGTGGACGAAATCGCGTCGCTGCCGGTATAATTATTTGCACAAATCACGTGGATAGGTGACAACCGCCTGATCTGGGCCGAGTGGCGTTGGTCGCTCTGGCAGCGGGGCACAAGGTTATGATCCGACAAGTGGCGCTGAGGATTGGTCTACTGATCGCGCTGGCCGGCATACTCGCTGCAACGTGGCCAGTGGCGGCGCGACCAAGCAGTCTGGCGGCGCAAGTATCAAGTTGGCGGCTCAGCAGTGTGCAGGATTGGCAAGCGGGCGCTATTGATGGTTTGCTGGTAGTGAATAATGCCGGCGGCGAATTGCGGCTCGATGCCGAAGCGCGTGAAGGCAGTTTCATTTCGGCGCCGTTTGAAACGGCATTTGCCACTAATGCAGCCGGCGCAGTGTGGCGTGCCGAAGCTGTTGAGGGCACCGCGCTACGGCTGGAGCTACGCGCGCGAGCGACGCCACCGACTAGCGGAGACGAGGGATGGGGGCCGTGGCAGCCGTTGATTGTGGCTGATGAACCGCCTGCTTCAGATCCCGATGCTCTCACTACGGCGGCGCCGCTAGCATTGCCGGAAGATACCCGCTATTTGCAACTGCGGGCGACGTTTACCAGCCAGATCCCGCGCGCTTCCGCAATCCTGAATGATATAACGGTGTCGTATTTGGCGACACAGATTACGCCACCGATCTTTGCCGCCGGACTGCCGCAGCGGCCAATTTTGTTTGGCCAGCCGGCGCTCACGCCGCGCCCGTTGCAGATCGCGCGCGCCGATTGGGCGGAACCGGCGGCAGCGCAACCCGATCGGCGCGATCCGCGCGGGGTTGTGATCCACCAATTGCCGGTTGATGTCGCTCCGGCAGCAACCCTCGCCTATCTGCGCGCCCTGCTAGTCTATCAGACGAACGTGCTCGATTGGGAAGATCTCATCTACCACTATATCATCGATAGCGAGGGCAACCTGTTTGAAGGCCGGTTAGGCGGGCCAACGTCGCTGGTACAGCGCGTTGCCGGCAGCGTAGCGGATGTGCAGATTGCGTTGCTCACGCCTGCCGATCAGGCGCCAACGCCGGCGGCGCAGGCTCGTTTGGTGGCGTTGCTGGCATGGTTGACTCAGACCTACAAGATCGCGCCAAACGGGCAGCAACCGGCAGCCAGCGGCGGTTTGCGTCCGGCGATTGCTGGTCACTATGAAGTGCATGCTGCGGCACTTGATCCTTATCCCGCCTTCCGCGCGCTCTTGCCATCGCTGCGCGCGCAAGCCGATACAGCTACCGTGCGCGCGCGCTGGTATTTCGCCGAGGGCAATACCGCTAGCTATAGCCAACGCCTAAGCCTGTATAATCCGGCATCACGTCCGGCTACGGCGCGCATTACCCTCCTCCCGCCCACTGGACAGCCGGTGGTGCGCGAAGTGCAGGTGCCCGGCGGTGGGCGAGCCGATCTCAATGCCAACGAGGCCGTGCCCGGCGCGAATGCACTCCCGGCGATTGTTGAAGCCAACGAGCCAATCTTGGCCGAGCGTTCGATGGCGCTGACCAGCGATATTGATAGCGGGCCGGGCATTGATCGGCTCTCGCGGGTCTGGTATTTCGCCGAAGGCAGCACAACCGAACAGACCCAAACCTATTTGATAATCTTTAACCCGCAGCCGAGCGACACCCGCGCCCAAATTACTTACATGCAGCGCGACGGAACGGTCTTCGAGCAAGAGGTGCAGATCGCGGCGCGTAACCGGCTGGTGGTGGCGGTGCATGATATTACTTTGCCCGATGGCACGCGCCCGCTAGCGAATGCCAGCTTTGGCATGCGAGTGATTGCCGATCAACCGGTGGCTGCCGAGCGCACCATGCGGTTTGGCCCCGGCGGAAGTGGGTTGCATACCGGTCGGGGTATGGATACGCTCTCGCGGCGCTGGTTGTTCGCCGAGGGTACCACCGAAGGCGAGTTTCGCACCCAGTTGTTGGTGTTGAATCCCAATAACCAGCCCGCCAATGTTGAAGCGATCTTTCGCGGCCCGCAAGGCATTGCAGCGACGCGACGCTACGCCATCCCGCCGCGGGCGCAACTGGCGATCGACGCTAACGAAGTGGCGCCCGATCTCGGAATTGCCATGGAGGTGGTTGCCGACCGTCCGGTAGCTGTCGAGCGAGCGATGCGCTTTGGCGGCGGCACCGTGGGGACGATTGGCGGCGGGGCGCGCGAGCCGGCCTATCGTTGGGCCTTTATCGATGGTCGCACGAGTGATGCCGCGTACTACCTCTGTCTCAGCAACGTTAGCCCGCTATCGGCTATTGTTACGGTGGAAGCGATCTTCGGCGATGGCACCAAGACCGAGTTGGGCGTGCGCATCCCGGCAGGAGCGCGGTACACGCTGGCGCTGCATGAAGCTTTCCCTAACGAAACGGCGCTGGCTGCGATTGTGCGCAGTAATCAGCCGATTGTGGCCGAGCGGTCGCTCTACCCCGGTGGCGGCGCACGCGGCGGCAGCACAACGCTGGGCATCCCGTTGCCATGATCGGTAAGGCGTAGAGGGGGCAAAGGCGCAACGTATATCTAACGCAAAGACCGCAGATGGCGCTGAGGTGGGTTGGGGTAGTCTTCCAGTGCGCGGGCAGCACACCTTACCTCACCTGTGCGCCTTGGCGTCTTTGCGTTTACCCACCTCTGTGCCTTTGCAGACTCTGCGCCTTTAATTTACCCATCCCTGCGCCGCCGGAGAGCGAGGATGCCGGCGACTGCCGCCACCACCGCGGCAATCATAGTAGCGCCGGGCACAATCAGCGGCGGCAACATTGCGGTTAGCTCTGCCGGTGGCTCAGTGATCACACGCACATCGTCAGGTGGCGGCGCATTGACCATGCGGGCCAGATTGTCGAGGGTGGGGATCATTGAATTCGCATAGCCTTTGGCCAGCTTCTTGCGCAACAACGAAAACGGAAAGAAGGTAGGCAGCGCATAAATCAGCGCCACGCCATTGGTAACGCGAGTGCCGTTGGCTTCTGGTTGCAGAGCAAACATCCAGATTTGCGCAATGCCGGGTGCGCTCGGCAGGCCAACCCGCCACGCAAAGCGATAGGGCGGATCCCAGATCACAATCCGGTTCGCAGTGACATAATGGATGCCGCGCATAAACTGCTGCGACTCAAACACCGCGCCAACCGAAAGCGGTCGCCCATCGCGAATGGTCACGGCCTGCACTTCGCCGCTGCCGGCAATCTGCGGATGGCGCTCAACATCGCTGACCAGTTCCCAGATGGCCTCGACTGGGGCGTTAATTCGCCCGCTTACCGTCGCGCCTGTGTAGCGAATCATACGTTGTTTGCTCCTTATGGTTAATCTGTAAACAACGTGTTTCCGATTTGGATTAAGCGGCAGACTGCGCGCGTCGGTATTGGTTCCGCATCCAATTGCTCTGAGGTCGTGGCATAGTCCTGCTATGTACCCGCCGCCGCTGCGCGATACCATCCAGACGAGCGCGCGTTGTGCAGATTATTATGCTGTAGTGTAACGCATATTGCGTCGATATGGAAAAAACAGCCATTGACCACCTTCATGAACGGCGCAGGCGGGCTACCAGTTGAGTATAGAATTGATTGCTGGGACGCAGGCGAACAAAGGTACAAACCTGCGGGCTACGGCGCACAACGACTTCATCACCTTCGATGAGATCGATATTCTCGCGGCCATCGACGGCTAGCAGCGCGTGGTGGCGCGAACGGAGTTGCATCGTCACCACTGCATCTTCGTGCAACACCATCGAGGGAATATTGGTCAGGTGGGCTGCGATCGGCACCAACACCAATGCCTGCGAACGAGGGTCGACAATTGGGCCGCCGGCAGCGAGCGCATACGCCGTTGAACCGGTAGCAGTCGCAACAATCACCCCATCAGCGTGATAGGTCGTCAGCGGGCTGTCATCGATCGTCACATGCACATTAACGATCCGGCTTAGGTCGCTCCGCGAAATGACTACCTCGTTGAGCGCGGTATGCTGACCGAGCTTCTGCCCATTCCGCCAATGCTGCGCTCGCACCAGCGCCCGTTCATCAAACCAGCCGCCGCCATTCATAATCTGCTCGCAGCCGCTATAGATTTCGTCAGGGCCGATTTCAGCCATGAAACTGAGATGGCCGAGCGCGACCGGCAAGACGGGAATATTATGCGGGAAGCAGAGCCGAGCAGCGCGTAAGACGGTGCCATCGCCACCAAGGGCGATCATCAAGTCACAATCGGCCACTAATTGCGGCTGATCGCGAAACTCTTGCGAGACACCCCGAGTCGCGTTAATGCCGCGCGCGGTTAACCAATCAACAACCTCGCGCGATAACTGAATCGAGGCATCACTCAGTGGGTTGTACAAAACCGCCACGCGCTCAAGCATTGCCAGACCTCCGTGTAACGCTGTTTGCATCAGAATACCATAGGAATGGCGAGTAGCGGGCGGCAAGTTCGATGTCGTTAGCGCCCGTCCCGCGCTCGGTGATCGTGGTATACTGCTTGTGCATCCAGACAACATTAAGCCGAATTGAGGTGCATGTGGAACATGTTCAGCAAGTAGCTACGCGCATTGTGGCGAATGTCGAACAAGTCATTATCGGCAAACGCCGGATCGTCGAGCTCGTGCTGGTGGCCTTGTTGTGCCGTGGCCATGTGTTGATCGAAGACGTGCCCGGCACTGGGAAGACGATGTTGGCCAAGAGTATTGCCCGCTCGATCGGTTCGAGCTTTAAGCGGATTCAGTGTACGCCTGATCTCCTCCCCGGTGATGTGACTGGGGTTTCAATCTTCAACCAACAAACACGCGATTTCGAGTTCCGGCCCGGCCCGATTATGGCGCAGATTGTGTTGGCCGATGAAATTAATCGCGCCACGCCCAAAACACAATCAGCGCTATTAGAAGCCATGGAAGAGCGGCAGATCACGGTTGATGGCATTACCCATCCATTGCCGCAACCGTTTGTGGTGCTGGCGACGCAGAATCCCATCGAGTACGAAGGTACCTTTCCGTTGCCGGAAGCGCAACTCGACCGCTTTCTGCTCCGGGTGCATCTCGGCTATGCCGATCGCCACGACGAGATTGCCATCCTTAAGCGGCAGCGTGATGGCCATCCGCTGGAAACGCTGCCTAAGGTGGTGGAAATCGATGAGTTATTGGCGCTGCAAGAAGAGATCAAGCAGGTCCACGTTGATGATCTGATCGTCGAGTACATCGTGGCGCTGACCACGGCCACTCGCGCGCATAATGATGTCTATTTGGGGGCCAGCACGCGCGGCGCGTTGGCCCTGTACCGGTCAGCGCAAGCGTGGGCGGCCTTGAACGGGCGCGATTACGTGATGCCTGATGATGTGAAGGCGCTGGCGCAGCCGGTGCTCAGCCATCGCTTGATCGTCAATCCGGCGGCGCGAGTGCGCAATGTGACGGCTTCGGCGGTCATCGACGAAGTGTTGGCGTCGGTGCCGGTGCCGGGGGCGCGGGCCGGTCGCCGGTTTGAGCGGATGGTCGCGAATTGAGACGTTGAGGGTAGCATGGCGGCTGATAACAAGGATGACGAGATAGCGCACCGGCGCGCTATCTTGCGCGCCACGTTGCAACGGATCGTCCTCCTGCGCGAGACCGGCCCCAAGAGTGCGGCGTGGCATCGGGCGCGGGTGAAGACGATGTGGCGGTTGCAACAACAACTGGCGGCTGATACTGCGGCGCCGGCGCAACCTGAGCATACCCATGATAGAAGCTAATCTAGCGCGTTGGCTGGCGCAGGCCGGTGATACGCTCTATAGCGTGGCTTTGGCATTGGCGCCCAATGAGCGAGCCGCGCATCGGTTGCTGCGGCAGTGGGTGATCGATCTCAGTAAGCAGCCACCTAGCAGCGGGCGCATTGACGAACTGGTTGCTCGCCTCTACCGGTTGGCGGTGACTACATTTGCCAATCTTCCGCTCGAACGGCGACCGGCGCCAGCAGGGGCGCCGGTGCTGGGGCCATTGCGGGCCTTGCCATTGTCGCAACGAATGGCGGCGCTGGCATACAGTTTGTTAGGAGCCGATAGCACTCGCTTGGGCCAGATCCTTGGTCAAACCCCGGCTGAGGCGATCACCACTCTTGCGCAAGCGGTGCAGGGGCTAGCTCCTACCTTGCGCCATTCGCTGCCGGCACAGGTGAGCAGTGATGATTGTACACTTGTGCGGCAGGCATTGGCCGATCCGGCTCACCACCTCCGCGCTTTTGATCAAGTGCGGCGACATCTGGCTGCTTGCCCGCATTGCCGGATATTCGAGCGCGAGTGGCAAGCGGCGACTCGCGAGCTAGCGCTGGCGCTACGACATTATGCGCAGACGTTCCCAATGCCTGCTAAGTTAGCCGCCCGCTTGCTGAGGGAAGGAACTGCTGCGCGCCAACGTCTCGCCACGTTAGCGTGGGCGGCGCCATTGGTAGTGCTGGTAGGATTGTTCGCCTCATTCGTGCTGCCCGGCATGTTCAGAAATCCATTGACCGTTGTCGCTACGGGCGCAAATGAGCCGGCGGTGAGCGCGGAAGCATTGGTCGCGCGAGCGCTACCCCATGGCGGCATTCCCGAACCGGAAGGCCCGCCGGTGTGGCAGGCGCGCTATCAGACAATCTGGTATTTCAATAACCGCACCGTCGCCCCGTTGTACGCAGAAATCTGGCACGACCGCGACAATCCGGCTCGCCACCGCTTGCAGTTGCGCCACGTCGAAGGCGGCGCGCCCTACGAGTTTCAGTTAGGCGACGGCGCGCGCCGCCTGTACTATGCGCTGGATGGCGCGTATGCGCCAGCGCTGTATGGCGATCTACCGGTGCCGGCGCAACCCAACGAACCGGCGCTAGTGGTGAGTTTGGCTGACCCCACTCAACAGCAAGCCGCGTTTATTGCCCGCCGCGCCAGCGGGCCGTGGCGCATTCCGCTCGACTACTTGCAACAAGCCGCAGCAGCGCCTGATCTGCGTTTGCTGGGCCGGCAACGGATTGGCGAGCGGTTAGCGTATATCGTGAGCTTTCGCGGGATCAGCCCGGTTGATTATCCAGCCGATGCTGCCGAGCCAGTAACAGTGCTAATGGCAATTGCTGAGGCTGATGGTCATGTGCTGAGCATCACCGAGCTGATTGGCCCACCCGGCAGCACTCAGACCAGCCGGGTAGTCTGGCGATTAGCCGGCTTTAACTGGCTCGTCACCGGTGAGCAGATCCGCGATGCCTTCACCTTCGAGCGGGCGTGGAACGGGCGAGCGGAAGCAACTGGAATGACGGTGCAGCCACTGGTCGATCCAGAATGGCCGCTGGTGCGTTTGAGCAACGTGATCGAGCCGGCCGACATCCGGGAAATCTCCGACTCGCTCGTGTTGCCAGCAACCATCCCAGCCGGGATCGAGCGGGCAACATTGCTCGGTTGGCGCGGCCCACGGCTCAACGGCGCAATCTATGCCGGTGATGGCAAGCAGTTAACCATCACCTTTGACCGGCTACCGGGAATTGACAGTTCCATCCCGACCGAGGTAATCGGGCCATGGCGCGTGCGGATTGAGCCGGCCCGTGGCCAGCACTATCGGGTAGCAGTTGAAACCAACTCTAATCGGCGGGGCAGCGGCGCGCGCCTCGCGCTCAACGCGACTGGATTCACGATTGATGAGGTGCGCGCAATTGTGGCTTCGTTGCAGCCGATCTATCGCATCGATCTCAGCGCGCAGAGAGAGTTGTTTTTTCCGTAGCCGTTGATCGCTTAGAGGGTGAATAGAACACATGTCTGTTTTTGGGGAGATTGTGATATGATGATGTGAGGAAGTGAAAACTGAAATACTACAATGGCACTCACTATGGCGAAGAGCAAACCAAACATAAGAAGCCTTTTTTACATTACCCACCTTGACAATCTTCCTTCAATTGTGCAGCACGGTATTTTGTCGCATGCTCAAGTGGAAGCGAGAGGTCTGTCACCTACGCCGATTTACGATGCGAATATAGTCTCGCGTCGACGCGAGCGGCAAGCGCCTGACGGACGAAGCTTGTGGGAATTCGCCAATCTCTACTTTCAGGCGCGGAATCCGATGCTCTACCGCGTGATTGGAGAAAAGGGTAAACAACACGTGGTTATCATTGGCATCGATCCGAGCGTGATGGAATTGCCGGGCTGTTTGATTGCTGCCGGCAATGCTGCTAGCCCGTTATCGGAAATTGTGCCGGTGGCGGAAGGTTTACCCAAAATTGCCGCGTTGTGGAAGGTCATTAATAGTGAGTGGTGGCGCCAAGCTGATGGCTCAAAGCGTGTGATGATGGCCGAATGTTTGGTGCCTGATATAATCTCACCTACATATTTGCAAACGATTTACACTCCTAACCACAAAACGGCTGAAACAGTACATCGCTTAATGCCCGACTGCAAGATTCCGGTCGTGCCCGAGCCAAACCTGTTTTTTCAACCGAATTTCTTGAAGCGTCTTACTGAGACCATTAGCCTAATTGATGGCGATCTTTTCTTTTCCCAACATCAAACTCTGACAATTAGCGTCAACACTATGGGCGTTATGGGGAAAGGTTTGGCCTCGCGCGCCAAGTATCAATTCCCCGATGTCTACGTCGTCTATCAAGATGCGTGCCGGAACAAACAGTTGCAGATGGGGAAGCCATACCTCTACCGGCGCGAAGCCTCTATTGATGAAGAATTAGCTGATGATCCGGCTTCACTTACCAACCCCAACGCGAACAAGTGGTTTTTGTTGTTCGCCACCAAACGGCATTGGCGTGAACAATCCGACATCAAAGGCATCGAGCGCGGATTACAATGGTTGCAAGAGCATTATGCATCTGAAGGCATTCGCTCGTTAGCCGTACCGGCGCTCGGTTGTGGATTGGGCGGTCTTGATTGGCGCGATGTGGGGCCGCTGATGTGCCGCTACCTTGCGACCCTGCCGATTCCTGTGTCCATCTATTTGCCGCGTACACAACAGATTGGGCCAGAGCTACTGACACCAGAGTTTTTGCTTCAATAGGTAGCGTCACGATCGCTGAATGATAACGGTGTGGCAGCGCGGGCGCGAAACTTCCCCCTATACCCCCGCTATTCCCAACTCGTGGTATACTCGATAGAGAAGGTTAATAGCAAAACTACAATGCAGCTTCGTACCGATCTGACAACTCGCGCCGAGCAAGTTGCCTATGTAGCCGGCGCGCTAGCTGGGCTGTACAGCGGCCCGGCGACACCCTCACCGATTCGAGGTGGGCGACGGGCGGCGCTACGCCGGTTGCGCGCGTTCGATGTGCGTGGCTATGCACGTACTCGGAATGATGTAGCGAAACGTGGCGTTTCTGCCCTCTCGCCTTACATTCGCCACGGCGTGTTGGCGCTATCCGAAGTGCGCGATTCGATCCTGAGCCGGTTTGGCTATACACCCGATACCGAAAAATTTGTCAATGAGCTGGCATGGCGCGCATTTTGGCAGCTCGTCTATGCCCAACTTGGCGACCGTATCCATCACGATCTTGAGCCGGCAAAGCATCGCTCACGGGTACCGCGCCGCCGGTTGCCGCCAGAGGTCGAGACGGCAACCACCGGTCTCACTTGCATTGACGAGTCGTTGCGTGAGTTGTATGCCACCGGCTACATGCACAACCATGCCCGCATGTGGGTGGCCGCCTACCTGCAACACTGGCTCGGCGTAGATTGGCGCGAGGGGGCTGATCTGTTTTACCGCCATCTGCTCGACGGCGATCCGGCCTCGAACAGTCTATCGTGGCAGTGGGTGGGCAGCACCTTCAGCCACAAGCCATACATCTTCAACCGCCAGAATGTCGAACGGTTTAGCAATGGCGAGTTCTGTATGCGCTGCCCGCTAGCTGCCGGCGGCTGCCCGTTCGACGACAGTTACGAGAATCTGGCTCAGCGACTGTTTGGTGTGTCACTAGCAGAACTTGAGGGGCGGCGATGAACGGCGCAGTGGTCTGGTTGCATGGCGATAGTCTCACTCCAACCGACCCGGCGCTATTGGCCAATCCGGCTGCGCCGGCGGTCTTTGTGTTTGACGAGCCATTTTTAGCCGCCGCCCAGCTCAGCTTCAAGCGGCTCTTCTTTCTCTACGAATGCGCGCTCGAAGCAATTGCCGGGCGGGAGGGCAGCATCCGGCGCGGGGTGGTGGTTGATGAGGTGCGCGCATTTGCCGCCGAGCATCAGGCGACGGAGGTGCATGTGACCGCCAGCGTCGCGCCGCGCTTTCGGCAGTACGTGGCCGAGTTACGCAACGCCGGATTGCAAATCGTGATTCACGAACTACCGCCGTTTGTGTTGTGGCGCGGCGCACCGCCACGCCGGTTTAGCGCCTTCTGGCGACAGGTGGCCGATCAGGCGCTGCGTCCAACCGGAAGCGGGCCGGAACTGCCCGCTGAACAAGACGTGGAGTAGCTGGTATGGAATTTCAAGGCAAAGTTGCCATTGTAACCGGCGGCGCACAGGGGATCGGGCGCGCAACGGCGTTGGCGCTGGCCCGTGAAGGCGCAGCGGTAGCCATCGCCGATCGCGATGAATCGGCGACCACGGCGCTGGTCGCGGGGATCAATGCGTGGGGTGGCCGCGCCCTCGCTGTGATCGCCGACGTGAGCGATGAAGCCGACGCCGCTCGGATTGCTAACGAGACAGTGTTGGCCTTTGGCGGGATCGATCTGCTAGTTAACAATGCCGGCATCCAATTGCCGGGCACCATCGAAAGCACCACTCTCCAGCTCTGGCAAGAGATTATCAACGTGAACCTGACCGGCGTCTTTCTGGTGTCGCGTTTTGTCATGCCGGAACTGCGCCGGCGCGGCGGCGGCGCGATTGTCAATGTGGCATCGGTGTACGGTCTGCGCGCCGAAGCGGGTTGGGCAGCCTACGCCGCTTCGAAGGGCGGCGTGATTGCGCTGACCAAGGCTATGGCGCTTGATGGCGCACCCGATGGGATTCGGGTTAACTGCGTCTGCCCCGGCTTGATTGACACCTCGCTGTTACGAGCCAATGCGGCGCTAGTCAACGCTCAGCGCCCTGATGAGGCCTTGCGCGCCTTTGCCCGCCGCGCGCCGTTGGGCCGGCTGGGTACCCCCGAAGAGGTGGCCGGGGTCATTTTGTGCCTGCTTAGCCCAACTGCCGGCTACTTGACCGGCGCAGTGATTACCGCCGATGGCGGCATGGAGGCGCGGCTGTAACAAGGAGGAGGGCGATGATCACTGTTACGGTGCGGTTTTTTGCCGGGCATCGCGATATTGTGGGGCGGGCGACAGCACAGTATACGCTGGCTGAGGGCACAACCCTTGGCCAGTTGTGGGAGCAGTTGGTAGCTGAATATCCGCGGCTGGCCGGGTATACCGGACGGCTGCTCTTTGCTGTCAATCAACAGTTTGGCCAGCCAACGACGGCGCTGGCCGACGGTGATGAAGTAGCCTTCATCCCGCCGGTGAGCGGCGGGCGGAGATAATCGACATGGATCGCGCGAGAAGTTAGGGGCTTGAGAGGTTGAGACGTTGCGCTACAACAGCCTTACGTACCGCACGGGAATGGAGTTGGTCGCCCATGATCGAACCATTTGTGATAACAACCGAGCCGCTTGATCCGGCGCCATTGGTGGCCGCCGTGCAAACGCCGGAAGACGGCGCAGTGGTGACATTTAGCGGTGTCGTGCGCAATCACTTTGATGGTCGCCCGACCGCGTTTCTGGTGTACGAAGCCTACACCGAGATGGCAGTGCCGGTGTTGCGCCAGATTGCCGATGAAGCGCGCGCGCGCTGGCCGATCGGGCGGGTTTGCGTGCATCACCGGGTAGGCCGGCTAGAGATCGGCGAGACAGCGGTGCTGGTTGTTGTCGCTGCTCCTCACCGTGATGCCGCGTTTGCCGCCGCCGCCTACATCATGGATCGGATCAAAGAGATTGCCCCGATCTGGAAGCAGGAGCACTGGGCTGACGGCGCTGCCGAGTGGCGCGAATAGGCGAGGGTCGCATGCCGGAATTGCCTGAAGTTGAGACGGTCGCCCGCTCGTTAGAGCAGCAATTACTGGGTCGCACCATTGTGGGGCTAGCCAAGCTCGATTGGCCGCGGATGCTCATGCCGCCAGCGCCAGATTTTGCCGCTTTGGTGGCCGGACGGCGGATTGAAGCGATTGGCCGGCGCGCCAAATGGTTGCTGCTCACGCTCGATGGCGGGTGGACACTGGCGATTCACCTGCGTATGTCAGGCCACCTGCTGGTAGCCGAACCGGATGCCGCCAATGCGCCACATGTCCATTTTGCGCTCGATCTTGATAATGGCCGCCGGTTGATCTTCGACGACCAGCGCAAGTTTGGCCGGGTACACCTGCTCGACCGGCACGGGTTGGCCATGCTTGACGCGGCGCATGGCCCTGAACCGTTAGCGGAGGCATTTACGCCGGCGTTGCTAGCCGAGCAGCTGCGCAACCGGCGCGCGCCGATCAAGGCGCTCTTGCTTGATCAGCGGCTAATCGCCGGCATCGGCAACATCTACGCTAACGAAGCGCTCTGGCTGGCCCGCATCCATCCACTCACACCGGGAGGTGCGCTGGCGGCAGACCATATTGCCGAGCTGTACCGCGCGATTCGGAATGTGTTGGCCGAAGCGATTGCCAATCAAGGCAGCTCGCTGCGCAACTATCGGGACGGCTATGGCCGCCGCGGTAGCCAACAAGAACATTTTAACGTTTACGATCGAGCACATGAACCGTGCCCGCGTTGCCAAACGGCAATAGAACGGATTGTAGTAGCACAGCGAAGCACATATTTTTGCCCGCAGTGCCAGCTATTCGTGCGGTGGCCTACCTAAATGGGTACAATACAAAAATGCAGCATAGGTGAGGCTCTTGTAAAGAGAGGATAAACCCGGTGCAAGAACCAATTTTGCTGGTTGAAGATGACCATATTCTGCAACTATCGCTCACCACGATGTTGCGGCGTGATGGATATGCCGTTGATACAGCGCGCAATGTGACCGAGGCGCGACTAGCGATATTAGCGCGCCGTCCACGCATTATCTTGCTCGATCTTGGCCTGCCTGATGGCAGTGGTTTTGACATATTGAATTGGCTGGCGATGGAGCCAGATCGTCCGTTGATCATTGTCACCACTGCCAACGACTCGCCGAAGGCTGCTTTAGAGGCGTTATCGTTAGGCGCGTTTGATTATCTCACCAAGCCGATCAATCACGAGACATTGCGCCACACCTTGCGGCGCGCGGTAAGTTATGACCAGCTCCGCTTGCAGGTGCGCGAGTACGAACGGCTCAAGACCGAAGTAGATGAGGCGCGAGTCACTGTGCGCACCGCTGCTCATCACATCAGCCAAACGCTGACGGTGATCATGGGTGAAGCGCAACTCGTGCGTGAAGAAGTGACCGATATGTCATTGCGCGCCAGTCTTGATCGGATTGTGCGGATGGCGGAAGATGCGGCGCAGATGATTGCTACCTTGCGCGCAATTCGTCTCTTTGCGCCGCGAGAAAGCGGCGTCGACTCGCCTTCACAAGCGGCGCATGAGTGATGGTGTGGCAAGTTCTGCGCCTCTACCGGCAGTGGTAGAAATGGCCCATCCATTCAGGTGGTTAGTTCATAGCCGCCGCTCATTCCATTCATAGGCGGACGCTTCGAGGGCCAATCGTGTGCTGCGTTGCTCCTTGCACTCTCGCCCAATGGCAGCGAACTATTGACTATATGAATCGCTATTGAGTCACTGCGCCGGCAGTGCCTAGCCATCCACCCAAAGGGACAAGCATGGATCAGCCTGATCTGAGCGCCCTGATCCCGCGTTTGCTATCGTTAAAATTGCTACCGCGCACCGGCTGGCTGCAACGCGGCGTGCGCGATGTTGAGAGCATTGCCGAGCATTCGTATAGCGTAGCGGTGCTCTGCCTGCTCATCGGCGATCAGATTGAGGGGATTGATCGCGGTCGCCTACTGGCAATTGCGCTCTTGCACGATCTGGCCGAGTCGCTCCTTGGCGATCTACCGGCGTCAGCCACGCGGTTGTTGGGCAAAGAGGCGAAACGCCGAGCCGAGCGTGATGGCTTAGAGAGCCTGATTGGGCAGCTACCCCGCGCTACCGAATATCTGGCTTTATGGGATGAGTATACGAATGGCACTTCGCGCGAAGCGCGGCTGGTGAAAGCGATTGATCGCCTCGAATTGATGGCGCAGGCGCTGGCTTACGAGCGGGCTGGCGCCCGTGGCCTCGATTCGTTCTGGCCAGCCAACGATGATTGGGCGGCTGAGTTTCCCCCAGTTGAAGAATTGGCTGTCTACTTGCGGGCTGAACGGGCACGGTTAAGTTAAAGCTGGAACTAGAGGCGGGGCGCACACAGTGCGCCCTTGCGCGTTGATGATCGTTTAGCCCGCCGCAGTCCGGATTGCGCTGTCGAGATCCTCCCACAAATCATCGACATCCTCGACCCCCACACTCAACCGCAGCAAAGTTGGCGGTAAGTGTTCTTGGCCGGCAATCGCTGCTCGCCGCTCCATCGTCGTCTCAACCGCGCCAAGACTGGTAGCGTGCCGGATCAGGCGCACGTTATGGCAGACCGCATCGGCAAAGGCGGCATCGCCGCGCAGATCAAACGAGATGATGGTACCAAAGCCCTTAAGCACGCGCTTGGCTGTCTCGTGAGTCGGATGCGAGGGCAAGCCGGGGTAACGCACGCGCGTTACAAGCGGGTGCTGTTCGAGCCGCTGGGCCAGCTCCATCGCATTGCGCTGTGCCCGTTCGAGGCGGAGCGCCAGCGTGCGCGCGCCGCGCACCGCCAGAAATGCCTCGAATGTGCCGGGAGTTGCGCCGGCTAATGCGCGTGTGCGTTGCAATTGTTGCCAGAGGTTCTCATCGCGGGTAGTGACTACGCCAGCCAACAGATCGGAGTGGCCGCCAATGAACTTGGTGGCCGACTGCACCGCAACCGTTGCGCCAAATGCAAGCGGTTGCTGATTAAGCGGCGTGGCGAAAGTATTGTCAACCGCCACGATCGCGCCGGGTTTGCGCGGCGCAGCGCAGATGGCTGCCAGATCGGCTACTGTCAGCAGCGGATTAGAAGGCGACTCTAGCCAGATGAGGTCAGCTTCAGCGCACGCCTGCTGCCAAGCGACGGTATCAGTCAAGGCAATGCGTTGGACTGACCAGCGCCCACGCGCCGCGCCGGCCATTGCCAGCCCGACCACCCCTTGGTAGCAATCATCGGGGATAACCACCAGCGCGCCGGCAGCAAGTTGATCAAAAATCGCCGCCACTGCCGCCATGCCGGAAGCAAACGCCACGGCGCGGCCCGCTTCCAGCCCGCCAATAATCTCCTCCAAAGCTTCCCAAGTTGGCGTAGAGTCGGTGCGCGAATACGAACGCTCTTGCCCAAGAATGAAATTTGAAGCCGGGATCGGTGGCACATTCAGCGGTGCGCCGGGTTCGGCTGAGCGTCCGGCGGCAACCAGCCACGATTCGAGTTTAAGCCTAGATGGAAGTTTCTGCATACGATGCCTACCCACAGTCTAGTGCAAAAAGATGCTATAGCGCGTGCTCGCGATTATCGCACTGGAGATCGGCTGTGTCAATTGGCGTGTGATGTATTTTTTCACAAACGCGCCAAAATCGGCTATTATTACAGCAACGCATCACTCGCCACAAACTCCCCGTCCTCGCGCATGGTTGAGGAGATCGGTGTGCAGATCGTCATCAATGGCAGCTTTTGGTCCCAGCCGACCGTAGGCATTGGCCAATACTTGCAAAACCTATTGCCATGGCTGCACCGTTTTGCCCCGCAGCACCGCCAGATCATGCTGCTGCCGGCTAGCGCGACGTTGCCAGATGTACCGGTTGGCGTGGAGGTGATCACCGTCAAGATAGGTGGCCCGCGCCAGATCGCGAAAGTGATCTTCGAGCAGGTAGCAGTACCGGCCATCGCGGCGCGATTAGCGCGCAATGGCCGGCCAACTGTAATCTTTGTTCCTTACTTTGCGCCACCGCTGTGGTCGCGCCAGCCGGTCGTCACCACAATTGGCGATCTGATCCCGTTGCTGCTGCCGGCCTATCGCGGCAATTGGTTCGTGCGCGCCTATATGGCGTTGGCGCGGCGTGCGGCCTTGCGCAGCGCGCACATCCTCACCTTCTCGAACTTTAGCCGAAGCGCCATTTTGAACTACCTTGGCCTACCACCCGAACGGGTAACGGTCACGTATTTGGCTGCCGGCGAGCAGTACTGTCCGGCGGCAGATCGGGCAGCGGCGCAGGCGCTGGCGGCGGCTCGCTATGGCGTGCAGCCGCCGTTTATCTACTACGTCGGCGGGCTTGATGAACGCAAAAACCTGTATACGCTGTTGCGCGCATTTGCGCTAGTGCGGAATCGGAATAAACGGGTTGTGCTAGCAATTGCCGGGCGGGCATTAGGGCGCGATCCGCGGCTCTTTCCCGATATTGACCGGATGATTGCCGATCTCGATCTCGGCGCGGCGGTATGCCGGATTGATGTGCCGGCGGATGATGGACCGTTGCTGTATCAAGCATGCACCATCTTCGCCTACCCCTCGCGCTACGAGGGGTTTGGACTACCTCCGCTTGAGGCGATGGCCTGCGGCGCACCGGTGATCGTGAGCGATGCCAGTTCGCTGCCCGAAGTAGTCGGCGCAGCAGCGATTCGGATTGCGCCAGACGATATTGCTGGTTGGGCGGCAGCGATCAACCGGTTGCTTGATGACGAGGCGCTGCGGGCCGATCTGAGCGCGCGCGGCTTGGCGCGGGCGGCTAGCTTTTCGTATCAGCATACAGCGGCAACCACGTTGGCTATCTTGGAACAGGTGGCGAGAGAACGCGAGCTAGCGCGGAAGCCCATGCGTCAGAAATAAAAGTCGTAATGTTTATGGCCGATCATCGCTGTTCATTGCCTATCGATCAGATTCTCTGCGGCAACTGTCTTGATATTTTGCCGCAATTTCCCGCACAATCGGTCGATCTAATCTTTGCCGATCCCCCCTACAACCTGCAATTGCGCACCGAGTTACGCCGTCCTAACCAGACGATCGTGGATGGGGTGGATGATGACTGGGACAAATTCACCGACGTGCAAGCATACGACGCCTTCACGCGGGCATGGCTCACCGCGTGCCGGCGAGTGCTCAAAGAGAGCGGCACCATCTGGGTGATCGGCTCGTACCACAACATCTTTCGAGTCGGCGCGATCATGATGGATCTCGGTTTTTGGATCTTGAATGACGTGATCTGGCATAAAACCAACCCTATGCCCAACTTTCGCGGCACCCGCTTCCAGAATGCGACCGAGACGCTGATCTGGGCCAAGAAATCAGCCGAACAGAGAACGTATACATTCAATTATCACGCGATGAAGCATTTCAATGACGACAAACAGATGCAAAATGTGTGGCGCATTCCCATCTGCACCGGCGCCGAACGGCTCAAGATCAACGGCCAGAAAGCGCACTCCACTCAAAAACCGGAAGCATTGCTCTACCGGGTGTTGTCAGCATCATCGCACCCGGGTGACATCGTACTCGATCCGTTCTTTGGTTCGGGTACAACCGGCGCAGTCGCGAAAAAACTGCGCCGGCACTTTATCGGTATCGAGCAAGATCCGGCCTATGTTACGCTGGCGCGCGAGCGAATTGAGGCGATCGTTGCGCCGGTGGATGAAACGCTGCTAGTCACGCCATCGCGCCGGGCAGCGCCGCGGGTGCCTTTCGGCGAACTGATCGCCGCCGGCTACGTGCAAGTGGGGCAGCGGCTGTGGTCGCGCGATCGGGCAGTGATGGCGATTGTAAAAGCTGATGGCTACGTGGTGTGGAATGGGATCAGCGGGTCAATCCATGCCATTGCGGCCAAGGCGCAGGGCAAGCCGGCGTCTAACGGCTGGGAATATTGGTATGTTGAAGACAATAGCGGCCAGTTGACCAGCATTGACGAATTACGCGAGCGGTATCGGGCCGAGCAGTTGAGGTAAAGAATATCAGGAGCGCCGCGCAGAACTGCGGCGCTCCACGATGGTGTATATCACCGCGTCATCGCCGGCGCAATCGGCGTATTTGGTTCGATCCCCCGCAACGCTGCCCCTATCAAATCGCGGTTAAGCTGGGCAATCGTTTCGAGGCTGATCTCCTTGGGGCAGACGGCAGCGCACTCGCCAATGTTAGTGCAGTTGCCAAACCCCTCGAAATCAGCTTGCGCCACCATATTGACCACGCGCTGGTAGCGTTCGGGCTGGCCCTGTGGCAAGAGCGCGAGGTGCGTCACTTTGGCGGCGGTAAAGAGCATCGCCGAGCCGTTGGGGCAAGCGGCCACACACGCGCCGCAGCCAATGCAGGCTGCGGCATCCATTGCCCGGTCAGCAGCCGTCTTTGGCACAGGAATAGTATTAGCGTCGGGCGCCGAGCCGGTGCTGACGCTAATATAACCACCAGCTTGAATGATACGGTCGAAGGCGCTGCGATCAACGACCAGATCTTTCAGGATTGGGAACGCCGCAGCTCGCCACGGCTCAACTGTAATGGTGTCGCCATCATTGAAACTGCGCATGTGCAACTGGCAGGTAGTAATGGCATTCTTGGGGCCGTGGGCGACGCCATTGATCATCAGCGAACACATGCCGCAAATACCTTCACGGCAATCGTGATCGAACGCTACCGGCTCTTCGCCCCGCGACATCAGCTCCTCGTTAAGCACATCGAGCATCTCGAGGAACGACATATCGGGGTTGACGTTATCCATCACATACGTCTTGAACTCGCCGGGTGTCGAGCGGTTCTTTTGCCGCCAGATCTTGAGCGTAATCTTCATCTTCTTCATGGCTTATCTCCAACCGCCAGTTGGTTCCCCAACCGGCGGCAGTTATGCTTACTTGTAGCTGCGCTGGGTTGGCTTGACATACTCAAAGACCAACGGTTCCTTGTGCAAGCGCGGCTTAGCCAAATCGCCAGTAAACTCCCACGCCGCCACATACGAGAACTGCTCGTCATTGCGGAGCGCCTCGCCATCGGGGGTTTGGTACTCTTCGCGGAAGTGACCGCCGCATGACTCCTCGCGATGGAGGGCATCGAGGCACATCAGCTCGGCCAATTCAAGGAAATCGGCCACCCGGCCGGCCTTTTCCAGCGCCTGATTCAGATCGCTGGCCTCGCCGGGCACATTCACATTCTCCCAGAACTCAGCGCGGATCTCAGGGATGCGCGCCAACGCCTCGCGCAACCCGGCGGCGTTGCGCGCCATACCGCACTTATCCCACATCAACTTACCCAATTCGCGGTGGAACGAATCGACCGTACGCTTGCCTCGAATGCTCAGCAAGCGATTGATGCGTTGCGTTACCTCTGCTTCAGCCTCGGCAAACTCTGGCCGATCGATGCTGAGGCCGCCGGGCTTAACTTGGGCAAGGAAGTTGGCGATGGTATAGGGCAAGATGAAGTACCCATCGGCCAGACCCTGCATCAGCGCCGACGCGCCAAGCCGGTTCGCGCCGTGATCCGAGAAATTGGCCTCGCCGATCACAAACAGACCGGGAATGGTGCTCTGCAAGTTATAATCAACCCACAGTCCGCCCATTGTATAGTGAACGGCCGGATAGATCCGCATCGGCGTTTCATACGGATCTTCGCCGGTAATCTGCTTGTACATATCGAACAGATTGCCGTAGCGTTCGGCGATCTTCTGGCGGCCAAGGCGCTTGATCGCATCAGAGAAGTCGAGGTAGACCCCCAGCCCGCCGGGGCCAACACCCCGCCCTTCATCGCAGACCTGCTTAGCCGCGCGCGAAGCAATATCACGCGGCACCAAGTTGCCGAAGCTGGGGTAGCGCTCTTCGAGATAGTAATCGCGCTCAGATTCGGGAATATCTTGGGGGCGGCGCGGATCACCCTTCTTCTTCGGCACCCAAATCCGGCCATCATTACGCAGCGACTCGGACATCAGCGTCAGCTTGCTCTGGTAATCACCGCTCACCGGGATGCAGGTGGGGTGGATCTGAGTAAAGCAGGGATTGCCGAAGAAGGCGCCACGGCGATGGGCGCGCCAAATGGCGGTAGCGTTACAGCCCTTAGCATTGGTGCTGAGGTAGAAGACATTGCCATAGCCGCCGGTTGCCAGCACGACAGCATCGGCAACGTGGCGAGTAATCTTGCCGGTGACCAAATCGCGGGTAATAATCCCGCGGGCGCGGCCATCAACCACGACCAGATCGAGCATCTCGGTGCGCGGGAACATCTTCACCGTCCCGGCTGCAATCTGGCGGCTGAGGGCCTGATAAGCGCCGAGCAATAGTTGCTGCCCGGTCTGGCCACGGGCATAGAAGGTACGAGCCACCTGCGCGCCGCCGAACGAGCGGTTATCGAGCAGACCGCCGTACTCGCGGGCGAAGGGCACACCTTGGGCGACGCACTGGTCAATAATATTGACCGAAACTTGCGCAAGGCGATAGACATTGCTCTCGCGGGCGCGGAAGTCGCCTCCCTTGACCGTATCGTAAAAGAGGCGATAGATGCTATCGCCGTCGTTGCGATAATTCTTAGCCGCGTTAATGCCACCCTGTGCGGCAATGCTATGGGCGCGGCGCGGGCTGTCTTGGTAGCAGAAACAGAGCACGTTATAGCCAGCTTCACCGAGGGTCGCGGCGGCGGAAGCGCCGGCAAGGCCGGAACCGACCACAATAATCGTGTACTTGCGACGATTCGCTGGATTGACCAGCTTCATCTCGAAGCGATGCTTATCCCAGCGTTGCTCAATCGGGCCACTCGGCGCTTTCGAGTCAAGCGCGCTGACAAACTCAACCTGCCGCGTCCCGGTGCGGACCGTCGTCTCATTCTTAATCTCGCTCATGCGAAGTTCCTCGCTCTTCTAGCGTTGGGGCGGCGTTATGCGACAAAGCCAAAATAAACCGCCAACGGGAAGGAGACGTTACCGATAAAGACGGCTGCCGCTACCAGTATTGCCAATCCGCGCAACAGCCGATCATAGGTGCGGTTATTCCAACCCAGCGTTTGGAACATACTCCAGACGCCGTGGTAGAGATGCAAACCAAGGAAGACCATCGTCAGCAGATAAAAACCGACGATGAAGGGGTTCTGAAAACCGTTCACAACATTGCTATAGGTCTCGTAGGTGTCGCCGTGGGGATGGATAAACTGGCCCGGTTCGTAGCCGACTACGCCGAAGGTTAGGTGCAAAATGTGATACACAATGAAGAAAAAGATCAAAACGCCACCGAATCGCATCGTATAATCGGCATAGCCGGATTGGCGCTTATGCTGGCCGTAGCGGCGCACAGTCGAAATGCTGCTGGCGCGTAGGCTGCGCTGGCTCTGTAGTGTCAGGCTGGTGGCAGCCCAAATATGCAAAAAGACTGAAGCAAGCAAGATAACACGCGCAATCCAGAGCAGATGCTCGTGGCCGAAGATGGGATAGCCGAGTTCGCGCAGGCCGGCGGCATACGCATTGTAAACCTCAGGCCCCTGATACATCTTGAGATTGCCGTACATGTGAAACACGACAAAGCCGACCAAAACAAAGCCGGTCAGCGCCATAATCACCTTCTTGCCGACCGACGTGCGGGTGAGGGTGAGCACTCCTGTCATCGTTCCATCCTTCCCCAAACCAACATCTGCGCAACAAACAGATGACAATCAACTGCCGGCGCAGGCCGGCAGCGGTGAAATATCCGTGACTTGCCCCACAAAGTATTGTACTGCTTCAGAATTATAACGGAATTATGATCAATTGTCTACCAACTGCAAGCATTGGCGCGTTCTTTGTGAAGAAAGACGCGAGGCATTAGGAAGCGATATATCACGATAGGAACGGAGCGATGCAGCGGTGAACAGAACCTATCGATCTTGAATCAATAGCAAACAAGTCTGCTACTTGCTGTAAATATGTCGCAGCGGTGGGTTGGATGGTTGCAGGTGTTGGGCATTGAGGCAACGCGTGGCGCTATTTGGATGTGCAGCGCCACGCTGATGGCGGGGAAATTACAAATCGAGGCGCACCTTAGCGCCGAAATTCTTCTTCTCCTTGCTGGGGAAATACGACAGGCAAGCCGCATCAAGCAGATCAGGGCTGAGGGTCGGCGTTTCCATATTGT
>JANWYE010000329.1 GCA_025057175.1 Chloroflexus sp. | reverse complement strand
CAGTTGCAGCGGGTGATCAGTGGGAATATTGGTGAAATTAACGCAGTAGCATTTAGTCCTGACAGCCAGCGGGTAGCGGCAGCGGGACGCCAGCACGGGGCGCGGGTGTGGCGCGTCAGCGATGGTGAACTCCTCTTGCATCTTGGTGATGGTCAGCACCACGGCGCGGTTTTCAGCGTTGCGTTCCAGCCGAACGGCGATTTAATCGCCACTGGCGGCTGGGATCCGGTTGTCTATTTGTGGAATGCTACTGATGGTTGCTTGAAGGGAGCTTTATCCGGCCACGGAGGGGTGATCAATAGTGTGGCCTTTAGCCCTGATGGCAACTTGCTGTTATCGGCCGGTCACGATCGGGTGTTGCGACTCTGGCAGATGGATGATCGGTCTCTAGTGCGTGTCATGCACGGGCATAGTGACGCTATCTTTAGCGTGGCATTCAGCCCAAATGGGCAACTGGCGGCCAGCGCCGGCGGCGATGGCGTGATTTTTATTTGGCAAGTGGCTGACGGTCAGCCATTGCAAACGTTAGCTACGCCTTCAGGCGCATGCTTCAGTCTGGCGTTTAGCCCGGATAGCCGTTACCTTGCTAGCGCGCATTATGGCCGTATCGTGCGGATCTGGCGGTTAAGCGACGGCGCGTTGCGCTGGGAGTTGAGTGGCCATAACGAAAGTGTTACTTCGGTAGCGTTTGCGCCTGATGGCTCGTTGCTGGCCAGCGGTAGTTTCGATTCAACTGTGCGGATATGGTCATATCACTAGTTGCATGCTGAAAGTGTTATCCTACATCGCCAGCCCGGCTCCCCGCTAGTGGGGGCCGGTCTTGTTTGCGCCTGCTATCGTAGCCAGTAAGGTGAGCTGCGTTCGCTGGTATAAAGAATCTACTTGACTTGACAGAGATTGTTGCGTGAGCGATGTGCCTTAGCAATGGTATCGCTCGCCGTATGGCAAGATGAGGCAAGAGCGACAGGCTTCCGAGTCATCGCTTGCCAAACCGCTTGCCATGACACCGGACGTTGTGTTGGTAGGCGAGGTGACGTCGCCACTGACGCATCGCCTGCGGAGCAGGTGATGGCTGCGTCACTCAATGCCGGCGGGATACTCTATGCATTGTGAACACCGTGAAATAACAGCACATCAGCGCGCTGTGCGCGCATTCTATCGCCAGACCGATTGGATGTTTCGCGTACTGGGGATCATCCGCGGCTCGCAGGCGATGCATGCCGGTTTGTGGCAGCAGGCGCGTACTCATCGCGCCGCTTTGCGTTCGATTGACGAGACCTTATTGGCAGCAGCTCAGCTCGCCCCCGGTGAGTGCTTGCTTGATGCTGGTTGTGGCGCCGGCGCCAGCGCCAATGAGATTGCCGCGATCCACAATGGGCCGGTCATTGGTCTCACGATTGTGCCCGAACAGGCTCAGCGCGCGCGGCGCGGCGGGAGGGCGATGTTTCTCTGCGCCGATTACGCCGCAGCGCCGCTGCGCGATACCTGTTGCGACGTGGTCTGGATGCTGGAAAGCATTTGCCATGCGCCTGACAAGCCAGCGCTGTTGGCCGAGATCGCGCGCTTGCTCCGTCCGGGTGGGCGGTTGGTAATTGCCGATCGCTTTGCTGCGCGCCCCGATCTGTCTCCTGCCGAACGCGATCAGTTGCGGGCATGGTTGCAGCCGTGGGCGATGCCCGATTTAGTCACGGCTGATGAATTGGTTGGGCTGGCCGAAGCAGCCGGTTTGCGTCTCTGCCGGCGCAATGACCTCACCCTCAGCGCCGGGCCATCGCTGCGCTTCCTTGGCCACTTTGCGCAGTTGACCTTGCCGGCGGCATTGCTTTTACGCACCCTTCGTTTGCAATCTGACCTCCAGATTGCCGCGATGCGCGGCTGCATTGCCCAAACCCGCACTCTCAATGCTGGTCTCTGGCGCTACTATTTGCTTGTGTTGGTTAAACCGGCGGCATGACGCGCTCGCTGCGCTATGGTTGGCTTCCGGTTGCGGCAGACGTGCGTATCTCTCGCGAGTATACTTGACAAAGCAGCATCTTGTGGCGCCGAT
>JANWYE010000328.1 GCA_025057175.1 Chloroflexus sp. | reverse complement strand
CAAAATCCCCGTGAGGGGATTGAAACCCCCAGAGACGGTTAAACCATTTCTGCGAGACGTTTGATCCCTTCAAAAAACCAAAATCCCCGTGAGGGGATTGAAACCGCCAGAGACAAAGGCTCGATTTACTGGCTTCTCGCCGCGACTTCAAAAAACCAAAATCCCCGTGAGGGGATTGAAACTTGATCGTATTCGCTGGGTTGGCTCATTCATTCGCCCCAGCCTTCAAAAAACCAAAATCCCCGTGAGGGGATTGAAACTTTGTACCTCCGTCAGGAGCCAGCCGTTGACCGAGCCGGCTCTTCAAAAAACCAAAATCCCCGTGAGGGGATTGAAACCAAAAAAGCATTATTCTCTGTCATCAAAAATACATTGAGCTTCAAAAAACCAAAATCCCCGTGAGGGGATTGAAACTCTAGCCGATCCGCGTTAGTTGTGGTCTTTGCCTCTTTTGCCGGCTTCAAAAAACCAAAATCCCCGTGAGGGGATTGAAACCCGCCACGCCCACGCCCACCCCCGTCGGCTCCCTGCCGGCTTCAAAAAACCAAAATCCCCGTGAGGGGATTGAAACGTCAGAATGTAGATTTTTTTGGTAATAGTTTCACTATCTTCAAAAAACCAAAATCCCAGTGAGGGGATTGAAACCCGTTTCTTGCTCAGCGCCAATAGTGCTCTTGTTGCCCGCTTCAAAAAACCAAAATCCCCGTGAGGGGATTGAAACTTGAGTGCCGTTGGATAGCTACCACCGATGAAAACCTGAAAGGCCTTCAAAAAACCAAAATCCCCGTGAGGGGATTGAAACTCTATGTCATCATAGACGCTGACTACTTCGTCTTAAAAAACGCTTCAAAAAACCAAAATCCCCGTGAGGGGATTGAAACCGAGAATGCACTCGTTGTCATACCGCAGTGCGTGCATTTCTTCAAAAAACCAAAATCCCCGTGAGGGGATTGAAACTTGTGATAAACAGCAGTTTCAACCAGTTCATGTCGGCACTCCTTCCTTCAAAAAACCAAAATCCCCGTGAGGGGATTGAAACTCATAGATGACGTTGCCGCCATCATCAAGTTCGCAATAGTCGCTTCAAAAAACCAAAATCCCCGTGAGGGGATTGAAACCGATAGCAACCTGTTTGATCAGTATGACCAGTACCTCCTTCAAAAAACCAAAATCCCCGTGAGGGGATTGAAACCCAGATAGCAATCATACCTTTCAACCCGCCACAGGCGGTTACTTCAAAAAACCAAAATCCCCGTGAGGGGATTGAAACAAGAGAACACCGGCGACATTACACTTCACGGCGTGACGCCGACTTCAAAAAACCAAAATCCCCGTGAGGGGATTGAAACAGCAGATCATACTCTTCTCTGCACTGCTCCGTAAGAAGTTTGCTTCAAAAAACCAAAATCCCCGTGAGGGGATTGAAACCATGCTCCCCCCTCCTCGTCGAGCAGGTCGGCGGCGTCGGCTTCAAAAAACCAAAATCCCCGTGAGGGGATTGAAACCGGCTTGACCGGCTTGGCCATACTGGCCGGCTTGACCGGCTTCAAAAAACCAAAATCCCCGTGAGGGGATTGAAACTCAGTCGCCGGCGGTCGCCCACGCGTGCGTGCGTGCGCAAAACTTCAAAAAACCAAAATCCCCGTGAGGGGATTGAAACGGCACAACGCCGATACAGCGTGTCTGAGAAAGGAGAACGGCTTCAAAAAACCAAAATCCCCGTGAGGGGATTGAAACCGCTTACGCCATATTCCACGCCTTGGAGTATGGCGTATTGGTTCAAAAAACCAAAATCCCCGTGAGGGGATTGAAACGTGAGAAATTCGAACGTACCATACTCGCTAGTGCGAATAAGGTTCAAAAAACCAAAATCCCCGTGAGGGGATTGAAACGCAGCGCCTCTAGCGCCGCCATTAACTTCGTGTCAGGCTTTGGCGTTCAAAAAACCAAAATCCCCGTGAGGGGATTGAAACGTAACGCTCCGCGAATACTTCGCGTCATGTTATGTGCGGTTCAAAAAACCAAAATCCCCGTGAGGGGATTGAACCCGGCAGGGCCGCGATTGCGGCCTGCCGGGCCGGCTCTGGGTTCAAAAAACCAAAATCCC
>JANWYE010000327.1 GCA_025057175.1 Chloroflexus sp. | reverse complement strand
AACCGTGATGTGCAGATCCCACCCGGCAGCGAGTTGATTATCGAACCGGGGGTTGAAGTGCGGTTAGCGCCGGGAGTTTCCATCTACGTTGATGGTGGCCGGATGATCGCTCTTGGCCAGCCTGACCGTCCGGTACGCTTCGTTGGCGCAACCGGAGCGCGGTGGAGCGGGATCTTTGGCCGTCCCGGCGGTTTCATCGCGTTAGAGCATACCGAAATTCGCGGCGGCGGCCTTGGAGGAACGGTGCTGGTCAGTGAAGAGGGTGGCTTGGTCGTGCGATTTAGCCGGATTACCGACAACGGCGGCGGCGTGCTAGTGATCGATTCGCGGCTTGAGATGGCCCAAAGCGAGATTGCCGGCAATGACATACCTTTTAGCGCGGCGCTCGATGCGGCGTACAGCCGTGGTAACTTTGTTATGCTTACCGGCAACCGGATTGGCGGCAACATTCTGAGCGCCGGTGCGCCGATGGTGCGAGTGGCGAATCAAAATGCCCGCGAGACGCTCAATCTCGTGATTGAGGGCAATCTTTTTCGCGGCGGTAACGCGAATCTGCAACTGACCACCAACGGGATGCTGCAAGGAAGTGTTGTCTGTAATGCCCTAATCGGCGACAATCTTGGCCTGAGCGTGCGTAGCGAGACCTTACAGGTGAAACCTGACGGCAGCTTCTTGATGCCGCTCCGGATCGAGCAAAACTTTATCGAGGGTCATACACCGGTGATTCGGCCCACCTATCTCACCTTCGGCATTGGTCGTGGCGCCGCCAGCGAGATCGCACTCGATATGCGTAACAATTGGTGGGGGCACGCTTCCGGCCCGTATGAGCCTGAAGCGAACCCGCAAGGTATTGGCGAGGCAGTGGGGAGCAACATCACCTTTTCACCATGGTTGACTACACCGCCAGCATGCGTGCCACCGCGGTAACGAAAGGGGCAGTGCTACTGTGCCCCTACTGCGGTGGCGCATGCCACTCCACTAGCGCTACCAACAACCAACCGATCACGGCGCTGCCAGCGACAACTAGTGGTACGTCTCCGATCAGTTCAGCGATACTGCCGGCTAGCATGCCACCCAATGGACTCATGCCGATGAGCATCAGGGTAAAAACGCTCATTACCCGACCACGCAGCTCATCAGGGACGATCAGTTGGATCAGGGTATTGGTCAGAGCCATTGTTGTCACACCGGCCCAGCCACACAACCCGATCAACAAGATGGCCAGCGGCACGCTGCGCACCTGCGTAAAGGCGATCAGCAGTGGCGCATAGAGGAATGCCGCCGTCGTGAGTAATTTACCGCGTGGGGCATCATCGCGAAGCTGGGCGAGGATCAGGGCAGCAATCAGTGATCCTAGCCCGCTTGCGGCTGACAACCAACCGAGACCGGCCGCGCCGATATGCAAAATATCACGGGCAAAGACCGGCAAGAGCGGTAGATGCACAAAGCAAAAGAAACTAACTGCGCCGGCACGGAACAACAACGCTCGCACATTTGGTTCAGCTATAATGTAGCGCAAGCCTGCTTGCACCATCCCGCCGCGACGCGGGCCGGCTATAGGTTGGGCATCGAGCCGCATCAACAGCAGACTGGCTAACACCGCGCCAAAACTCAGCGCATTAAACAAAAATGCCGGGCCTTCACCGATCCACGCAACGACCATGCCGGCTACCGCTGGCCCCATTGTGCGAGCGCCGTTAAAAATCGAGGAATTGAGCGCAATCGCGTTTAGCAAATCCTCACGCCCAACCATTTCGACCGTGAATGCTTGTCGAGCCGGCGCATCAAAAGCATTTACGACCCCCAAGAGCAACGCCAAGACCAACACATGACCAATCTGAACGAGACCGCTCAGGGTCAGGGCCGCAAGAATCGCTGCCAGCAGCATGGCTGTGGATTGCGTGATTAGCAAGATCCGCCGCTTAGGAAAGCGGTCAGCAATTGTGCCAGCGAAGAGAGAACACAAGAGCACTGGCAATGAATTGGCTGCCGCGACCGAGCCGAGTAAAAAGGGCGAGTCTGACAGCCGCAACACCAGCCAACCTTGGGCCACACTTTGCATCCATGTTCCGGTCAGCGAAATGAGTTGCCCGCTAAAGAAGAGACGATAGTTGCGATGGCGCAGGGCGCGAAACATCGCCGGCCAATGGTCAGAGGCGGCAAGGGTCTGGCTGGTGCGCATAGGTGTCACTCAGTATCTTCGCGATCTTGATGCGTTTGCAGCGCTTCATACAGATGCTGCATCGCTTGGTGGAACGCGGCCAATTCTTCCGGTGAAAGGTAGCTCAGGCGCTGTTCAACTAGCCGCCGGTGGCGTGG
>JANWYE010000326.1 GCA_025057175.1 Chloroflexus sp. | reverse complement strand
CCGCCAGCAGGCCCATCCCGGTAAACGCCATAATCCCCAGCCCACGGTCGAGCTGATAGACTGTGCGGGCGATAAACCACACTCCAACCAACGAAAAGATCACCGGGAGGTAATCCTCCAGCGCCAGCGCCAGCGAATATTCCATCTCCATCGCTCGCCTCCCGCTTACTCAACGGCTTGACACGCGAGTTCATTATATTGCATATCATACCGATTGGCAAGGTGAGCGTAACGTAAGAGAGAAAAAATTGACAAATATTATCCCACCGCGAATCTTTTGCCCATTTCGCGCGGTATCTATATAGAGACACTAATCAGTTTGTCAACAAAGCTTGCTCGTTTTACGGACGCCACGTGATTGTGAAAGCAGCGATGCATCGTGATAAGCGGACAATGTATCTTAGCAAAACCAAACCTACCCCTCTGCGCCCTTCGCGCTCTTCGCGCCTTCGCGTTCCAATGCTTCGCGCCTTTGCTCACTCCGCGCCTTTCCAATTGGAGGAACTATGCTCGCGCAAGTCTATAGTTGCGCTGTGATCGGCCTTGACGGGATTATTGTGGCGGTGGAAGTTGATGTTGCTTCGGGAATACCCGGCTTCAATGTGGTCGGGTTAGGCGATGCCGCCGTGCAAGAGAGCCGCGAGCGGGTGCGCTCGGCAATCCGCAACAGCGGCCTCAGCTTCCCGATCCGCCGGATCACCGCCAACCTTGCGCCAGCCGACCTACGTAAAGCCGGCCCGGCCTACGATCTTCCCATCGCGCTAGGGCTGCTCATCGCCACCGGCCAACTCGTGGCCAACGTCAGCGATGCCGTCTTTGTCGGCGAACTAGGTCTCGACGGCGGGCTGCGCCACACTGACGGCATTCTTCCTATGGCGGCGGTGGCCCGCGCGCGTGGCATTACCACGATGTATCTGCCGGTGGAAGATGCTGCCGAAGCGGCGTTGATCGAAGGGCTGCGGATTATGCCGGTGCATTCATTGCGCGAGCTGGTCGAACATCTCAGCGGCGAACGCAAAATCCTCCCCTATCAAGGAACATCCGGCTATATCCCCACGATACCAACGGCGCAAGTTGATTTTGCCGACGTGCGCGGGCAAGAGCATGTCAAGCGGGCATTGGAGGTGGCTGCCGCTGGCGGGCACAATCTGCTGATGAGCGGGCCGCCGGGGTCGGGCAAGACGATGCTGGCGCGGGCGCTGCACTCAATCTTGCCGCCGCTGAGTTTTGCCGAGGCGCTGGAAGTGACCAAAATCTACAGCGTGGCCGGGCAGTTGCCCCGCGATGTGCCGTTAGTGCGCGAACGACCCTTCTGCGCGCCGCACCACACCGTCTCAACTGCGGGGCTAGTCGGTGGCGGCAGCCGGGTGCGACCGGGCATGATCTCACTCGCCCATCGCGGCATTCTCTTCCTCGACGAACTGCCCGAATTCGGCCACCGGCTGGAAGTGCTGCGCCAGCCCCTCGAAGATCGCATCGTAACCCTCAGCCGGGCGCATGGCAGCATCACCTACCCGGCAGCATTTATGCTGGTAGCAGCGCAAAACCCCTGCCCCTGCGGCTGGCATGGCGACCCCGAACGCGCCTGCACCTGCTCGCCGATGCTGGTCAGCCGCTACCAACGCCGGGTCAGCGGGCCACTCCTCGACCGGATCGACATCCATGTCGAAGCGCCGCGAGTCAAGTACGACAAACTGAGCCATCACCTTCCCGGCGAACGGTCGGCGGTAGTGCGCGAACGGGTGATTGCGGCGCGCCAACGGCAGCTCGAACGGCTCCGCGAACACCCGCGCTGCCGCAGCAATGCCGACCTTGGTCCAGCCGAGATCCGCGCTTTCTGCACGCCGGATAACGCCGGCCAAGCGCTGCTCAAAGCAGCCGTACAGCGCCTGAACCTCTCGGCGCGCAGCTACCACCGGGTCTTGCGGCTAGCCCGCACCATTGCCGATCTTGCTGGCGCCGAGCAGGTATCAGCGGCGCATGTGGCCGAAGCGATCCAATATCGGCCACGGCAGGCGGAGTGAGGGGTTGGGGGTAAACGTCTTCGCCAGTCTCGTTCCTTTGCTCACCTGCTTCTGCAGCGAGATAATTCACGCTTGGCTAAAGAAATCAGCGTATCAATTGGCAGGCATTGTCTCGATATAACGCGCAGCAGGAGGCGGTGCAAATTACGACAAACGTATAATCTCACCACAGTGTAGATGGATGATGTCACACGGTTGTCTAGAAGAGAGCAATAGCTGGTGGTTTAGGATCGAATACTGGCGCTGTAAGGTAACTTTGCTAATTTTTCAAAGTGGAGAAATTGTAGTTCAGAAGAGTCTTTTTATCAAGAGCGCAGAGTGAACTAACGATCACCTCTGCGCCTTGCTATGTTGTAAGGGATAATT
>JANWYE010000325.1 GCA_025057175.1 Chloroflexus sp. | reverse complement strand
CAGCGGCAGGGTGCTGAGCAAGACGCGATGGTCATTGCCCATATATGGCAGTTTGAAGCGCGCATGCATGGGGTGGGTCTTCCGCTCACGGTTATACGCTTACATGAGCGACTGTGGCAACCCACAAGCATCTTTTCCCTTGCTTGTAGCGGGAATGGGTAAAGGTAGAGTTGCCATTGATGCACTGCATTCACTGAGTTTGTTAACCTATGCCCGCCGGCACCATCACCGCTATTCGCCAGCAGAGCAACGATCCGCAGCGCGTCAATCTCTTTATTGACGGCGCATTCGCGCTTGGCATTAGTCTCAATACGCTGGTGCGCGAACGTTTAGCGGTAGGTGTGTATCTCGATGAGGCCGGTTGGGAACGGCTCGTTGCTAGTGAGCAGGCCGATCAGGCGTTGCAAAAGGCGTTGCGGCAGATCGAGCGACGCCCGCGTTCGATCGCCGAGATTCGGCGCTATTTACAGCGGAAAGGCTTTGGTGAGGAGACGTGTGCGCAAACCATTGCCCGCCTACGCGAGTTGGGTTTGCTCGATGATGCTGACTTTGCCAGTCGTTGGGTTGCTAACCGGCGCGCGCTGCGTCCCCGTGGCGCGCGAGCATTGCGGGCCGAATTGCGCCAAAAGGGGATCGCGCCGGCGGTGATTGATGCGGCGCTGGCAGCAGAAGATGATGGCCTGAGCGAAAGTGAGCGGGCTGAGGCTGTAGCCCGTTCCGTCTTGCCGCGCTACGCCGGAGTTGCCGATTGGGTCGCGTTCCAGCGCCGGCTTGGCGGCTATCTGTTGCGGCGCGGTTTTGCCGCCGACCTGATCCGGCCACTCCTGAGTCGCCTCTGGCAAGAATTGCATCCGGGGGCGGATGAGCTGGATTGATGCTACGTAGCGCAAAACATTGTGGCTGGCATAGTGCAATGTAGTTGCATCCGGGGGCGGATGGGCTGGATTGCAGTACAGAAGTACTAATGCGCTGCCGAAAGCGGCTACGGTTAGCTCCCGTAGTAGTATTAGCTTGATTGCCAGCAGTGATTCACTACTGCGAAACGAGCGGTATGCAAGGCGCTCTGAATAGCTGGGCAGGCTAGCGACTCGCGTCATTGCCGTCTCAGCTTCCCGCAGGGCGGCGAGCCGGGCCGGGCTGCCCTTCCGGTGAGCAGGCTAGCGACTCGTGTCATTGCCGTCTCAGCCTCTTATTCGCTCGATGCATGGCTTGCTGCTAGATGAAGCGTGAGCCTAGGCGTCTATGCCGCTGGACAGACACCCCGATGCTGCGTATGATGTGGCGAAGGCGCGCTCTGCTGGTTCGCCGCTCTCAAAGTGAAGACGATAAGCGCGGTACTACTCGACGCTCAAGGATTACGATGTTAAGGATATCATTATGGCAGAAGTGCAATATCTTGGTCATGCCTGTTTTCGCCTGCGCGGTCGCGATGGTACCATCGTCTGCGATCCCTACCATCGCTCGATCGGGCTTGATCTAGGCCGGCCAACCGCCACGGTCGTGACGATCAGCCACCACCATCCCGACCACGATAACGCCGCTGCGGTGCGCCCACTGCGTGACCGTATTTTTGTGGTTGATGGCCCCGGTGAGTATGAAATAGGCGGGGTGTTGATTACTGGTGTGCGCACTTATCACGATGCAGTGAAAGGCGCTGAGCGTGGGTTCAACACCGTGTATATTATTCATCTTGACGATCTCGTCTTCTGTCATCTCGGCGACCTTGGCCATGAATTGACCACTAGCCAGCTCGAAGAGATCGGTTCCAACGTTGATGTGTTGTTTGTGCCGGTAGGTGGCGGTGAAACGATCGGGCCGGCTGTGGCCAGTAATGTGATTAGCCAGATCGAACCGCGGTTTGTCATCCCGATGCATTACGCCATGGGGCAGATCGATTTTGATCCGCCACTGGCGCCGCTCGAACGATTCGTGAGCGAGATGGGCTTGAAGGAGTACACCGCAGAAGAAAAGTTGGTTGTCAATGCCAATGCGCTGCCGGCTGATGAGGAACAAACCCGGATTGTGATTCTGCGCCCGGCGAATAGTTGACATTCACGCGCACAATAGATGTGGTATACTAATATATTGGAACGTAAATGCTCGGTGCAGCACACTTGTTGAGTATTGGCGTCAAGAAGCGTTCATATTGTTGGTAGGCTTCTGTACGAGTCAGCTTGGCAAGCATTAGTGTATACGCGCCGATCTGCTGTTGATATTATGTAGCTACGTATCGTCAATTCACCACGCAACGATTGTGCAGCATGCAATCGTCTTTGACACAGTGCAAGCAAGCGCCAGTGTGGGTCGGTCCAACCGAAGGTTGACCGACCCACAAATCTTTATGCAGGGAGTAGTCTGCTATGACCAAGTACATTTTTGTGACCGGTGGCGTAGTCTCTTCGGTT
>JANWYE010000324.1 GCA_025057175.1 Chloroflexus sp. | reverse complement strand
AAAACACCCAAGCCCCGCGGTGACGGGGGTTGAAACGCGGTTCCGTCCATACTGCGCGGGAGTTCTCCCCCCAAAACAAAAAAGCCCCGCTGTGAAGGGGTTTGAAACACGGAACCTTGGCTCTGGAATGTTCAGCCGGCAGGGTCAAAACAAAAAAGCCCCGCTGTGAAGGGGTTTGAAACCAGCAGGCGACGCGAAAGGGCCGCGCCGAGCTTGCCGCCACAAAACAAAAAAGCCCCGCTGTGAAGGGGTTTGAAACCACCACATCGTGGTGCTCGCCCGCTTCTTCCTTCTCTTGCAAAACAAAAAAGCCCCGCTGTGAAGGGGTTTGAAACCTCCGCGAAGAGCGCATCGGACAGACCTATCGCGTCACCAAAACAAAAAAGCCCCGCTGTGAAGGGGTTTGAAACACCCCGAAGAGCGCATCGGACAGACCTATCGCGTCACCAAAACAAAAAAGCCCCGCTGTGAAGGGGTTTGAAACCCGGACTATTTACTTGTCATCCGGCCGCTTTAGCGGCCCAAAACAAAAAAGCCCCGCTGTGAAGGGGTTTGAAACTCGAGAATGACGATAACCATGTGATAGTGATCGGCGCCAAAACAAAAAAGCCCCGCTGTGAAGGGGTTTGAAACGATCCATCGTACTCGAGGCGGTCGCCCGCCTCGAGTACAAAACAAAAAAGCCCCGCTGTGAAGGGGTTTGAAACCAGCTGCTCGAGCTGCGCAGGCGTCATAGGATGCGCAACAAAACAAAAAAGCCCCGCTGTGAAGGGGTTTGAAACCGTTGGCAGGCCGCATCCCTGATGGATGCGGCCCCGCAAAACAAAAAAGCCCCGCTGTGAAGGGGTTTGAAACATGGCGCACTCCTTTCTCTTCGCCGCCATCTAGACGTCAAAACAAAAAAGCCCCGCTGTGAAGGGGTTTGAAACAACAAGCGCGACATGGAACACGTCCATGTCGCGCCCAACAAAACAAAAAAGCCCCGCTGTGAAGGGGTTTGAAACACGTTGTAATCGCTGGCGACAACTTGAGCCAGTCGAACAAAACAAAAAAGCCCCGCTGTGAAGGGGTTTGAAACTTGACGCAAAAATTGGATGCGACAGTGGCCGAACGTACAAAACAAAAAAGCCCCGCTGTGAAGGGGTTTGAAACAGGCAGCCCGCCGCGTGAGCGGCGGGCAAATTGTCGTCAAAACAAAAAAGCCCCGCTGTGAAGGGGTTTGAAACCTCCCGAAGATCCGGAGCAGCTCGCTGAGCTGCTCCGGCAAAACAAAAAAGCCCCGCTTTGAAGGGGTTTGAAACGCGTGAAGACAATCATAAGTAGGGTGCAGACATATCCAATCAAAACAAAAAAGCCCCGCTTTGAAGGGGTTTGAAACACCCCGAACAGTGCATCATTTAACCCGATCGCGTCGCCAAAACAAAAAAGCCCCGCTTTGAAGGGGTTTGAAACTCAGGTATACAAACTTCTTCCTCATACTTCCCTCCTCTCAAAACAAAAAAGCCCCGCTTTGAAGGGGTTTGAAACACAGTGCATCATTCAATCCGATCGCGTTGCCGCCGAGGTCAAAACAAAAAAGCCCCGCTTTGAAGGGGTTTGAAACGATTTTCCCACATCGAGTACCATAGTCTAAAGAAAACAAAACAAAAAAGCCCCGCTTTGAAGGGGTTTGAAACCGAACAACGCGTCACCCAAGCCAGCCGCGTCACCGAGGCCAAAACAAAAAAGCCCCGCTTTGAAGGGGTTTGAAACCTGCGGGGTCGGGCATTCGCCCGACCCGAACAACGCGTCCAAAACAAAAAAGCCCCGCTTTGAAGGGGTTTGAAACGGAGATACGTTCTCCAAACGAAACAGCGCGCAAAGAGATGCAAAACAAAAAAGCCCCGCTTTGAAGGGGTTTGAAACATAAAGGCCTCTCGAACGCGGTCTCCCACATGGGAGCAAAACAAAAAAGCCCCGCTTTGAAGGGGTTTGAAACAAGGTTGGTCGCATGGATTCCTCCTTTCACGAGCTTTCAAAACAAAAAAGCCCCGCTTTGAAGGGGTTTGAAACTGACCGATTTGACCCGGCACGTGGGTACAAATTTGTCAAAACAAAAAAGCCCCGCTTTGAAGGGGTTTGAAACGCTGCTCCGGGGTAGCCTCGTGCCGCGTGAGACGAACAAAACAAAAAAGCCCCGCTTTGAAGGGGTTTGAAACAACAAAAACTACGAGGAGAGCGACTAGCCATGAGATCAAAACAAAAAAGCCCCGCTTTGAAGGGGTTTGAAACAAGGTCGCCAAGCATGGCGACCTCCTCCTTTCCCCCCCAAAACAAAAAAGCCCCGCTTTGAAGGGGTTTGAAACCCCACAAGCGGCCCCGGCGTGAGACCGAGAGCCGCGACAAAACAAAAAAGCCCCGCTTTGAAGGGGTTTGAAACAAGAGGCCGTTGCCCTGCACGATGAGGTCGACGTCGGCAAAACAAA
>JANWYE010000323.1 GCA_025057175.1 Chloroflexus sp. | reverse complement strand
GCACTGCTCTGTGAGCAGCCGATCAACTTCAAAAAACCAACATCCCCGTGAGGGGATTGAAACGCCGAAAGGCGTCGAATGCCCCGATCCAAGGCACGTGCCTTCAAAAAACCAAAATCCCCGTGAGGGGATTGAAACCTGTCTTTGCCATACATCTCGATAGCCTTTTTCTTACTTCAAAAAACCAAAATCCCCGTGAGGGGATTGAAACGTGATCAACGCTTGCACCACAACTTCCGTTGTCACTCCCGTCTTCAAAAAACCAAAATCCCCGTGAGGGGATTGAAACCCACGGCGCGACAAAGTCACTGTAGTCAGGCAAGACATAATCTTCAAAAAACCAAAATCCCCGTGAGGGGATTGAAACCCGTTGATCACCAATCGGCGGGGCGGGCAAAAGGAGGCGTCACTTCAAAAAACCAAAATCCCCGTGAGGGGATTGAAACGCAAAGCGTCTACAGATTTAGTAGACACACTCATTATAGACCTTCAAAAAACCAAAATCCCCGTGAGGGGATTGAAACTGACATAGTAGAGCATCTGCTTGACTCGAAGCGATATATCTTCAAAAAACCAAAATCCCCGTGAGGGGATTGAAACAACTTGACTTTCACCTCCGGCGGCAGGGCCGCGATTGCCTTCAAAAAACCAAAATCCCCGTGAGGGGATTGAAACTTGATTGCGCGCAGTGTCACAACACTGAGCGAAATTGTGTCTTCAAAAAACCAAAATCCCCGTGAGGGGATTGAAACTCATAACGCTACCCGATATGATACTACCGTCTTTTAGGTGAACTTCAAAAAACCAAAATCCCCGTGAGGGGATTGAAACACTTATGAACAATTAACGCCTAGGGTTGAGCGGAATGCCCTTCAAAAAACCAAAATCCCCGTGAGGGGATTGAAACTGAGAGTTACTGTGTAACCGTTATACATGCTTACCCCCCTCTTCAAAAAACCAAAATCCCCGTGAGGGGATTGAAACCATGCCGCCCCCGACGATGGCGAGGATCCAGCCGACGAGCGGCTTCAAAAAACCAAAATCCCCGTGAGGGGATTGAAACCCTCGAGCTGCGCCCGGCACTCGTCGCACAACTCGTCGCTTCAAAAAACCAAAATCCCCGTGAGGGGATTGAAACTTACCGAGAGCGGTCGCGGCCCCGGACGCCGCCCTCGCCCCCTTCAAAAAACCAAAATCCCCGTGAGGGGATTGAAACGGGTTCGTGTCATTCCCTGTTCGTCTCGCCATTGGTCTACCTTCAAAAAACCAAAATCCCCGTGAGGGGATTGAAACCTCGCAGGCATGAGAAGCTCATAGGCTTCTCCGCACTGCTTCACTTCAAAAAACCAAAATCCCCGTGAGGGGATTGAAACCAGCGATACCTTGCCCCATACGGGTGCTGGCGTAATAAATCGCCTTCAAAAAACCAAAATCCCCGTGAGGGGATTGAAACTGAAAGTCAGATTTAGCGGCTTCTCGCCGCGACAAGCGGCCTTCAAAAAACCAAAATCCCCGTGAGGGGATTGAAACCCAATCGGCGGGCGGGCCTTAGGAATTGCTACGCTTCATTAATCTTCAAAAAACCAAAATCCCCGTGAGGGGATTGAAACTTGCGGGCGCGCGATTGTATCGCGGCCCGACGAGCGCTTTGTGCTTCAAAAAACCAAAATCCCCGTGAGGGGATTGAAACGAAAAAATCTGTCCATCCTTCAATCTGGTCTTGATCCGCTGTCTTCAAAAAACCAAAATCCCCGTGAGGGGATTGAAACACATCAACAGTCTTTCGCGTTGTAGCAGCGACTGTGTCGAAAATCTTCAAAAAACCAAAATCCCCGTGAGGGGATTGAAACTCCGGTTTCGGCCAGACACTAGTCAAAGCCTTTTCAAGGCCTTCAAAAAACCAAAATCCCCGTGAGGGGATTGAAACTTCGATGAGCTTGACGATGACTTCTGCCGCTTGTCGCCTTCAAAAAACCAAAATCCCCGTGAGGGGATTGAAACCTAATAGAGCGAGTAGTAGGGGGTTAGTGGCAAGAAAAATAAAACCTTCAAAAAACCAAAATCCCCGTGAGGGGATTGAAACTACGAAGTAAACCTTGTCTGACATTTTTAATACGATATACCTTCAAAAAACCAAAATCCCCGTGAGGGGATTGAAACCGGCTTGTACACCGTTGCTAACCAATCGATAATTTTTGTTTCTTCAAAAAACCAAAATCCCCGTGAGGGGATTGAAACCTCATCACGAACGTCGCCTCGAAGTCTGTAAGCCCGGTAACTTCAAAAAACCAAAATCCCCGTGAGGGGATTGAAACGCGACCGAGCCGCCGATGATGATGCTCATCCCCCATGCCACTTCAAAAAACCAAAATCCCCGTGAGGGGATTGAAACCAAACGTCCCAGCGGGATACCGGCAGCCTGAGATGCCTCCTTCAAAAACCCAAAATCCCCGGGAGGGGATTGAAA
>JANWYE010000322.1 GCA_025057175.1 Chloroflexus sp. | reverse complement strand
GAATCGACCGCCGGAGCAGGGAAAAAGCTGCTAGCGGGCACACGAGCAACGATGGCCGGTTCGGCATAAAACTGAATGGCGTGAGCCAGCACGCTATAATCACCGGGACCGGCGCAGATCCGCTGAGCCACTTCCCACTGCACCAACAACACACTCAGGTCGGGTGGCGCAGTCGCTTCGAGAAAATGACGCAGCAACGGCGCAGTGATGGCATAGGGGATATTAGCCACCAGCTTATAGGGAGCGATCGCGCCAGCGCGGGCCAATAAATCAGCCGGGGCGCATTCCAACACATCAGCCTGCACCAGATGCAGATTAGAGCGATCGCGAAACTCGGCAGCTAAACGCTCGGCCAACCGGCGATCCAACTCAACACAAATCACCCGACCCGCTCGCGACAGTAATTCCCATGTCAACACACCCAACCCCGGCCCCACCTCGATCACTGTATCAGATGGAGCAAGCGACGCTTCGGCGACAATGGTCGCCAGCGCATTGCCATCGAGCAAAAAATTCTGGCCCATGCCTCGGGTTGGGCGCAAATTGAGCGCGCGCAACGCAGCGCGGATCCGTTGCGGATTAAGATAGGGGTTCACGATTCAACCGGCACAAAGATAGTAATGCGCGTCCCCTTGCCGGGAGTAGAGTCGATCTCGGCGCGACCGCCAACTAGCCGGGCGCGCTCATCAATATTGAGCAGACCAAAACTGCCACGCTTCTCATACGACTTAAGAACTGCTGCTTTATCAAACCCAACGCCATCGTCTTCGATCACCACCTCTAACATCTGATCACGCAAGCGCCGCAAACGCACCCAAATATGGGCAGCCTTGGCATGCTTAATCGCATTGGTGACCGACTCTTGAATCATATTAAACAAAGCGCCTTCCACCTTCGAGCCGAGGCGAACCTGCTCAATATCGCTCGCCTCGAGGACAATAGCCGTATTGCCGGCCTTCGCCCGCAACCGATCGAGGTATTGTTCCAGCGTCACTTTCAAACCCTGCGTCTCGAGCATCAGCGGGCGCAACTCGAACAGCATCGTGCGCACCTCATAGTTGGTACGCTTCGCGATTGCGCTCAACTCATCGAGTTCGGCCAACGCTTGCGCTGGATCGCGTTCGAGCATACGTTTAATGAACTCGGCCTTCATGGTAATCACGGCCATTGACTGTGCAGGGCCATCGTGTAGATCGCGCGCCAATTGATGGCGAACTTCTTCCTCGCGCGAGAGCAGTTTTTCCCGTTCTTCCTTGAGATCGGCAATCAACTGCGCGTTATGCAACGCAACGATCGCGTAGTTAGCCAGCGCCATCAACATCTCGACGTGATCAGGCTGCAACACATAATCGGCAGCTACGACAAACAACCCATAGACCCGCATCCCTACTTGCAAGGGAATCAAGGCTGCCGAGGCGCAATCGCGCAGCGCACCGATCTGTTGCAGCGCCGGAAATTGCGCAAAGGAGGTGATAGTCTGAGCGGTATTTGCGCGGAGTGCCGCTGCCAAACCAGCATCCATTTGCAACGGACGGTTCAGATCACCCGGCGCCAGATTAGATCCAAACGCAACATAAAGTTCATTCGGCTGGCCAGAAGAAAACAAGACCACACCAGCGCGATACGGGACAATCTTGCGGCTTTCGCGCAGCAATGCATCGAGCACCTGCCGATAATCGGCAGTTGTCCCCAAGGCGAGCGCAACTTGATACAGCGAGCGCATCTGATCACGGTAGGCATTGGCTTCTTGCAGCGCCCGTTCGGCCTCTTGTTGAGCCTGCGCCACCCGCCAGCGATTAGTCTCACTCTGGCGCTCGACCAAATTCCCCGTTACCCACGGCACAATCGCCAGTGTCAAACCACGCAGCGCTAACGCCACGTAATCAAGCATCGTCATCAGCGCATCGGGCGCAATCAACCGGCGCCAACCAATGAAAGCCGCCATATAGGCGACGGCCGCCAGCGCGCCAGAGAGCACACCAATGTGCAGCGGTTGCCGGATCGCAGCATAAGTCAGTGGCACCAAGTAGAGCGGGAAAAAGATCACAATCCGTTCGCCACCAAAAAAGGCCATGAGCGAAATGAAGGCAATATCAAACAGATACGACAGACTCACTATGCTAGCCGCAGCCGGCACGAACGCTAATATTGTGAAAATAAACGCAAATCCGGCATACAACCAAAAGATTAGCTCTAACGTTTCTAAATCGCCATTAATTGGCCACAGACTGCCGTTAGTCAAAAATTGAGTGACGGCGCCAAGCAAGACAACCATGACCCAGCGGGTCATCGCGTAGAAGCGCTCGCCGCCTAGCGGACTCCACGCTGAAAGGGAGCGCTGTGGTGAAGAGGATGATGTTGATGACTGCACCGAACTTGCCATACAACCGTCCGTGAAAGCAAGGCGGCGGAGCTAGGGTGCGACCGCCGCCTCTACGACACTACAATGTCTTCAACGTCTCAAGCGTCGCTCGCACCGCCTTCGCCGAGGCATTCAGCAGCGCCATCTCCTCTTCGTTGAGCGGCAGCTCAATAATCTTCTCGACCCCACCGGCGCCAAGCACTACCGGCACGCCGAAGTAGA
>JANWYE010000321.1 GCA_025057175.1 Chloroflexus sp. | reverse complement strand
CGCGATACGTGCAATGACGGAACCTCTTCAACCATCCGGCTCAACGCCGAGCTGAGCTTGTCGAGGTCAGCGCGGCTCCGCGGCTTGACCGTAGCGATAAAGGCTGGGGCGGGGAATTCGATCGGGCTGAGCTTGAGCGGGCGCGATGGTAGGCAGAGCGTGTCATTGGTCTGCGTCTCGCCTAGTTTCGTGAGCAACCCGATGTCGCCGGGGCCAACTGCTTCAACCTCGATCTGCTCCTTGCCGCGCACGATATAGACATGCGCGATTCGCTCCTCTTTGCGAGTGCGGGCATTCAGCAAGGTCATGCCGGCGCGCACTTCACCAGAAAAGACGCGGAAGTAGCTGAGCTTGCCGTAGGTATCGGCTACTGTCTTAAAGACCAATGCCGCCAGCGGTTCGCTGCGGTCGGGGCGTAGTTCAACTTCGGCCTCGCTATTCACATCGAGCGCGGTTGTTGTCTTGCGCCCTGCCGAGGGGATCGAGTCGATAATCCCGTTGAGCAATTGCGCGATGCCAACCACCTCGGTCGCCGAACCGCAGAAGACCGGCACAATCGAGCCATCGGCAATGCCAGTGCGCAGACCAAGAAGTAGCTCTTCGCGGGTCAGCGCATCTTCGCCACCTTCGAGATAGCGTTCGATCAGGTGGTCGTTGGTTGCCGCAATTTTATCAATCAGGGCCGTGCGCCACTCGTGCATCAGCGCATCGAGTTCTGGCGGCACATCGGCCTCGATATAGCCACCGTCATGTTTGGGGCTGGTCAACCATGCTCGCTGCTGGCGCAGCGAGATAATGCCTTTAAAGTCTTTGCCGGCCCCAATCGGCAGATGCAACGGAATCACCGCGGCATCGAGCACTTCGCGGGCTTGCTCGATCACGCGATAAAAATTGGCATTCTCGCGGTCAAGCTTATTGATGAACAGAATGCGGGGAACGCGCTGCTCGACCGCCATCTCCCAGAAGAGTTCGGTGCCAACCTCGACGCCGGCGCTGGCATCGAGCACCAGCACCGCGCCGTCGATCACGCGCATAGCTGCGGCAGCTTCGCCGGCAAAATCGGCCGCGCCGGGCACATCGATGAGATTAATCTTGTCACCATTCCACTCCAGCGGCAACACACTGAGCGAAATAGACATCCCGCGCCGGTGCTCGTCGGGGTCGTAGTCACTCGTCGTTGACCCGTCCTCGACGCGCCCCATCCGCGGGATGGCGTGGGCGGTCATCAGCATTGCCTCGGCCAGCGTTGTCTTCCCGCTGCCGAGGTGACCGAATATGCCGATGTTGTGGATCCTTTCCGGTTCGAACGCTCGCATGGCTGTCCTCCTTGACGCAAGCCCGCGCCCGATGGGCGTGTGCTGGAAAGGAAAAAAATTTTGTTAAGAACAGATTATCAGGCTTGGCATGGTTGCGTCAAGAGGTAACAACACAACACAACCTTTGCACAGCCAATTCACAGGGTGGACGATACGCTGTGGGGTGTTTAGATCGCGGCGGTGCGCTGCACCGCCGCTCCGGGTATGTGCCGCTATCCCTTTGGCTCTTTGGGGCGAATGACCAACACCGGGGTGGGCGCTACCTGCACCACCTTTTGGGTAACGCTGCCGAATACCCAGCGGCTAATGCCGCTGCGGCCATGGGTCGCGATCACAATCAAATCGACATCGTGGTTCTCGGCGTATTCGATGATTGCCTCAGCCGGTGGCAAGGCGCTGATCTCGGTATGGACCTGATACCCTTCGCTCTGGAATTGCTTGGCGATCTGATTGAGATACTCCAGCGCCTCTTGTTCGAGCGTGGTGATCGTGTCCGCAGTGGTCGCCAACATGCCGCTGTAGTCAACGGTGGTTGTGAAGAGCGGCGGCACTGCGCGAAGCAACGTGATCTTCACTGTGCCTTCGTTAGCGGCAAGGGCGTGGACGTGGGGCAATACCTGCTCGGCCAGCGCCGAGCCATCGAGCGGGACTAAAATGTGGCGGTACATCGCAACCTCCTTGTTGCTAGACCATTATGGGCCGGTGTCATCCAGCGGGCGCGGATTCCAACGCCGGTGGCCCTCAATGACTTGCGCCAAACTGCCATCGGCGTTGAGCAAGAGGCGGAGTGAACGGCGCAGATCGCAGCTTGGCACGGTACAGACCGACGGATCGGCCATATCGTACGGGCATTCGCCGACGTTTTGGCAGCGCGCCACCGAAACTGCGTAGCGCGGACTGCCCGGCGGCCCGTCAAGCGTGCGCAGGATCAGCGGCGCATATTGCAGATCGGGCGCAATCGCGCGCAGATGTGCGCGCGCGCGCGCGATCATCGGATGCGGCGGTCGTTTCGGTCGTGCCATAGCTTAACCCTTCCCGGCTTGAAGCTAGTGCTAGCAGAAATTCTATGTACACGGTATCACAAATTCTACTAAATAGAGGACTATAGCTCACAACCGTGTGTGAAGATTTTTAGACTAAGGCTCAACTTTTGATAATTCGGTATTTTTGACGAGATTTTTTGGCAATGTCCGCACTAGAGCCGTTGCTCGACAATGTCTCAAGGTAGTTTAATAACATCGTTTATTGTTAGTCGGGTTCGTTGAGCTTTAACGGTGGTAGG
>JANWYE010000320.1 GCA_025057175.1 Chloroflexus sp. | reverse complement strand
ATGATCAGCACATTGCGCCGCCCGCTGGCCGCTTTCACCGTATCGGGCGTGAATTCGGTTGACGTAATCACCAATCCCTTCGGAATACCGGCGCGCTTCATATCTTGCAACAGGCTCTCAAGCGTGCCGGGTCGCACCTTATCGGCCACCGATAATCGCAGCAAATACGTCACGCCCTCGTAGGTTAGTTCAAGGTCAAGGTGCTTATCTTTATCAATGAAGCGGTAATCCTTAAACTCAAATCCCTTTTTGCGAAAGAGATTCAGCACATACGACCCAAACTGGGGCAACGACAACCCCTGCAAATCTTCGAGCGTGCGCACCACGCCGGGACGTTCGAGCCGCCCGCCGCGCTCGGCGATCTCTTTTTGCAACTGACGGTTACGCTCTTCGGCCCGGCCTGACATCACCGTGCCAAACGCGGGGAAGGGGATCAGGGCAAACGCCGAGAAGATAAAGTAGATGGTGATCAGATCCATCAACGTTGCCGGCGCCGCCGGTTGATCGGGATCGAGCTGGATCACAGGCATCGGGGCGATGCCGGCTTCGCCAACCAGCCCATAGCCGGCCATAATGGCCAGCCCGAAGATGAACGTCACGACCCCAAGGGCAAGGCCATTGGCCAGATACTCGCCGCGCACCTTGCGCCCTAAATAGATGCCGGCCATGACCGGCACGACGCCGGCCAAGATCTGCAAAATATTATTGGCCAGAAAGAGCGAACACCACGCAATAGCGGTGATCAGCCCCACTAGCAACACCTGCACCCACTCGATTGCGCGGAACGAATGGGCAATGCGTTGGAGCAAAGACGGTTTAGCAGTTGGTTCTGACACCGGCTGCGGTGTCGTTTCGACGCTCATAATAGCGTATCCTCTACATTGTTAGTGATGAGCGGCCAGTGTGGTCGCTCTCGCGTTCGCCTTCGGAAGAAGGAGCAGACGCCATCCGGCCATTCTGGTTGCGTTCGCGCTCGAGCAATTCATCAACCGCTTCGCGCAATTTGCCGATATCGGCAAAGGCGCGATAGACCGAAGCAAACCGGATGTACGCCACCTCATCGAGATCGCGCAAGCGGCGCATCACCGCATCGCCGATGGCTTGCGAGCTGATCTCTTGCTCATCTGTGGCCATTACCGTCGCTTCGACATCATTCACCAATTGCTCAATCGCATCAGCCGAGACGGGGCGGCGGTAGCAGGCTGTGCGCACGCCGCGAGCTATCTTCTCGCGATCATACGGCTCACGGGTGCCATCCTTCTTCACCACCATCAAACTCACCGACTCGATCCGCTCATACGTAGTAAAGCGCCGGTTGCAGGCGCGGCATTTGCGCCGGCGTCGGATCACTTCCCCATCGTAAAGCTTGCGCGTATCGATCACATCGGTCTCTGGCAAGTGGCAAAACGGGCACCGCATGAACGACGTCTACTCCTTGCATCTATGCTCTTGCAAGCATTATAGCACACGCTCATGCCGGCCTGATCTGCACTTCGCGCCCGAAACTGCGCCGGAGCAGACCACTGCGGCGCGAGGCTTCCCAAATCTCGACATGGGCATCGCCATCGGCCAGAATCTCAATCGTGATCTCCTCGCCGATTTGCACCCGCACATCGCGCACGATCTGGCTCTTACTGCGTTCAAGGTACTCGGCCAAGCGCAACATCGCGCTGAGCCGGGCAATGCGCGTCTCGTCATCAGGGGTCAGAATGGCGGCATACGGCGCCGGACTGCTCCAGCCTTTGCGATGGTTGCGCACTAGGCCAGCGATGATTACGATCTCGCGGTGGCTGAAACCGAGCAAGGCAGCGTTGTGGATCAGGTATTCACCATGTTTGTGGTGGTCGTAGTAGCCAACGGTGACGCCAATATCGTGCAAGATAGCGGCATAACCAAGCAGCTCGCGCTCCCATGCGCCGTAGCCATGCAAGGGAGCCAGTTGGTCGAAGAGTGATTGGCTGAGGTGCGCAACGCGGGCGCAGTGTTCGGGTTCGTAATGGGTAAGGCGAGCGAGATTCAAGACACTAAACTGGCGTGGATCGGTGATGAGCGGTTGGGGTTGGCCGGTGAGGAAGTGGCGATAGAAAATTCCTTCGCGTACCCCTTGGCCGCTGACCAGCAGGCTGGGAAAGCCGCCGCGATCCATGAGTGTAGCGATGATCACCGCGCCGGCTAGGGTTACATCTACCCGCTCCTCTTTCATGCCGGGAATTTGCAGTCGATCACGGCGTGGACGGCGGGCCAGCTCTTCGATGATCCGCTCGATCGCCTCGCGTGTCAGCAGATAGCCATGCACGCGCTCAAGCGGGTAATTGCGCTGCTTTTGATCGATCCGGGCCAATTGGCGCACCGTGCCGCCGATGCCGCCCAATTTGCCGTGGCGCAGGTCGGGCAGCCAATCGAGCGGGGCGAAGGCGGCTCGGGCCGCCTCGCGGAGACGGCGCAGATCAGTCCGGTTGATCGGATCGCTGTTGACGAACTGTTCGGTGAAACGCACCACGCCGGCCTGCACCGAGAAACTACGAGTCAGTTTGCGATCGTGAACGGCCATGACCTGCGTTGAGCCGCCGCCGGTGTCGAAGAGCGCGCCGGTCTGCAGCGGCAGAGCGTTGATGGCGCCCAGATAGCCAAAGTAGGCCTCCTCTTCCGCCGAGATGATGCGCAAATCGAG
>JANWYE010000031.1 GCA_025057175.1 Chloroflexus sp. | reverse complement strand
AATCGCTGCTGCTGCGGATGGTTACGCATCGACTCGCCCCACCGATGGCCGGTAATCATCGCCCCGAGCATCCCAATCGTGGGCAGCGGGCCAGTTATCATGAAATAGATCTTCAACCAGCGCGGCTGATATTGCCCGCCAAAATGCTCATCACGGAAGAGCCGGCCCACACCGACAACCGCCACCATTACGTTCATTAGCCAATCGAGCGCATGCGCCACATTGGCCAACCGGCTGCGCAATGCCGCTCGCTCTGGCTGATGACCGTTCACCTCTTGCCGGCACAGGTAGAGCGTTGCGGTATAACACGCGAGCGATGCGAGCGAAACAACCTTCATAGCGTACAGAATGTACCGGTCAAAGTGTGATGTTTTCATATCGTTTGTATTATAGTACAAATCAGCGACATTTCAAACAACAACCGATGAGGATCCTAACAACACTCGTTGCCAGTGTCTTAACCCTTCCGGGTCTCCGTACCATGGCCGGCCGTGGATGGGGGAGTGATGCAAGCCGGGAACGACCAGATACTCAGCGCCGGCGAGCGCCGCACAGGTAAGCGTTGTAATCCCATCACCCCACGCCTGCGCGCCGGCTGGCCCATCGATCAACACATAGCTGTTGTGTGCCATCCGCTCGATCCAGCGCCCCTTCTGGTTGGCCTGAATGCTGCGCCCAATGATCGAGGTATAGCGGATATGATCATAATACGCGCCGGGATAACACCGATTGGTAAACCCAACGGTTTGGCGCGTCCAGAATTCTTGGCTGTGATGGGGCGTGCCGAGCATGATCAGGTGATGAACGAACCGGTGGCCGCCATAGATCTCGCCCTTGTATGGCTGATCGCCGAGATACATCCGCGCTACGGTGCCACCCACGCTATGGGCAAGAATTGTCACTGTCTCGGCGCCAGTTTCGCGCAGTGCGCGCGCCACCGTATCGCGCACAATCCGCAACACTGGGCGAAAATCCCAATCACGGGTTAAAGCCCAGCGGAGACGACCGATCGGCGTCACAAAGACCCGAAAGCCAAACGGCGGTTGTTCGAGCGCGCGGGCCAGCGCAGCAAAGTCGCTTGGGCTGGTGAGATAACCCCCAATAATCACAAGCGGGCGAGCCATAGCTCTCCTAATCAATCCTCAAACCAGAGCGGCACCACATCGCGCGCGCCATACCACGTCGCCGGCGCGTTGTAGGGTGCGTGGCGGGCGCCCTCAAGGATCAAGTTATCGGCGCCGGCCAGATAACACGCCGCCGTCGGCACAATCCCATCGCCGATCAGATTCCCGTCACCGAACGAGACTTCATAGGAACGATAGGCAATCATCTCTTCAGGATTGCCAAACCGGCGGCCACGCACGCTGCGCCCAGCTACGGCGCGATACTTGATGTGCGGAAAGGCGGCCCCGGGGTAGCGCGCCTCTAGCCAATCGGCAAACTGTTTGACCCAGATTTCCGACGTAGCATGGGCCGTGCCTAATGTGGTTAGGCTGGCCACCACCTCGTGGCCAGCGTAGCGCACCCCTTGATACGGCTCATCGGCCAAATAGGCGCGCGCAATTCGGCCTCCGGCGCTATGACCGATCAAGTCAACCTTCTCAGCGCCAGTCTCTTCAAGCGCAATCCGCACCGTTGCCGCCAGCGCATCGAGCGCCGGCCCAAAATCGGGATCGCGCAACCGCGCCCAAGCTAACCGGCTAAAATCAACTACGTAGACAATCCGATTGTATGGCGGTGATGCTAGCACTCGCGCCATACCGAAGTAATCGGCGGGTGACGACAGCCACCCGCCCATAATGACCACCGGACGGGACATAGATTACTCTTTATGTTCATCTTTGGCTTCAGACTCCGGCTCAGGCTCATGCGCCACCGCTGGCGACGCGGCAACGGAAGGAGTCTCAGGCGAGCTTGATTGGGCCGGCGCAGCCGCAACCGGAGCGGCACTGGAGCTATTGCCATTGCCGTTGTCAGCCACTACCTTAATCCGCCGGATTGTTTGCGGCGGTTGCTTGGCCTTCTCGCCGGGCAAGGCATCAATTGCGGCATTAAACAGATCGCAGCCAATGCGTACCAACTCTTCGGTCTGGAAGCGGATCCAATGGCCGTAGAAGTTGAGCACCTTTTCGGTAGTCGCGCGCGCTTCGCGCGTAAAGGCTTCTAGCCCCTGTGGCGGCAACGCGCCACGGGCATACGCGCGCAGCAGATAGCCAATCGGCTGCACATCGGGCGGCAATTCATCACCGGCTAGGCTAAGGCGGGCCGGCGTTGAAGGCGTTTCTTCACTGGCCGGCTGGTAGCTTGGCGGGGCAAAACTGCGTGGCGTAAACGATGGCGCGCCGGGTGTATACGAACGCGGCGGCGGCGTAAACGATGGCGTGCCGGGCGTGTACGAACGTGGCGGTGGGGTATACTCAAACGATGGGCGACTCGAAGGCGGCGCCGATTCGCTGGCATACGGCGATGGCTCATTATCTAGATTCAGCAACCGTTTTAACCAACTGGACATCCATTCATACTGTGAATTGACACTCAAACGAGGATCTTCATTGGTCAAACCAAACCACCGGCGAACAAATCCGGGCAGCCAACGAACAGTCGGATTTTCTTCCTCGAAGCGATTCATATGCGCTCCTCTCTATCACGAGCCAAAGGCGAAGAGACGGCGACGCTGCGGCACATACGGCGCAAAGCAGAAATTGATAATGCGCTCTAGATCATCATTTGGATAGCGCCGGTCAAGCGTAGCGATCGAGTCAAGCACATACAGCAATTGATCCACAGGGGTTTCTGGTTTGCAGCGCACCAATTTCTTGATCAAATGGCGGCGCAGATCAAGACTATAGCGGAGCGACGTGTTGGCCAACCGCGCCAACAACTGATCGCGCACATCGACATTTTTCGTCAGCCGATCAAGCCAGCGCGCCAACCCCAACCGCTCGCTGCGATCAAGATAGTAGTGGATCAGATCGGCCAACCCAGTCGCCGTCGTCACACTCACTACTTCGGCCCACCGCTTGCTAAACGACATCCGGTTAAAGGCCGGCAGTTCTTCGAGTTGCTCGATCAACTGGCAGGCGGAATGGTACGGTTCGCGTTCAAAGGTGCGGCGCAATCCCGACTCACGTTCAGCCAGCATTGCTAGCGCCTCACGCACCACGCCATCGCTCTCATCATAGCCGCCGTGGCGCAGATGCATCTCATGGGCCAATTCGTGCAGCGCAATCCCAACACTGCCATCTTCATCCCAACGCCCAAGCAGCACCGTCGAACCAGAGCGCGGTGAAAAGCTGCCGCTATCACCCCATGCCGTCTCACGCCCGTTATCCAGCGCCTCGAAGGTCAGGCGCTCATCGAGCACGGATGCGGGCATATCGGGCCACATCTTTGCGACCAACCGGCGCACCTTGCCAGCCAATCGGCGGGGCCGGTAGGTATATTGGCCAACCGACAATGGCCGATCATCGGCGCGCTCCATATCAATCACGATTTGTTGGCCGCCGGAACGAAGCAACAACTGCATACACCGACCTCCCTAGCGAACGCCTTTCAAGAAGAGGCGCATGATTTGAATGACGTGCTCGGGCAATTCAAACAAGATCAGATGGCCGCACTTCGGCACTTCCAAAAACGAGCCATTCGGCGTCAGCGCGACAAGTTTGCGCCCATCAGCCGGGCGCATAATCGGATCGTTAGCGCCGGCCACCAACAACAGCGGCTGCCGGATAGATTTGGCCTGTTCAGCGACGGCAGCCAAAATTTCAGGCCGCGACAATTCGGTCGCCGACACCCGCACTGCTGCCGGATCGCAATAGCGCAGACCAAGCGTGCCAAGACGAATATCGCTTACCGACGGGGTATTCTGCGCCATTACCAGCCGAGCATAGATAAACGGCAACCACCAGAGGTTACGCCGCTCGATCGGACGCAACACCCTGTTGAAAACGGTATCGAGCAGGCGCGGCACAAATTTAGAGGCAAACTTGCTGTACGGCAGCAAGCTGAAGTTAAAGAAGATCAGCGAGCGCACCATGTCAGGTTGGTGAGCCGCCACGTGCAGGCCGATAAACGCGCCCAGCGAGAAGGCGGCCACGTGAGCCGGGCCGAGGTTCAAGGCGCGCGATAGCGCCTGCAAATCGGCGCTAAATCCAGCCACCGTATAGTCTTGGCGCGGATCGCTGTCAGAAAAACCATGCCCTTTGAGGTCGTAGCTCACTACGCGGTAGCCGGCCTGCGCCAGCGGATCGATCACGTGATGCCACCAGAACGACGAACAATCCCAGCCGTGGATGAGCAGCAACGGTTCGCCATCGATCGGCCCGACATCCTGATAGTGATGCACCACGCCGTTCAACTCAATGAAGCGGGCGCGAGCCAAGAGCGCACGCTCACCTTCGAGCCGCCGCCGTTCACGGGCGCTCAGCTTACCGGCCAGCCGCGCTGCCACCTCATTGGCATAGGCGACATACTTTGCTGTTGGCGGCGCATCGATCGGTCGCGCTGGCGGCCGCTCAATCGGGATCGGCTGGGCAAGCACTGACATAAGCGCCCCCTTCGCTACTCTACCCACAATCGCAACATCTCGCCTTCGACACGCGCCCGCAGGCGCCCGCCATCCACTAGCCCCGGCAGCAAGACGTGGCGGCGCAACTGGCCAAGCTGAACGACCACCTCTTCGCTGGCTACCGCAATATCGAGCGCCTTCGGATCAAGGAAGGGGATGAGCAGGCGCAAATCGCGCTCGCTACTCGTTGGGCGCGGCGGCTCAGAGGCAAAGACATCGCCGTCACGGTAGAGCGCCGCCCCGCGCAACGCCCACGTATCGCGATTGGCCGGCGTTAGTTCAAGCTGGCCAATTCGCAGCAACGGGCGCGCCCGGCTCGTTTCATGGCTAAAATCGCGGCGGCTTTCGTCATCAACCTGATCAGGTTGGCCATTCACAATCACCTCATCGCTGGCCAACCCAAAAAGGCCAAAGGCGGTCAGGGCAGCGCGCAGCGGCGGCAGGCGCAACTCTGGCGGCAAGGCTACCATCCGCACTCGCGCTCCGCTCTCGGTTTCGAGGCGGGCGCGTTGCTGTTCAAGTTCAATCCGCAACTCTTGCAACGGCGCGGTCGCGCTCGGCGCAACAATCGCCGCCGGGATCATCGCCTGCTCCTGCGAAGCGCGCGACTTACCGGGGCCGCGATCGAGGCCGAAAATCAAGCGCACGGCCCAACGCAACACATCGGGCAGGGTCAAAGCGCGAATCAGGGCATCGGGCGAAGGGCCATCGAGAATCAACAGATCAAACCGGCCCGACTGGCGGGCACGTTCGGCGACCAACATCGCCGCCACGGCATCAATCCCGGGGAAAGCCGGCAACTCATCGGGCCCCAAATCACGCAGGCGGGCGACCAGCCCGCTGCGCAACGACGGACGCACCTGTTCCCAGCGGCGGGCCACCTCTTCGTGAGGATGGATCTCCATCGCCGCGAGGTTCGGCTCGAGTTCGAGCGGACGAGCACCCAGCGCCTGATGGAGCAGATGGCCGATCAGATGGCCGGGACCGCTCGACGCCAGCAGGGTGCGATGACCGCGCCGAGCGGCATGGCAGGCCGTCGCGAGCGCCGCCGCGCTCTGTTGCAATTGATGATGAGCAGTAAAGATCAGTGTGCGCATGCAGAATGCTCGCAACCGGCGCGCAGGGCGACCGGGATAGACAACGGAATGACGGCAACTACGCTATGCTGCCTCGACTTGCTGCTTGCCGCTGGCGCGCGCGGCACTCGCCTCGTAAAACGCCAACCGCAAGATACCATCTTCGTAACGATGCTCACCGAGCACACAGTCGTACAACACGCGCGGCAAGGCAATCGTGCGCTCGAGCCGCCCAACCGTAATCGTCAAATCGGGACCGCTATGGCTGACTTCAATAGACTCACCCACATCAAGGAACGGCAAACGCAAACAGAGATCATACTGGCCAGGCTCGCCATCTTCGCTCCACTGCTCAAGCCAAATGGGCCGTTCATCGTAGAGCAACGCGCCCGGATCGACATCACCGAACGTTAACCGGCCGACATGCAAGAGGGCATCAACGCCGATCGGCTCACCGCCTTGCAACACCGTGCGAAAGATTGGCGTCGGCGCGAAGCTCGCGTCAATCTCGGCCAGATACTGTTGCTGGAGATTCACCCAGTAGTCAAAGTAAGGGCCGAGGTCAGTGCGGTGGGGCAAAATCTTGTTCACCAGCACCGCATCGAGTTGCAGGCCATACAGGCTGAGGAACGTATAGGCGCGGCGCGTTTCGAGCAACGGCAACCGTTCGGGGTTCAGCACTAACCGCACCGAAACCGCCGAACTGACCAAAAAGTTAGCCAACTGATCCATCCGCTCAAGCAGCTTGCCGACTTCTTCAAAAAAGCGGTCATCGGGCAAATCACGCCGGAACGGACGAGCCACATTGGCAATCCCGCGATAGACGCGGAACAATCGCTTCCCGGCTTCCCCACCGATGATCATTTCGGGGTAGGCCAACAAGCGGAGCGTATTGCCGGTCGGCGCGGTATCGAGCACGATCGCATCCCAGCGCCCGCTCTGCGCTTCATCCATCACTCGTTGCAACGCGAGAATCTCATCAAGCCCGGGCTGATTGGCCAATTCAGCAGCCGTCGATCGTTCGATGCCGCGAGCCGAGTAGGTCGCAGTCACAAACTGCTGAAACCCGCCAAGATTCTGGCGCCACTCATAGATCGTATCAACTTCTAGGCCATAGAGATGGGGGGCAAGCGGAGTTGGCCGATCGCGGCTAATCGGGATCCCCATCACATCAGCCAGCGAGTGGGCCGGATCACTCGAAAGCACCAACGTGCGACGGCCAGACTGGGCCAGCATGACCGCTGTCGCCGCCGAGAGGGTTGTCTTGCCGGTGCCGCCCTTGCCAGAATAAATAATGACTCGCGTCATACTGCCTCATTCGCCTGCTGTCACCTCATACCCCGCCCAACCGCAATCACTGCGCTTCCGGTTCATCATCAGATCGGCCATTGAGCGGCTCACGCGCCGGCGCGCCCGCGCCACTGCCACTGCCATTGACCGCAGTGGTGCGATTCACCACTACCCGCCGCACCGGCATAGACGAACCATTCTCTTCGGCTGGCGGTTCAACCCGGCGCACACTAATCGCGCGGCGCACCGGTTGCGGAGCCGCCGGTTCGGCAGGCGGCGCTGCGGCTGGCGCCGGTTCGGAAGCAGCCGGCGTTGCTTGGCGCACTGTGGCCCGCACTGCAATTCGGCGCTGCACCGGTTCGTTGCTTGCTTGCTGCTGCTCAACCGGTTCCGCAAACCTTACGGCAGCGCGCACCACCGGCCCCACTGGCGCTAACGGCCCGCCTTCCGCCTCTTGCTGAGCAGCGGCGTAATACAGGCCGCGCATCGCATTGCGGCGCACCTGCGGATCCTGCATATTGTTGAGCAACTCAGTCGCGCCGCTGACAATCTCGCTCGCTCGGCGCAGGCCACGGGCCAAGCCGCGCGGCACCTCAAGCATCAAGCGCAACGATCGGCTCACCTCATACATGTTGGGCTGTTCGGGCAAGGTTGGCAGCGGGCCAACCGGGGCCGGAGCTGCGCCGGACGGAGCGCCGCCACGCTGGCGTTCGTAGGCCGCGATCAGATTGCCGGGCGAAGCCGGAGCCGGCTCTTCCTCATCAGCAGCGCCAAACTTCCACCATGGCTTCTTCGCCGGCTTCTTCGGTTCTGGTTCGGGCATCGGCGGCGGGGCCGGTTCAGTCACAAAGAACGGCGGCAAAGGCTTTCGTTCCACTGCCGGGAATTCGGCCTCAAACGCCTTGACCAGCTCTTCACCGGTAACGCCAGCCAGCACCTGATCGCCAACCCATGCCACCATCTTTGCCAACACATCAACATCTTCAGCCGGCATATAATCGAGCGTATTCACGATCACCCGCTCAGGCTGACCGGGATCTTGCACCTCGCCAAGGGCGACACGGCGCTTGCGCGGAGGCGTTGCCGGAATACGCAACGCAAGGCTAACCCGCCCATGCCACGGATCCCACGTCTCGGCGCGGACCACATCGACATCGCTCCACGGAAAACCATCGACAATATCATTAAAGAAGCCGCGCGCCCACAGGATCAGCCGGCGATCGGTCAAGGCCACAAAATCGGCCAACGCGAGACCGCCGACCCGGCGGCGATTCTCATCGAGCAGCGTACCATCGAACAACGCGAGCAGCGTCTCTCCCTCTTCCAGCAACTCGCGCTGGCGCAACTCCTCGACGCTCGCCATACTTACATTCACACCGAGAAATGGGCTCATACCTGCTCCTTAGGGCGGTTACAGCCGCCAATGCTAACAACAGTCATGCTTGATCATGATCAGCATCGCCTGAACCGCTCAACGCCGCCAATGGCGCGCGGCGAACCGGCGCACTGCGGCGGCGGAGCGGAATCTCGCGCCGATCTGGTATCTCGATGGATGGCGCCTGTTTCGGCGCCGGCGGCGATTGAGCCTCCGGGGCCGGCGCGCGCCGGCGCAATGGAATTTCGTGATAGCGTGGCCCAGCCGGCGGCGCGGCGGTCGGCGCTGCCTCCGGCGGCGCGGCGGTCGGCGCTGCAGGCCCTTCAGCCTGAGTTTGGCGGGCAGCCGCTTGCCGGTTCAAAAACGCCATCGCCATCTGCTGGGCAGCGGGATTATTGGTCACAGTTTGGACTAACTCATTAACAGCACGGATTGCTTCGGTCAATTCACGAATACTGGCCGGGCTTAAATCAAATGGCAAATCCGCCTCACGCAACGTACGGCGCAGCGTATCCCACGCCGAACGGGCCAGCCGGCCGGCAGTAAAAATCTGATTAGGCGGCAAACTCGCCGGATCAATGACAAATGGCGCATTTGGCGTGGCCGGCACACGGGGCGCGCCACCGGGCCAGCGATAAGGTGTCTCATCAGGGCGCAAGGCATCTTCTGAGCCATAAATCGCCGCTCCGAGCGCCGTCATCACATCTGGCGCCGCTTGGCGGGCATCCATACCAGCAGCAATCGCAGCACGCGCCGTTTCGGCTGCGGTGCGCAACAAGATCATCAGCGCCGGCACATACGCTTGCGGCACCAGCGTCAGGGTAAACACTTGTTCTTCGGCATCAGGCGCGCTGAACCCAAGCGTCACCATGCCATGAATAGGATCAATCCCACGGCCATCAATGAACGTCAATTCACTTAATGGAAACGCAAAACACATGTGGCGCCCATAATCACGCGCCCACAACACCACTCGCAAATCGGTAATCAAGCAATAATCGTGCAACGTTGGGCCGCTCAGGCGATGACCCTGCCGATCAAGCAACACGCCATCAACCGCGACCAGCACCTGCTCATCGGGATCGAGCACATCAAGCCGCGTAATCTCTTCGAGGTGCGCCGGAACGGTAGTATGGCTATAGTAGAGCAGGTTAATCATAACGCTCCCAAGGGTTCGGCGTGAGGCGGCGAGCAGCGCGCCTCACGCCTGCCCGCCAACCTAGCGGTTGAAGCGCGAGCGGATGCGCTTCGGACGGAAGCCGTTGCTCGAGCTGCTGCTGAAACCGCTCTCGCCCGAGCCGCTCCGGGACACGCCCGGGTAAGCGTTGCGGTTGATGTTATCAACCGCGGCCGCGGTGGCCTGCAGCGCATTCGAGACCCACTGCCAGTGGCCTTGGAACATGATGTCGCCGATCTGCGCCACCTGCGCCGACGACTCCGAGAACCAGCCTCTCGTCGCCATGCACACACCTCCTTAACAATACGGACTCCCCATATTTAGGTCACCGGAGGGAACCCTCCGAGAAACCCCACTGGAAGCGCTGCCTTAGCGCGACGCCATTTGCGGCGCCATGAAGGGCACGCTCAACCATTCGCCCTCCATCTCAGCCTGCCCGGCTTCGAGGCCGGCAAGGCTGGTCGGCAGCGTCAACACCCGCCGGAAATCGCCGATCTGCACGACCAGCTCGTCACCGTTTTGATACAGATCGAGCTGGGAAACATCGGCGAACGGCAACCGGATCTTCACCCGATAGTACTTATCGCCGACCTTGGAAATATCGAGCGGCGCGCGATCGTAGAGCACAGCGGTTGGATCCATGTCGCCGTAGATATCGTCACCCATCTGGCGCAGCTTCTCCAACCCAACCACCTCTTCAGGGTAATAGGGCACGCGCCGGATTGGCAGCGGCACGAAGGCGTGCTCGACATCTTGCAAATAACGTTGTTGCACATCGCGCCAGTGGTTCAAATAGCCACTATCTTGGTCAAGGGGAAGGATTTTGTTGACCACCACCATATCGACCGTCATACCGTACATCGACAGGTAGGTCAACGCGCGCTGGCTCTCTTTAATCACCATCTTTTCGGGGTTCATCACCAGCCGGATCGAAGTCTCACGCGGGTTCGCCAGCGTCGCTGTTACGCCTTCCAACTGGCGGAACATATCATCAACCGCCTCGTACACCTCTGGCGGCGCAACCATCTTGTTAAGGGTCGGATTAATCTTGCTCATTGGGCGGAGGATCGGCTTGATGACAAACCGCTCGGCGCCACGGAGCATGTTAATTGCCCACTTAAACGTTTCTGGCGCTGAAAGCAGCCGCAGCGTCTCGCCGGTTGGCGCGCAGTCGATGACCAACAGATCGTAGTCGCCACGCTCCTTGTGTTTCTTGATTCGGATGAGCGGAAACGCTTCCTCCATGCCGGGCAGGACGCTCATCTCATCGGCCAAAATGCCCTGCACGCCCTGCTCGGCCATGAGCTGAGCGAAGTGTTCGCGCACGATGCCCCAGTTGCTCTCGATGTCGTGGTAAATACTCACTTCGAGCGCGTCAAGGTTCTTGGTGATCCGAACGGGTTCAGGGCCGAGCGGCCCCTCAAGATCGAGCGAGTCGGCCAGCGAGTGGGCAGGATCAGTGCTCATCACGAGTGTCTTCAAGCCACGATCCGCAGCCCGTAGGGCCGTTGCTGCGGCGACGCTCGTTTTGCCAACGCCGCCTTTTCCGGTGAAGATCAGAGTGCGCATCAGGGCCTTTCCAGGAGCTTACTGCTCGGCTGTCGTCGATCGCCGCCAGAGCGGCGTCCTGAGGTTTACGATCGCCTACCACATGGAGTTTTTGCTTAAAAGCCAAAACCTGCTCTTCATTCGCTGATTTTGGCCTGTACCGCAATAGTAGCACGAATATCGGCATGTGTCAACAAATGTTGCTCATATGTATCAGAAAGAGATCACAACCTTACCGCATTCTGATGATGTGAAGCGCCCTAGTTGGCTCTTGATGGCGCAGCGCAGCATACCTGAATATTGCAATATAACGGCGCAAAGGCTGCGCTGTTTCTCTTCGCCTAGCTGCGCAGCTTATAGTATGATTTGCAACGAGGCAATCACCGGCAAACCATCCATGACGCTGCGCTGAGACTGCTAGCCCATGCCATATCGTTCATGCTACCCGGTACTGTGCGCCGTTATTATACCAGTTCCGCCACCATTTTGGCGAGGACTTTGAAAAGATTTTCCCGATCTATCTGAAATGGCCATGGCTCTAGCAGCCACAGCTCATCGTGGGTTACGGTTGCGCTAGGAGCTAGTTGCGCTAGCGGTGCAAGCGTTTCTAATTCGGTGCAGCCGTGGTCGTAGTAGATTTCGAGGTTGCAGTTGCGGTCAGGGTAGGGGTGAGCAGGGTCGTAGGCAACCCGCTTGATAAACGCGACCCCTTGATGAAGGTATGCCAACCAACCGGCAGGACTATGCGCGCCAATTTTGGCCGGCGGGCCGCTGAGCGCGGTGTCAATGAGGATGTGTTCGGCAGCAAACTGGAGGCGCGGATCGGGGATGGGTGTGTACGGCCATAAGGCAAGCTGGCGATCGGGCGCAAGCGGGTTAGCCGGAGGCCGGTCATCGCGCAAGGGCAATACTGCCAACCCGCCCGGCGCGAGTTGCGTGATTGCCCATGGGGCTAGCTCTACTGGCCATAAGCCTTGATTGGTCAGCGCGTGGCGCAGATACACCCGCGGTTGCACTGGATCGAGGGTGATAGTAATCGTTTTGGCAATGCCGCTCGGATCAACGGCGCTGCGCAGGATGATCCCACCTTCAACTGGCTCGGCGGCAGGCCCTTCAAGATCGGGCCAATAGCTGCGCGGAAAGGCCTCCGGCGCATGCCAGAGCCGATGGCCGCCTAGCAAGGCAAACTCGCCCCACGGCGTCTGCCAACGGGCGGCAGGTGTTTCAGCCAACAGGTTAGGGCCGTTATCAAGCTGAAGGGCAAGGATACGCGGCCCGCCAGCGGCCAGCGCGGTCAGACGAAGGCGTTCGGTAGTGATCGTGAAGGTGGGATAGGTCATGATCGTTTGTCTGTTAAAGGCGAAGGTGGCTGTAAGCGCATACCAGTTGAAGTATGGTAGCATAAAAAAAGAGCGCCGGTAACGGCGCAACAGCAATGGCTTATGGCAGGAACCGCAATGAGCGAACCAACCATCTACGAACAGATCGGCGGCGAGGCGACATTCCGCCGGATTGTGGATAGTTTCTATGCGCGGGTGGAAGCCGATCCGCGTTTGCGCCACCTCTTTCCAGCCGATCTTGAGCCGGGCAAGGAACATCAACGGCTCTTTTTGATGCAATACTTTGGCGGCCCGCGCACTTACAGCGAGCGGCGCGGGCATCCTCGGCTGCGTATGCGGCACGCGACGTTTCCGATCGGGCCAGTCGAACGTGATGCGTGGCTCGAGCACATGCTCGCCGCTCTCGATGAGGCCGGCGTGCCCGAACCGGCCCGCAGCGTGATGGCCGAGTATTTTCGCCATGCCGCGCAGGCAATGATGAACCGTTGGGATCCGTCATCGCCTTAACGGCGGCGGCAACGCTACGCGGCCAATTGCCGCAACCACGGCAGCAGAATCGCGAGAAATTCCGCCGGGGTCTCGTCGAAGGGGCAATGGCCGCTATCAGGAATGATCTTGATCTCGGCGTGCGGGATCATTCGCTGCTTGATGATCTCGGCGTGAGCCGGCGGGATGGATTGATCTTCGGCGCCCCAAATCAACAATGTGGGCATCGTGATCTCACCGGGAGTCAGATCAAGCACAAGGTTGGCAAACTCGCGGCTGACCTTAAGGTACGATCCGGCGCCATAGCGGCGCAGCGGGCCGCTGAATGTCTCCACCAGCTCTGGCGTGACGCATTCCTTGCGGTGGTAGGCCGATAACAAACCCTGCCGCACTCCCCAGCGATTGCCGAACACGCCGGCCAACGCCTCGCCGACCAGCGGCGCGCCAATCGCATCGAGCATGAGGCGATCCAATGCGCTCAGCGGACGGGCTTGCAACTGTGCGCCTGAGCTGTTAACCAACACCAATGCTTTGACCAGTTCGGGGTAAGCGCGAGCCAATTGGGCGCTAACGACGCCACCCATCGAGTGGCCGACGACCACCGCAGGTTGGCCAATCGTATCGCGGATGAACGCCGCCGCCTGCGCCGCCCACCGTTCGCGGCTAGGGCGGCCTTCTGGGCGGGCCGAATAGCCGAAGTAATAGAGATCGATTGCGTAAAGGGTATGCTCGCTGGCGATTGGGCGCATCACCGGACGCCAATGCTCGATCAATGCGCCATAGCCATGGATCAACAACACTGGCAGGCCTTGGGGCGGCGATGAGATCCATGCCCGCATCAGACCGTCGGGACCACTGCGGTATTCTTCGCGAATTTCAAACCGGCGAGCAGTATCGGTGAAAGTCGTTGCCATCTATTTGCTCCATAGTGTAGTTCTGCCCAAACAACAAACGTGGTATGCCTACCATCAGCATACCACGTTTGCAAACATCTTGCACAGATTTTGTCAAGAATTCAACCGCAACGTAATGTCACCCGACGTTGAAGTTGCATCTAGCGCCGCCCCACCCTCGCCGAGGGTGGCGGTCAATGAACGCCGGTTGACGACCTGCGCTGCCAGTTGGTCTGGCACGTTAACCCGACCGCTAACGGTAGCGAAGGTCAGGCTCGCATCAAGCGGCGCGCGCAGCGTAAGCTCAATATCGCCCGAAATCGTCTGAATCTGCTGCGAGCCGGCAGCTAATCGGCCACTGAACGAAACCGCGCCATTGGTCGTCGCAATTGCCAACCGCACTGCCTCAGCCGTATCCACCTCGACATCACCAGAGACGGTTGTGATTTGGACGACGCCAAGCGCGCCGCGCGCCTTGACATCACCGTTGGTCGTCTGCGCGATCACTTCATCAAGCTGGCCAGTGGCTGAGAAATCGCCACTAACTGTGGTCACACGCAGCGTACCGCGATAATCGCGCAGTTCAACATTACCGCTGGTGGTGTTAATGGCCAATTGGCCGCGCGCGCCATCGGCCATCACATCGCCGCTGATGGTCGTTATCGTGCCATCGCCAGCCGTTTGGCGCAGGGTGACGTCGCCCGACACCAACGAGACATTGAAGGTCACATCAGGGGGCAAAGCCAACTCAAGCCGGGCATACGGATTGCGGCCAAAGCTCCACGGCGCCCATGGCTGGCGTTTCACATTGACGTAAAGCGTATCGCCGCGTTGCTCAACCTCAACATCGATCTGCGCTGCGGCCTCGGCGGCAGCATTAGCCGCCCACCCAAAACCTCGGCGCTCGCCGCTTAAGATGACCTCTTCCCCAGTAACGCCGTTCAATATCACTTGATCGTTCATTCCGGTTACTTCGACGTGCGCGACGACAAAGCGTTGAGCAGGGATATTCTGCGCGCTATCGGAACGGGCAAGATTGAGATCAACGCCGGCAATCGTGCCACGGCTGAACAGTTCAAATAAGAGCCAGCCCAACCCGCCGAGGATCAACGCAATCCCCAGCAAACGACGGCCCATTTGCCGCTCGCCTAGCCGTTCAGGTCCAACTGGCGTATCGGTTGTCTTCATTGCATATCCCCCTCCGCGTCATGCGCCTCACCGCATCTGACGCTGCGCTGGAGGCAAGTGTTGCGTGGGAAGGGTTATGGTTAACACACGCATCTTGCCCACTCCACCCATGTCATTGCGAGGGGGTGACGCCCCCGCAGCAATCTCCTCCGCTAGCGGAAGAGGTGCGGTTAGGGTATGCATTTCGCTCTTGCAGGAGATTGCTTCGCCGCCAGAGGCGGCTCGCAATGACAAGGGAGAAGGAGATGGCTTCGCCGCCAGAGGCGGCTCGCAATGACAAGGGAGAAGGAGATGGCTTCGCCGCTAGAGGCGGCGCGCAATGACATAGGGAGAAGGAGATGGCTTCGCCGCTAGAGGCGGCGCGCAATGACAGTGGAGAGGAGGCGGTGCGCACCCCCGTGTCATTGCGAGGGGTGTAGGGGCGCCGCAACGCGGTGTCCCTCCGCCCCGCAGCAATCTCCTGCTCAAGCGGAAGGAGTGCCTCTGCGCACATGGGGGGAGATTGCCTTCCTGTGAGTTCCTAGGGCCAACGCCAATAGTGCCTCTGCGCACATGGGGGGAGATTGCTTCGCCGCCGTTGGCGGCTCGCAATGACAAGGGAGAGTGCAGGAGATTGCTTCGCCGCCGTTGGCGGCTCGCAATGACATAGGGAGAGTGCAGGAGATTGCTTCGCCGCCGTTGGCGGCTCGCAATGACAACGGAGAGGAGGCGGCTCGCAATGACAACGGAGAGGAGGCGACGCGCAATGACAAGGGAGAAGGAGGCGACGCGCAATGACGAGGGAGGACGAATCAGGCCCGCGCTTGTACCCCTCATCTCAGGTACAATAAAGACATGCCTATCTTGATTGACGGCCACAACTTAATCGGCCAGATGCCTGACATCGACCTCAGCGACCCCGACGACGAGGCGAAGTTGGTTGCCAAACTCCGCCGCTACGCTGCCAAGAAGCGTGGCCGTAAGGTTGTGGTCGTCTTTGATGGCGGTGTCTACGGCCACCCGCAAAATCTGAACGGTTATGGCGTCGAAGCGCGTTTCGTTAAACCGCCGCAAAACGCCGATCACGAACTGATCCGGCAGATCCGGGCCATTCGCCGGCGCGAAGAATGGTTGGTCGTCTCGTCAGACCGGGCGGTGGTAGGCGAAGCGCAAGCGCGCGGCATTCCGGTCATCTCGGCCCAAGAGTTTGCCCGCCGTCTGCAGATGCTCGATCAACCACGCATTAATGCGCGCGACAAGCGCGGCGACCGTCCGCTGAGCAAAGCTGAGGTGGAGGAATGGTTGCGCTTTTTCGGCGTCGATGAAGACGAGGATACGTTATATTATTGAACTCATCGTTGCCATGACACGCGACCCGATCACCGAACAAAATCGCCGTTCGTGGAATGCGGTGGTGCCGGCGCATACCAGCCATCGCGCCGATGAAGCCGCCTTCCTGCGCAACGGCGGCTCGACACTATTCCCCGAAGAGCTTGCCCTCCTCGGCGACATTCGGGGTCGCCGCCTGCTACACCTGCTCTGCAACACCGGCGCCGATAGCCTTTCGCTAGCAGCGCGGGGCGCGATTGTCACCGGCGTCGATCTCAGCGATGCCGCGATTGCCTACGCGCGGGCACTGAGTGAGTCCAGCGGCATTCCAGCCACCTTTTTGCAGGCCGATGTCTACGAATACTTAGCGACAGCGGTAGCCAATAACGTGCGCTTCGAACGAATCTACGCCGGCTATGGCGTGATCTGCTGGCTGCGCGATCTCGATGCCTTCGCTGCCGGTATCGCTGCTCTGCTCGCGCCCGGCGGGAGGTTTGTGCTTATGGAGTTTCATCCGGCTTCGAATATGTTTACCGCTGACTGGCGGCTGGCCCACGCCTACCCACAGGGCGGCGCTCGGTTAGAGTTGCCGGGGGTCGGCGATTACGTCGGCGCGGCTGCAGGCGGGTTGTCGCCATCTGGGTTTCTACCCGGTGTGCGTGATTTTACCAACCCAGAGCCATGCATCCTCTATCGCTGGGGATTGGGCGAAGTAGTGACCACGCTGGCGCAAGCCGGGTTGCGCCTCTGTGAATTACACGAATATTGTTATGTCAATGGCGAGCGACCATTTGAGCGCATGGTACCGGCTGAGGGGAGGCGGCTGCGACCGCCGCCTGATGTGCCGTCCATCCCGCTGATGTACGGTCTGGCAGTAGAAAGGGATGGCGACGATGAGTGATTGGGGCATTGGTCACGACCGGATTATTCTGAGCGGGATGCAGTTTATCGGCTACCACGGCACCCGCCCGGAAGAGAACCGGCTCGGCCAGCGGTTTGTAGTGGATGTGGCAGTCGAGCTTGACTTGCGCGCTGCCGGGGCCAGCGATGACCTTAGCCAAACGGTTGACTACAGCCAGATTCACGACCGAGCGCGCGAGATTGTTTGCGGGCCGGCGTTGCAACTGACCGAAGCGGTGGCCGAGCGAATCGCCACGGCGGTGCTTAACGATCATCCGCAGATCCGAGCGGTAGCCGTGCGCGTGACCAAGCCGGGGGTGCGGCTTGGCGACACTATCCTTGCCGGATCGGTGGTTGAGATTGTGCGCCGGCGATGATGCGACCGCGAGTCACCCTCAGTTTTGCGCAAACTCTCGATGGGCGCGTGGCGGCGCTTGACGGCAGCTCGCAGTGGATCAGCGGGCCAGAATCGTTGCGCTTCTGCCACCGCCTACGCGCCGCCAACGATGCCATCATGGTCGGTATCGGCACCGTGCTGCGCGACGATCCGCGCCTAACAGTGCGTCTGGTAGAAGGACGCGATCCGGTACGGGTGATTGTCGATACAACCTTGCGCACGCCGCCAACGGCAGCGGTCATTCGCGACGGCGCGGCGCGCGGCACGCTCATCGCCTGCACGGAAGCAGCGCCCACCGAGCGACGCGCAGCCCTGCAGGCGCTCGGCGCGACTATCCTTCCTCTGCCGTCAGCGCCAGAGGGCGGCGTTGATCTGGCTGCACTGCTGGCTGCGCTCGGCGAACGCGGCATTGCCAGCGTGATGGTCGAAGGCGGCGCGCGGCTGCTGACCAGCCTGCTGCGCGCGCGCTTGGCCGATGCAGTGGCCATCACTATCGCGCCGCTGATCCTCGGCGCGGGTCCGGCGGCGATCGGCAATCTTGGCATTACGACACTGGCGCAGGCGATCAGGCTGCGTAACGTGACGTGGACAACCCACGGCGCTGATGCGGTCGTCGAGGGAGCAGTGCAATACGACAGTTGATTCTCTGCCGAACAACCAACCGCTATGCCAACCATACCCGCCCAAGCTATCTGGTTCACTGCCCCGCGCACGGTCACAGTGCGCCGCGAGGAAGCGCCGCCGCCGGCCACCGGCGAGGTGCGCGTGGCCGCCATTGCCTCGCTGATCAGCCACGGCACCGAACGGCTCGTTTACCGCGGCGAAGTCGATCCTGCCTTGCCCCTCGATCTGCCGACTCTCAGCGGCAGCTTCGCCTTCCCGATCAAGTATGGTTACGCGATTGCCGGCAGGGTGATTGATATTGGCCCCGGCGTGGAAGGGATCCGTGTTGGCGATGCTGTCGCCGCTCTACACCCCCATCAGAGCGTCTTTACACTGCCGGCGCATCTGATCAAACGGCTACCGGCCAACCTTGATCCGGCGCTGGGCGGATTTTACGCCAACGTCGAAACGGCGCTGACCATCTGCCACGACGCTGCGCCACGGCTAGGAGAGACGGTGGTGGTACTAGGGCAAGGCGTGGTGGGGCTGTTGGTGACCCAGCTCTTGCAACTGACCGGCGCGCGGGTGATCGCCATCGATCCCGACCCATACCGGCGGGCGCTGGCCGAACGCTGCGGCGCAATCACGTTAGCGCAGGCCGATCCGGCAGCCATTGCCAACCTCACCGGCGGGCGCAGGGCCGACATCGCCATCGAAGTAAGCGGCGCGCCGGTGGCGTTGCAACAAGCGATTGACGTAGTGGCAGTTGAAGGTCTCGTCGTGGTCGCTTCGTGGTACGGGCAAAAGCCGGTCACGCTCACCCTCGGCGGGCACTTTCATCGCGGGCGAGTGCGGATACACTCATCGCAAGTAGGCCGGCTCGCGCCGGAAACCTTGCCCCGCTGGGACTACGCTCGCCGCACAGCGACCGTGATGGAACTGTTACCCCGCCTGCGGCTGGCCGAGCTGGTCAGCCACCGCTTCCCCATCGCGCAGGCGGCGGAAGCTTATGCGCTGCTGGATCAAGCGCCAGTGGGGATGGTGCAGGTGATGGTGGAGTATGGGTGAAAGTGAATGAAGGGGGTAAGTGGTGGCATTAAACAAATGTGGTATTATGGGTTGACAAACAACGAAATTCATGATAGAACAATTGTACTACAATAGCAATGCAACCTCTTGCTGAAGTATTCGGATTTCCGACTACCAACCTATCGGAAGATGCTGAATATCATCGCAAAGAGAAATTATGTCGATTTACCGGAAAGAAATGTACAAAAGACAAGGCAGATGATCCGCTTGGGGTATGCAGCGTCTATCATAATAATCAGCCCGTAATTACCTGCCCGTTGCGTTTTCGTGAAGATAGCATAATCTTTCGTGATGCAGCTAGCTTTTTCTTTCCTCGCGACACGAAATGGGCTGCATTCAGTGAAGTACGCCTCCACGACGGACAAGGCCAGCCTGCTGGTAACATCGACATCGTTCTGGTTGCTTTTGATGATCAAGAGCAAATCATCGATTTTGGTGCAGTAGAAATTCAATCTGTGTACATATCAGGAAATGTGCGTAAACCATTCAAACACTACATAGCTGATCCGCAGAACAATGCAACAATGAACTGGTCAGGCAAACCAGATTATCCACGGCCGGATTATCTTTCGTCGTCGCGCAAGCGGTTATCACCTCAATTGATGTATAAAGGCGGCATATTGCATCGTTGGCAGAAGAAATTGGCGGTAGTGCTTGATCAAAGCTTCTTTAACACTCTACCAAAGCTTCCAGAAGTTCCGCAACCAGAAGCAGAGATGGTCTGGTTAATATACAATCTTGAACTCGAAAAAAGCAAAAAGACACTTCAATTAAACCAAGTAGCTCGTATATACACCAAATTTCAAGATGCCCTGAATGCCATTATTCAACCTCCTGCCAGCGATCTTAACAAGTTTATTGCCATGCTCAGGGCAAAATTAGGCAACAACACACCCTAAACCAATCACCGGAAAGGCCATCGCATGACTCACTCGCGCCAGCTCGATCTCTTTCCTGAGTCACAAACGAGCGATAGCAGGGTTGGTAAAGACCCCTCTATGCCGCCACCGGTGAATGTCGCTGCTGTGCCCCAACGCAGCCCGTTTCGCTATCCGGGTGGCAAAACGTGGTTCGTGCCCACCTTCCGGCGCTGGATGGCCAGCCTACCCCGCAAACCGCGCGTCTTGGTTGAACCATTTGCCGGCGGTGGCATCATTAGTCTCACCGCCCTTTTTGAGGATCTGGTTGACCGCGCCGTCATGGTTGAACTCGATGAAGATGTAGCTGCGGTCTGGCAAACAATTGTCACTGGCGAGGCTGAATGGCTGGCCGAACAGATTCTTTCGTTCCCGCTCAGCCATGAAACGTTGATCGCAGCCCTCAATCGCCCCGCGGCAACAGTGCGCGAACGCGCCTTTCAAACGATCTTGCGCAACCGCACCTTGCGTGGCGGCATTCTTGCTGATGGCGCCAGTTTTCTCAAGCATGGCGAAAATGGCAAGGGTATCGCCTCGCGCTGGTACCCCCAAACATTGGCGCGCCGGCTGCGCGATCTGCAACAGATCGCCCACCGGATCGAGTTTCGCTGCGCTGATGGCCTGACCGTAATGGAAGAATTTGCGCAACACCCTGACACGGTCTTCTTCATCGATCCGCCATACACTGCCGGCGGCAAGCAGGCCGGCAAGCGGCTGTACCGGCACCATCAGATCGATCACCAGCGCCTGTTTACCATCTGCCAGCACGTGGCCGGTGATGTGTTACTCACCTACGATGAAGCGGAAGAGGTGAAAGAACTAGCACGCGCGCATGGGTTCCAGATGCGGCTGGTACCTATGAAAAACACCCACCATGCGACCATGCGCGAACTGGTGATTGGGCGTGATTTGGCATGGCTGGACGAGCTGCCGGCGATTCGTGAAGAGCGCGGCACTTATCATGGCTAACTATTATGGCTGTAGCGACGGCCCGCTAGCCATCGCTCGGCACTGTATCAAGACCGGCGTAATGACCGACGGCTGGAAAGTAACCTCTCCCCAACCAGCAGCATCAAACCACCCACCATCAATCCGGTACCGGCAATGATAATGAACCTTGCCAACCTCTGCGCAGGCAGGCCGGCCAATTCAGATCGGGGCAAATACCACGCCCAATGATCAACCAGATGTTGGTTGGGTGGATCATAATTCCACGCCCACCGATAAATTGGTGGATTCGTAGGCAATGGCGCGATCGCAGTGTCAACAATCGCCAATTCATCACCCTGAGATGTCACCCCGCGGAGTTCCTTGATCAACGGCCCCAGCAGCTCATTGCGGTCGCTAAAGCCAACGGACATTGGATTCCACGCTCGCGCGACAATTTCAAGCTGGACATGGCCGGGTTCGATGAAGATATGGTAAGCCCGCCTCTGTCCTTCCGGCAACGCGCCGAGATCAGTACCGTTGAGACGCAAACGCAGAGCGCTCGGAGGAGCTTCTGCGGGACGATAGTCGTCAATGATGAGGGTGAGACGGCCCCCCACCTCAGTGATGCAGTTCACCACGCCACGCATGCCGGTGCGCCGCGGTAGTAGGGCGCCATCCTCCGCTTCCGAAGAATATATGCCTGCGCCCAATTTGCATACCGGCGGCGCCGTGCTGTACCGCTGCCAGCGTTCGAGCAGCAGCCGATAGTGACCCAAGAGCGGGGATGACTCGATCCGGTAATCTCGTTCTTCGGCTGGCACAGACACAATATAGGTATCAAAATTCAACAGTACTCCACCCAGATTGCCGGCAAAACCAAGCAGCCCCAAGCACATCACAACCGCCACCCGCCAGTGCCTGATAGCCAGCCGAGTAGCGCCGGACGAAAACATTCCTGCGCCCAACGCCATAAGTGGCGCCACCACAGGCAGCAGAAAACGCGGCCCCCACACGCCGCCGCCTTGCCATTGCCCCCACTTAGCGTACAATCCAAGGTGCGATAGGAAGAGACCAAGCGCTAACAGGACAACCGCTCGCTCACCACGCCGCCACAGAGCAATGCCTCCCGGTATGGCGAGAAGGATGGGCGGTGCGTAGAGGAACACACTCTTGCCGGGACTGAACAACAGGCCAGTGAGGCCCTCGAGCAAGGGGGTGGTAAACGAGTATGCCTCACTTGCATAACCTGACGCAAGCGGCGTGCCAAAGCGGGCAAGGTTATACCAGATGAAGATCAAGATGCCGGGGATCATCCCGCTGATCCAAATGCCCACAAGGTTCAGGGTATGAGCAACCCGCCTGCCAGTAACAGCCGAAATGGTTGTCCCTGCCGAGCTGCGCCAAGCTGACCATAGCACATAGAAGCCGAAGATTGGCAGCGTGATACCCGCCGCAATCCGCGTCGGCAGCAACAATCCCGCTGCAAGGCCAGAAACTAATAGCGCGATCCGCCGTGCAGCCGGTCGCGTATCCTGCCACGCAGCATACGCTCGCTCAGATGCCACCAAGATTAACAATGCAGCCAGCGGTTCAGAGAAGAAGGTGCGGGCATAGGGCCACGCGAAGGTCGCCAAACCGTAGAGCAGGGCAAGGACGGTAGCCCATACCTTGGTCGCGCCTAACCGCAAGGCCCACCGAGCCAACACCGCGCAGGTGGCGGCAGTGAGCAGACCATTGAGCGCCGTCACCGCAAAGCGCGTCGCGTAATCGAACCGTGGCCCAGACGAAGCAATCAGCGAGCCAAGCAGATGGAATGGCACGGCGAGCAAGGAAGGGAGCACACCGAAGGGCGAATAGCTCTTATCGTCTAGACCGGGGCGCAGCGCCACGAATGGCGATTCGTCTACCGCCATCACCGCTACATCGCCCCGCTCGATCAGACTGCGGGTCACGGCCAACATCGTCTCTTCGTCGGCTGAATACGTATGGCCACTCATGGTGAGCAGATAGAAACCACAACTCAACAAAAAAATCGCGCTCGCCAGACGCATAATGTCGCTACCTCGCAGAGCAACCGGTCAGATGAGAAAGAGGCCAAATCCGTGTACAATGAAAAGCGGAAAGCGACCGGTTATCTCGTTGTTTGGACGGCAAGTTGCCCACGATTTGGCACATCGCCCAATTATACTGGAGAGAGTAATCACAGCTTTCCACGCCGGCAAGCTTGAGAGCTTGCGCAACGGTACGTTTATCCACCTTGCTCAATACCTGCCTCACGCGAGGAGAAGTCACATGTACGAAATCGGCGTCAATGCCCAATTTGAGGCTGCTCACCGCCTTGAGGGCAACTTTGGGCCGGCGACCCGGATGCACGGCCATACTTACCGGCTAGAAGCGATCGTCACCGGCGACCGCCTGCACGCCGATGGCACGCTGTTCGATATTACGCGCCTGCACGAGGCGGTGAACGCAATTGTCGCCGATCTGCATTACCGTGATTTGGGTACGGTGGAAGGGCTGCGTGAAGTGAACACCACCGCCGAGCATGTGGCCCGCTATTGCTGGGATCGAATTGCGGCTGCGCTGCGCGGAGCCGGACTAGCGACGCTCACCGTGCGCATCTGGGAGAATCCACAGGCGTATGCGGCGTATAGCGGGACGCTGGAATAGTAGGACGGAGTGTACGGTGTGCCTTGCCCCCTCTAACAAAGTATCGCCAAACGGGCGGAGAGGCGGCTATCTAGCTCGTGGTGCGCAATGAGTCTCCGCCTCGCTTTCCTTACCGTTGGCGATCCCAACCGGCTCACCGGCGGCTACCTCTACCATCGCGAAGTCTTCCGGCGCTGGCGCGCGCAGGGCCACCGCATAGACGAGATCGTGCTAGGGCCGGCGGATGTGGCCGGACAACTCGCTGCCGCGCCGCTGGCCGGGGAGCGGTTCACGGTCGAACGCTACGATGCGCTGCTGGTCGATGCACTGGCGCGGGCAGTGGTTGCGCCGTGGCTTGAACACTGGCGCGCGCAGCGCCCACTGATTGCGCTGATCCACGAGTTGCCGGCGGTGGCTGGGGCAAGCGACCCGCGCGAACATGACTGGGAACAAGCACTGTTGCGCGCCGATGCGCTGGTGGCGGTTAGTGATGATGGCGCGGCGACCTTGATCGCGCGCGGGGCCGATCCGGCGCGGGTGTTTGTAGCCTCAGGCGGGTGCGATCGTTTGCTCGCCTGCTTGCCGGAGGGCATACCGCGCGAGCCACTGGTGATCGCGGTTGGGCAATGGATTCCACGCAAGAATCAGGCTCGGCTGGCGCGGGCTTGGGGGCAAGCTGCGGCACAAGGCTGGCGATTAGAGCTGATCGGTGAAACTGAGGCCGATCCGGCTTATGCCGCCGAGGTTTGGCAAGCGGTGCGCGCTTGCCCAGCGCCGGTAATTGTGCGCGGCCCGCTCAATGATGCTGAGTTAGCTCACCTTTACGCTCGCGCCAGCGTCTTTGCTCTGCCCTCGCGCTTTGAAGGGTATGGGCTGGTCTTCGCCGAAGCGCTAGCTTGTGGATTGCCGGTAATTGCCGGAGCGGTCGGGCCAGTGCCGGCGCTCGTAGACGATGGTGGTTTGCTCGTGCCGCCAGACGACGAGCAGGCGCTGGCCGTAGCCTTGCGGGCGATCACAACCGATCCCACCCTGCGCGCCCGTCTTAGTATTGCTGCGCAACGCCGCGCCGCCACCCTGCCGCGCTGGGATGACACCGCGCAGCGATTATTGCAAGCGGTGCAATGGGCTTGCGGGCGATAAGTTGGCGTAACTCTTCATTTCATATACTCATTACATCCGCTTCATATTCCCTTGCTGGTAAAACCTTGTCTCACTTGCTATAGTGTGAATGGGTATTGATATATCGTGACCGCAGCCCTACCACCACAGGAGCA
>JANWYE010000319.1 GCA_025057175.1 Chloroflexus sp. | reverse complement strand
GCCTTGCTCACTGTGGGGCGGGATGGTTATGGGATCGGTGCGGTGGCGGCCTTGGCAGCGTTGGCGCTGCTGTTCGACGGCAGTTTGAGCAGTCTCAGCTTGCCGTTGCTGATCTGCGCGCTGACGATGGCGCTGATCGCCGGTAACGAACGCAGCGAGAGCGGCGCAGTTGCCAGTGTTATGGCGCTTATCGGCAGCATTGCCGGCTGGCTGGCGCAAACAGGGCTGTCTGTGCCGTGGCAGGCGGCATGGTTGGCGCTCGCGCTTGCGCCGTTAGTGTTGGCCGGGTGGGCTGCGCGTCGATTCGCCTTTGGCGCAATCTGGCAACGATCTACGCTATGGCTGCCATTAGCCGTCGGAGTGGTGACGACAGTCGTTGCCGCCTTTGAATTGCGTGCGCTAGTGGTAGCGCTAGTTAACGCTGGTGTCGTCTTCGTGACGGCGACAGTGCGTGAACGGCGCAGCGAGTATGCCTATCTGGCCGGCGCTGCTTTTGTCGCTGCCAGCCTCGGCCAATTCTTCGTCTGGGATCTGCGCGAGATGCAATTCTACGTCATCCCGGTCGGGGTCTATCTGCTCGCGCTCGCGCAAGGGGTGCGCTACTTCCAACGCCGCGATCAACTGGCGCGCATGATTGATACTAGCGCGGTGGCGATCTTGCTTGGCGCGACGTTCTTGCAAGCCGCCGGATCGCCTAGCAATATTGGTTACATCTTGCTGGTTGGCGGCGAATCGCTGCTAGTGGCTGCCTACGGTGCGCTGGCGCGATTGCGAGTGCCGTTTATCGGTGGGATTGCCAGCTTTGTGGCGGGTGTACTGTGGTTGGCAGCCAACGCCGCGCGCATGCTCAATCAATGGCTATTGTTAGGCGGGCTGGGCCTGCTCATGTTGCTGGCCTACGTCATTCTCGAACGGCATCAGGAACTATTGCGCCGGGCCGGGCAGGATTGGGCAGCGCGGTTGCAACGATGGCGGTAGTCGGGATTGGCGAGGATGAAGGGCAAGAACGGAGACGGGCGGGTTTCAAACCCGCCCATCCATCCAAGCGTTCACTATTATTCAAACCGATCGGCCACCAACGCGGTCAGATCGGCAACGCGCACCGAATAGCCCCACTCGTTATCGTACCACGCGACGATCTTGAAGAAATCATCGCCCATGCTCATTGTCAGCGGCAGGTCAACGACGCTGCTGTAGGTAGTGCCAATAAAGTCGGTGCTGACCAGCTCGTCGTGGCTCACGCCAAGGATACCTTCTAGCTCTTCGCTCTCGCTGGCCTCGATAAAGGCCTGATTAATCTCTTCGACCGTCGTCTTGCTGCTGAGCAGCACCGAGAAATCAACCATCGAGACGGTCGGCGTGGGCACGCGCACGGCATAGCCGTGGAACTTGCCCTTCAGCTCAGGAATAACTAACGCTACCGCCTTGGCTGCGCCGGTCGTGGTGGGCACCATATTAATCGCTGCGGCGCGCGCCCGGCGCAAATCCTTGTGGACGTTATCCTGCAAGTTCTGGTCCATCGTATACGAGTGAATAGTCGTCATCAGCCCACGCTCAATGCCGAAGCGATCGTTGAGCACCTTCGCCACCGGCGCGAGACAGTTGGTGGTGCAGGAGGCGTTTGAGATGATGTGGTGCTTCTCGTGGTCGTACTTCGCGTCATTGACGCCCAAGCAGATGGTAATGTCTTCGCCCTTAGCCGGCGCAGTGATAATCACCTTCTTTGCTCCTGCGGCAAGGTGCGCCTTGGCCTTCTCGGCATCGGTGAAGCGGCCGGTCGACTCGATCACAATATCGACCCCCAGCTCCTTCCACGGCAACGCCGCTGGGTCGCGCTCGGCCAGCGTCAACAGCTCATAACGCACATCATCCTGCTCAACCACAATCGCCTTCTCAGTCACCGTTACTTCGCCATCGAAGGCGCCGTAAGTAGAGTCGTATCGGAGCAGATGCGCCAGCGTTTTGGCATCGGTGAGATCATTGATTGCGACAATCTCAAACTCTTCGGGATAGTACTCCAGCATCGCCTTAAAGCTCTGGCGCCCGATCCGGCCGAAACCGTTGATAGCGACGCGAACCATGCAAGCCTCCTTAGCACTCAAACGATTGCGCTCCGGCTAACGACACCGTGAGCAGCAATTGGTACGACAGACAACCATTGTCTGACGCGGTCATTATAGCATCTTTGCGCAGCGGCTCGCATACCGATTCTTGCCCGTCAGGTGAAGAAATGCCCACTTATCGCCTACAGCGGAATGATAGGGAAATGAGTGAACGCATCCTGTGATAGAGTGGAAGTGCGTGTCTTCCAGCAGCGCAGGATTGTCACACTTCCGTCGCAATCTGTCCAACCGCCGCCCATTTACTTGTTGTTTTTGCTACAATATGTAGTAAAATAAAGTATCTCACCAACAAGGAGTGGCACTATGATGCTTGATGTGGGCGCGGCAGTCATACTGGTCCTCTTCACGGTTATCGGCTTGCGGCGCGGTGCGTGGCCGAGCGGGTTCGCGTTAATGGGCACGCTGATCGGTGCGGTCTTGGTTGATCTCTGGCGCGATGGGGTGATCAATGTGTTGGGGCGGCTCGGTTTGGCTGCCGGTTGGCCGCTCTTTCTTGCCCTGAGCGGATTACTTATTCTTGCGACGATCATTGGGTATGGCATCGATATGATCATCGAGCTG
>JANWYE010000318.1 GCA_025057175.1 Chloroflexus sp. | reverse complement strand
GAACCAAACGCACCAACCACGATTGATACAGATTGGCAGATAATATGGCGAAGGCGTCAATCGATATTAAAACAACGCTGAGCAAACCAACGATCTGGTAAGTGTGGCGACGCTGGCGATCGAAGCGTTGTTGTTCCTGTTCAAGCGCATCAAGCATGGCTGGAAAGCTAATCAACATCAGAGCGACGTTGCAATGCAACGTCGCTCTGATTCCTGCATTGCAATAATAGAAGCGATGACGATTGCTATGTTTAAAAATGTTTACTATGCAATAGTAAATAATTACAATAACAATCGTAGAGATACATTGCTCTTTGCTATCATAACATGAACTAAATCGAATTTGAAGATAGTTTGCGGTTAGAAAATAGTTTAGTTTTCACGCCAAGCCACTACCCGCGCCGGCGCGCCGTCAGCCTGCCTGATGAGAAGGGGGAGGAAAGCAAAGGTGTACTGTGTGCCGCATGCTAAAGTTGCAAGGTTACAGAGGTTTTCGGCAATGAGAATATTGTTGCCCAATAACGCCACGTGCGCCGCATCGTTGCCATCAACGGTTGAATCGACACTGAATGCATCAATCCCCACGATAGCCACGCCATAGCCCGCTAGCATCTGCGCCAATGCGGCACTGAGATACGGGTGGCGCATGTAGTCGTCTGTACCCCAATAGACCTCCCACCCGGTGCGAATAACTACCGCCATGCCCGCTTGTAACGCAACGCCGGCTAACGCCTCTGGCCCGATCGGTGTATTGGCCGGATACCCGCGAGCATCAATGACCATCCCCGGCCTAATTAACCGTTCAGGTGAAATCTCGTCAATTCCGGCCCCATCAGCGAAGCGGTGGCGCGGCGCATCAAGGTGCGTGCCGCTGTGGCTGCCTAGATGCAGCGCGCTGATCTGCCACGGCGGGCTTGGCAATGGCGTGATCTGCACTGGCGGATCACCCGGATACACTGGCATGCCGGATGTGATTGGGCGAGTTAGGTCGTGTATCATACACGGCTTGGTTTGAGTCTGGGATAATAACTACGCTGTCCGGGTGAAATCCGATATGTAGCGCGCTGCCTACCCCCAGATCAAGATCGGTATATGCAGTGTAAGGGTGAGCAATCTCGATCATGTCTGCACCTACCGCTACCCGAACCTGAGCCAACCGCCGGCCCGGACGTCGCTCAACGATCCGGCTTGGCAACAGGTTGTGATCGGCGAAGCGGGTAAGCGGACGATCCGGGTAGACCAACCAGATCTCTTCGGGCCGGATAAAGGCAGTGACTGTTGCCCCTAACGCTGGCAGTTGCGCTGGCAAGGTAGCAGCAACCCGCCATCCCTGCCAGTCGAGCCAGACCCGATCGAGTTCAATGCCAATTACCCGTGCCGTGATCAGGTTGGCAATGCCGAGCGCCTGCGCAACCCGCAGATTGGCCGGATAGCGGCACACTTCGGCCAATGGCCCGATCTGCTCGATCTGCCCTTCGCGCACAATCGCGATTCGGTGCCCAACGGCAAAAGCATCATCCAAATTGTGGGTGACATAGATCACAATCAGACCACGCTCGGCCTGTAATGCGCGCAAATCGGCGTGCAACCGATCGCGCACCGGTTGGTCAAGCGCGGAAAACGACTCGTCGAGAAGCATGACGGGCGATTCGGTGGCTAACGCCCGCGCAATCGCTACACGCTGTTGTTGGCCGCCCGACAATTCATGTGGCCTGCGTTGGGCCAAATGGGCTAAATGCATACGTTCGAGCAGCTCGTATGCGCGGCGGCGGGCTTGAGCGTGATTGCCAAGCGGAAAGGCGACATTCTCCAGCGCCGTCATGTGCGGGAAGAGCGCATAGTGCTGAAAGACATAACCGATTCGGCGCTGGCGCGGCGGTAAGTTGATCGACGGTTCACCGCGACGCCGGCGAAACAGCACCGTCTCATTGAGCTGAATCAGCCCGGCATCGGGTGTGGTAAGGCCGGCAATCGCCTGTAACGTCTGGGTCTTGCCCGCTCCTGATGGCCCAAACAAGACGAGGATCTCAGCGCCAACCTGAAACTGCATCCGGAGCGCCAGATGATCAAGCTGCCGCCGCACGTCAACGGCCAAGCACGGTTGCATCACGTTCCTCCTGCAGCGCTACCGGCGCCGGACGGGGTCGTTCGAGTTGGCGCACCCACCATAAACCCACAAAGGCAATCGCGGTCATGACCAGCACCATCAAGTTGGCGTCAGCGTATCGCTGCGCCTGCACCGCATCATAAATCGCTACCGGCAAGGTCTGCGTGCGACCGGGAATATTGCCCGTCACCATCAAGGTTGCGCCGAATTCACCTAATGCCCGCGCGCCGCCCAACACGATGCCAGCCACAATCCCGCGCCGCGCCAACGGTAAGGTGATGCGGGTAATGATGCGCAACTCGCTGGCCCCCAACGTGCGCGCTGCCTGCTCTAGTCGCGGATCAACATTCGCTATTGCGGCCTTGCTGCTCTGAATCATCAGCGGCAATCCCACCACCGTCGCTGCCACTACTGCTGCCGGCCACGAAAACAGGATCCGGATTTGAAACCATTCTACAACCGGACTGCCCCGCCCTAGCGCTAGCAGCAAATAGTACCCAATTACGCTCGGCGGCAACACGAGCGGCAGCAACAAGACCGTTTCTAGCACAATCTGGCCGGGAAACGACGTCCGCGCA
>JANWYE010000317.1 GCA_025057175.1 Chloroflexus sp. | reverse complement strand
GCGGGAGTGGCTCAGTTGGTAGAGCGACACCTTGCCAAGGTGTAGGTCGCGGGTTCGAATCCCGTCTCCCGCTCCAAGACGTGACCGGTTCACTTCTCGTGGCCGGTCATTTTTTTTCAAAAACCAAGTATAATAGATGCGATTCTAACGGTTGTGGCACGTTTATGATCTACCGAATAGAGACTGTTTCAACGTAGTCGCGGAGCCACTGTGTACCTGCCACGTAGCAACTTCCATCGCATTCTAGCCCTCGCGCTACCCGGCGGCATCTCGCTTGGCATTCTGTGCTATGCGCTCATGAGCATCGTTATCCAGCGCGAAGGGGCTTCGTTGCCGGGGGCGTTTGCCATCGCCTTGCTGCTCGGTGGAGTAATTGGGCTAGCGCTTTCGCTAACAGCATGGATTGCCTTGCGCTATGCTCTGTCTGAAGCGCGCAGGCATGCTACGTTAGTGTTGCAGGCCGATATGCCGCCGCTCACCGACCGCGACCCGCTCGTAGCGCTGCGGCAGACGGTAGCCGATGCCATTGCGGCTGTGCCGCAGCCTTCGACGTTGACAGTGTTGGCCCAGCGACTTAATGCCGCCTCTGATCGTGAAGCTATGGTTGCCGCAGTCGCAGAGTGCCTTGCCGATCATTTGGCCGTGCGTGGTGCAGTTTTGCTCTTGCACGATCCCGAGCGCGGTATTTTGATCCCCTCGGTGGGCTGGGGGCTGGCAAGTGTCAATCGCACTGTTACCTTTGATATGGATGGTAGCGCGATTGGGCGCGCCGTGCGCGAGCGCCGGCCCGTTAGTTTTTCGAGTGTGCAAATGCGCAGCTTGCTAGCCGCAACATCCTCACCAGCATTGACAGTGACCAGTTGGCCATTATGGGCGCAGCATACCCCGCTGGGCGCGTTGTGCTTGATGATTGCCGGCGCCGATGTGCGGCTCAATGAAGCGCAGCAGCAGTTGGTTGCGCAAGCCGCTGCGCTCTTTACTGTCCACCTCCAGACTTCAGTCTACCGGCAGTGGTTCGAGCGCGAACAGCGACGTTTAGCGGCCTTCGAGCAGGTGATGACAAACGTGACCGAGCAGCCTGATCTCGAACGGGCGCTGGTGCAGTTGTTGCGTATTGCTACTGAGGTGACCGATTCGAACCATGGCACACTGCTCTTGATTGACGCCGAGTCGTTTACTATTCGCACTCGCATTACCCTAAGCGGTGGTGATGTATTGCCGCTCAATCTGGCAGCAGCGCCGATCCTGAAGCATGGGCTGGCCGGCTGGGTATTGCGCGCGCGGCGTGGCGCGATTATTGATGATATTGAGCGGGATACGCGCTGGATTCCTACGCCGGGGTTGGAATTGATGCGCTCGGCTTTAGCAATGCCGTTGTTTCATGGCGATCGACCGTTAGGCGTGTTGACTTTGGCCGACCCAGCTCCGTACCGTTATAGCCAACGCTCGTTGGCGCTGGTGGCTGCCTTAGCTTCGCATGCTGTGGCGTTAATGGTGCGCCATCACTATGATGGCATTGTTGAGCCGGCCAATTTGGCTCAGGCACGCCAAGTGCTTAGCATGTATTTGCCATCAGAGACAATTCAAGAGCTGGTGGCAAATCAGGCCAAAGCGATGCAGGCGCTACAGCCACAGATGATAACGGCGACGCTCCTTTACGCTAGCCTGCGCGGAGTTGATAGCATTACCGATCTGACGGTGCATCAGTTGATAGAACGGATCGCCAACCCTCTCCATACAGAATGCCGGGCTATCGTTTATCAGCAGCGAGGAGCATACATTGCGATTGATGAACGGAGCTTCTGCGCAGTATTTGGTTTTCCGCAACCGCGATTCGATGATACGGCGCGGGCATTGCAAGCGGCGCAGCAGATACAGGGTGCCGTCGCGCGCCTACGTGGGCAGTGGCGCCAACAGTTTGGCGCTGACCTGATGATTGCCGGCGGCATTACCACGGGCCAACTCGCGGTAGGCATGATTGGCAGCGAGCCGGCGATGACAATGGCGTGGGCTGGCGTAGCAATGAGGGAAGCGCGCCGATTGTGCCAATTAGCGCGCAACGATGAAGTTGTCGTTGCCGCTTCCGTCTTTAGAATGATCCAGTCCAATCAATTTACTTTCGATCCGTTAATGCCGGTCAGTTTGCACAATGGTGATGAACCAATGACGATTTATCGGCTGGCTGGTTCTTCGCAACCACTATGAGCGAGCGATTGCCTGCCATTAGCCAATCAGAGCTGATCACACAAGGATTGCTGCGGATCGCGACAGCGATCGAAACAGCGGCAACCCTCGATGAGCTGCTGATGCTGGCGCTCAACGAGTTTGTGCAAGGGCTTGGCGTGTCGCTATGCGGGGTGTTGCTGCTCGATGCTAGTGGTACGACCATCTCTTTGGTCAGTACCTTCCCACCTCGTGTCTCATTGCCGCCGCCGATACCACTGTGCGAATTACCGTTGATGCAGCGCGCTCTCCAACAGCGGCATTCGTTGCAGATCTCGGATGTCAACGAAATTCTGCAACAAGGTGATCGAACGCCAACGGCGCTTCAGTTGTTGCAGACTTTGGTCGAAGCGCGAGTTCGTTCACTCTTAATTATTCCATTAGTGGCGCAAGATCGAGTGTTCGGTGCGTTGGCTTTTGCCACCATTGATCAGCCACGCCGGTTTGATGAGCAAGAGGTGA
>JANWYE010000316.1 GCA_025057175.1 Chloroflexus sp. | reverse complement strand
TTGGGGTGAATCAATTCAAAGCCATCGATTGGTCGATCAAGCATTCCTTCTGCCGGATAGCCAACCACGTGGCGCGTCGAAGGACTAGCATAGCGGATTTGGCCATAGCGATCAACAATCGAGATAGCGTCACTGCTGCGCTCAATCATCGCCCGGAAGAGGCGCTCACTCTGTTGCAATGCCTGTTCAGCCTGTAAGCGCTCGACCAACAACCGCCGCTCGCGCAACGCGCGCTCAACGATGCGCGGCAATTCCAGCAGCACCGCTGGAGTTTTGACCAAATAATCTAGCGCGCCGGCTTTTAGCGCAGCCACTGCAATCCGCTCATCGCCATGGCCGGTCATAAGAACCACCGGTAACGGCAGTTGACCATCGCCGGCCATCAACAACTCGTCGCCGCGACCATCAGGCAGACAGAGATCACATACAATCAAATCAAACGATTGTTCAGCCAGACGCTGGCGCGCCTCACCGAGCGAAGCAGCAAGGGTAAGCGTGACATCGCTCTGCTCAAAGGCCCGCTGCGCTAATTCGGCATGAGCTGCTTCATCTTCGACCAGTAAAATATGGATTGTTGCCACCTAGCACTCCTAGGTTATCCGCCTGAATGATCGCCAGTGGATCGCCGCTATGACGATGAAATCGTCTGCTGATGACCTTGCATCTGGTTCCAGCCCAACCAGTAATCACCAAGATCGTTCATCATCTGGGTAAATTGCTGAAAATCCACCGGTTTGACAAGATAGCTATTGGCAAATCGCTGATACGCTGCGCGCACATCACTTTCGGCGCTTGATGTTGTCACCACCACCACCGGAATATGGCGTGTCTCAGCGTTTGCTTTAATCGCTTGCAGCACTTCTAGACCGCTCAGTCGCGGCAATTGTAGATCGAGCAGCACGACATGGGGTTGCGGGCTAGTGGCCGGATCGGCAAATTGCGCGCGCCGCCAAAGATAATCCAGCGCTGCTTCGCCATCGGTCACGTGCATAATCCGGTTGGGAATGGGATGATCGTTCAGGGTCCGCGTAATCAACTCAGTATGATCGGGATTGTCTTCGACCAGCAAAATGACAACCGGTTCAAGGCTTGCTTGTTTCATAGCGACAATCCTCTCTTAGGCATTCGGCGGCGCCGGCAACGTCAGGTAAAATGTCGCGCCTCGGCCCAACCCCTCCGATTCTGCCCATATCTTACCACCATGCGCTTCTACGATCCGGCGCACGAGCGCCAACCCAATCCCGGTGCCCTCAATCCGTTGATCCAGCCGCTCAAACAGGCCAAAAATACGTTGTAGGTAGCGCGGATTGATACCAATCCCATTATCCCGCACACTGACCAGCACCATGTTGGCCTCATCAGCCGGACGCGCGTCGATCCAGATTTGTGGCGCCGATTGATCACCCATGAACTTAGCTGCATTGTCGATCAGGTTTTGAAACACTTCGCGCAAGCGAGTGCGATCGCCATAAACATCAGGCAGATTCGGCGGGAGATGCAAGTAAACATTGCGTTCGGCCAGCCGGCCACTCACTCCGGCTGCTGCTTCACTAATCAATAATCCGAGACCAATACGTTCCGGCCGGTTCAATTGGCGTCCGGCCCGCGACAGATTGAGCAGATCTTCAAGCAATTGATACATGCGATCAGCCGCGGCGATAATGCGTTGTAGATCGGCCGGGATTCGTTCAAGCTTACCAGCCGCCAAATCACGTTCGATATAACCGGCGAAGCCTTTAATCGTGATCAGCGGACTCTTCAAATCATGCGAAACAGTGTAGGTAAACTGCTCTAGCTCGGCATTGCGTGCCTCTAACTCAGCAATCAACCGTTCCCGTTCGATTTCGGCTTTTTTGCGCGCAGTAATATCAATGCCCAACGCCTGATACTCTACAGGACTCCCTTGCTCATCAAGCAGCAGACGATTCACCCAACGCTGCCATCCAATCGAACCGTCAGGATACAACACTTCGTGTTCATGCTCCATCACCGGTTGCGTTGGGCTGAGCTGCGCTATGCCGTCCGCAACTAGCGCGCGCCGGTCAGGAGGGATGAGTTCGTAAAAGTTAAAGCTGATCAGCTCCTCACGTGAGCGTTGAAAGGTTTGGCAGTAGAGATCATTCACAAAGGTGAGTGTGCCATCAGCGCGAAAGCGGCAGACCATAGCCGGCAAGTCGTCGACCAGACTGCGGAAATACAGCTCGCTGCGGCGCAATTCCGCTTCAATCATCTTTTGGGCAGTCACATCAATTTGCAGGCCATACATGCCTTGCAGCGTGCCGTCATCCCTTACCACCGGTTGGCCAACACCGCGTAGCCAACGCAGGCTGCCATCAGGCAAGATCACGCGAAACTCAACATCGAACGCGGCACGCTCATTGATTGAACGATCGACCGCTGCTTGCAAAGCTGCTCGATCTTCTGGATGCACCTGCTCTCGCCATTTGCGAAAGGTTAGGGTGTCTTGATCAGGATTTAATCCCAATAACGGATAGTTTTCCGGCGACCAGCGCACAGCGCGCGCAACCGCATCCCATTCCCATACCCCGGCACGCGCTGCCAGCAGAGCTAATCGCAACCGCTGTTCTGCGCGCGCGCGTTCGGTGATTTCCATCCGTGTGGCAGCAAAGGCTGCCGATAGTTGAATGTCGACCACAACCAGCATCATGCCGGTCAGCAGCAAGATAGCTAACAACATTATTGTATATGATAACGGTGT
>JANWYE010000315.1 GCA_025057175.1 Chloroflexus sp. | reverse complement strand
AACCATCTCGTAGGGGCAAGGCGCGCCTTGCCTAACGGAGGAATCTTGTATGCAACTCGTCCCTGCTCCGCGCAGCGTATTACAATCCTTGCCTCTGGCGCGCGATCGGTATGTTGATGTTTTGGTGATTGGCGCCGGCGCTGCTGGCTTAACAGCCGCGCTAGCGGCAGCGGCGCGCGGCGCGCGCGTGTTCGTGCTGGCCCGTGGGTCGTTGCCGGAAAGCAATTCGGCGTGGGCGCAGGGCGGTATTGCCGCTGCACTCGATCCGTCTGACTCGCCGGGCATTCACGTTGCCGATACGCTGACCGCCGGCGCCGGTCTGTGCGATGCGGCAGCCGTGGCAGCGTTGGCCTACGAAGCGCCGGCGTTGATGCGCGAATTGGCCGCGCTCGGCGTTCCGTTCGAGCGGGATGCCGATCAGTTCGCGCTTGGTTTGGAGGGCGGCCATTCCCGTCGTCGCATTGTTCACGTCGGTGATGCTACCGGTTGGGCAGTGACGCGGGCGCTTATCGAGCGGGTGCGGGCGATGCCGCTAATTACCGTGTACGAGCAGGCGCAGGCGGTTGAATTGCTGACTGCCGGCGAGCGGGTAGTGGGTGCGTTGGTGCGCTTAGCTAGCGGCGCGTGGCTGCGCCTGCTCGCTCCGGCGACAGTGCTGGCTAGTGGTGGCGCCGGTGCGTTGTACGGTCTCACCAGTAATCAGCCGACCGCGCTAGGCGAAGGAATCGCGATGGCCTACCGCGCCGGCGCGGAAGTCGCCGATCTCGAGTTTGTTCAGTTCCATCCCACCGTCTATCGCACCCGCGATGGGCAGGGGTTTTTGATCACCGAAGCTGCCCGCGGTGAAGGTGGTTTGCTTTACACCCCATCAGGCCGGCGTTTTATGCCAGCCTACGATCCGCGCGCCGAACTAGCCCCGCGCGATGTTGTCACGCGGGGCATTGTGGCTGCGATGCAGGCTGAAGGGTGCGATCATGTGCTGCTCGATCTGACTCATCTGTCGCCCGAACTGATCGAGCATCACTTTCCCACTATTTGCGCTCGCTTGCGCGCCGACGGGGTCGATCCGGTGCGCGCGCCGATCCCGGTTGCGCCGGCGGCGCATTACCTGATGGGTGGTGTGCGCACCGATCTGAGTGGCGCGACCAGTCTGCCCGGCCTGTTCGCTGCCGGCGAAGTGGCATGCACCGGCGTGCATGGCGCTAACCGGCTGGCGAGCAATTCGCTGCTCGAATGTCTGGTCTTTGGCCGGCGAGCTGGTGAAGCGGCAGCAGCCTACCGTGGCCGTGCTGTGCCACCGCCTGATCCGTTGCCGGTGATGCCAGCTACGGGGCTATTGCCGGCTGATTGGCGCGGCGCATTGGCGGCAATCATGCGCGCCGCTGGGCCGCTGCGCCATGGTGATGGTCTGCGTGCTGCGTTGGCGGCATTGGCAGCGTGGCCGGCTAGCGCCGATCCCGCTGATGCCGAGGCACTTACCGCAGTCAATGCTGCCCTGACAGCCCGGTTAATCGTGGCCTCAGCCCTGCTGCGCACCGAGAGTCGTGGCGGCCACTTCCGCCAAGATTATCCGCAGAGCGATGAAGCATGGCGGAAGCATACCATCCTGTGCCGCGATATGCCGCCGGTTTTTGCGCCAACCATCGCGCCAGAGCCTGCGTTGGCGGCAGATTAGTGGTGATCCTAAAGTTGTAATGTTTTTGTTGTTTTTAGGGCGAAAGGGTAAGGATCGCGCACCGCACTGCTCATGCGCCAACCTGAGCTTCGCGTTCGTTGGCAATGCTGGTGCTTCACCGATTGGTGAATTGGCACAATACCTGATGGAATCAGTATGGAACTTCCTCTCCATCTCATTGACAAAATCGTTACTCACGCCCTTGCCGAAGACATCGGCAGTGGCGATCTGACCACGCTGGCAGCTATTCCGGTGACAGCGCAAACCACTGCCCACTTTGTTGCCCGTGAAGCCGGCGTGATTGCCGGCTTGCCGGTAGTTGCTGCCGTCTTCCGCCAACTCGATCCGAAGGTGAACGTGACGCTGCACACGAGCGATGGCGCGACAGTTGCCGCCGGCGCGACCTTGGCGACGGTTGCCGGCCCGGCTCGCAGCATCCTCAGCGGGGAACGAGTAGCGCTCAACCTGTTGCAACGGCTCAGCGGCATTGCCACCTTGACGGCGCAATACGTGGCGGCAGTGGCCGGCACGCGAGCGCAGATTCTCGATACGCGCAAGACGACGCCGGGTTTGCGCGCGCTTGAGAAGTATGCAGTGCGAATGGGTGGCGGGCGCAACCACCGTTTTGGCTTGTATGATGGTGTGATGCTCAAAGACAACCATCTGGCCATCCTCGCCGCACAGGGGATCGATCTGGCTACCGCTATTGCCCGTGTGCGCGCGCAGCTTGGGCCGATGGTGCGGCTAGAGGTTGAAGTAGAGTGTGTGGCTGATGCGATCATAGCCGCTGAAGCCGGGGCTGATCTGATTTTGCTCGACAATATGCCGCTTGACCAGCTTCGCGCTGCGGTGCAGGCAGTGGCCGGCCGCGCGCAAACCGAAGCCAGCGGTGGCGTCAATTTGCGCACCGTGCGCGCAATTGCTGAAACCGGCGTTGATTACATCTCAGTGGGGGCGCTGACCCATTCGGTGCGCGCGCTTGATATCGGGCTTGATTGCGCAGGGTAGAGAGGGCTACTCTTCTTCGGCCAGATGTTCCACGCGCAATTGCCAGAGCAACCCGCCTAGCGCCGGGCCAAACCGGTCAATCAGGCGCTGGCGTGTGCGGCCCTCTTG
>JANWYE010000314.1 GCA_025057175.1 Chloroflexus sp. | reverse complement strand
AGCCAGACAAAATTCCAGAAATGATCGGCTTGCTGACGCGAAGACTCGAACCCACCGCGCTTGATCGGAAAAAGATTGAGCTCCTGAGCAGCCGCCGGGTATTGAAAGACAACGATGCCGAATATGTCAAAAAGCTCGGCAGTCAACTATTGATCTTCCGCGGTCGCGGCGGGACCGGCAAGACGGTTCATCTGCTTCGCCTGGCCCACGAATTGTATATCGATCACGATGCACGGATCTTGATATTGACGTATAACAAAGCGCTGGTCGCCGACCTTCGGCGGTTACTTGCGCTTATGGGGATCTGCGATTTTTATGGACGGCGAGCTATTGAGATCAGAACCGTCCATAGCTTTCTCTATCGTCTGAGGCAGTATCTCGATAATAAGCAACAACCGCCAGAACAGTTCATCGGAGAGTATCCTTCGCATCGCAAGCTTATTTTGGAACAACTGGGGCTCATAAAAGAGCCATCCCAGGTTCTCATCGATAAGGCGCCAGATCTCTTTGACTGGGACTATATTTTCATCGACGAAGCACAGGACTGGCCGGATGAGGAGCGTCAAATCCTCTTTTCGCTCTATGATTATCGGCGCTTTGTCATTGCAGATGGTGTCGACCAGTACGTCCGGTCAGAGAAACCGACAGACTGGCGACGCGCTGTCGATGTCGAGCATCGCCAATATGTGACGCTACGGAAAAGCCTGCGCTTGAAGGCGGGGCTTTGCACCTTCGCTATGGCGTTTGCACGCGCTCTCGGACTCGAGGATTGGCGACTGGAAAAGGACGAAGACATCTACGGCGGGCGCGTTATTGTCATCGAAGGCAATTACAGCGATGATCGAACACTGCACGATGAACTTGTTGAACGCACTCGCGCCGCTGGCAATCAACCGATCGACATGCTCTTTTGCGTTCCGCCATCGCTGGTAAAACACGAGAAGAAGGAACAAGCCCCAACTCGCAGCGCACAAGACCAGGATCAGGCGTACTCAATAGTTGCGCGCCGTTTCCAAAAGTGGGGATACGATACCTGGGATGCTGTCTCTGAAGAGACGCGCGGCAGCTATCCGACCTCCGTGGAGCAACTACGCATTGTTCAGTATGACTCATGCCGTGGACTCGAAGGCTGGATGTGTATCAATCTTCGGTTCGATGAGCTCTATGATTACAAGCGAGAGAGCTACCCACAGCCTGATCAACGGAAATTCCCATTCATGGAGGATGAAAAAGCCGCTGATCTGTTTGCAGCCCGCTGGTTGATGATCCCGCTGACACGAGCAATCGACACGCTCGTCATACAGATCAACTCAGTTGACCATCCAGTTGGTCGAGCATTGCAAGCCGCTCACCAGGAGTGCGGCGATCTCGTTGATTGGCGCACATTATCACCAAAGAGCGAGAAAGCCCTCGCGCTGTCCGGCCAACCCGGTTAAGCCAGGCGCGTCAATGCCACGAACGGGTCGGCGGACATCCCTAATATTGCTATCCTTCCTCTCACCTCTCGCGCTCTCCCCGCGAGCCGCTGAGCCGTGAACAGTTCAGGCTGCTGGTCAACGACGCGCTGATTATCGCGGTGATGCAGCGCAAACGCATTGCGCTTCTTGGCACTACTGGTTTGGGCGCGAGCGTGTGGCCGGGAGCGTGTTATCTGGAAGTGATCGCAGACCTGATCGCCCACCCAGGTTTCCGCGCCACGTTTACCCGGCGCGAACATCGGGCATGAGCGGCCAATGTCGGCAGGCAGATCGCGCGCATTCTGGAGCGCAGCAAATATGATCGCGGCCCGCGCGGGCAGATCGATGGTTGGGGACGCAAATGGCTGCCGTAACGGTAAGATCTGGGGAGAGGCCGACAATACTGATCAGGAGATCGTCAGACAACTGCTCGACGCCGGGATACCCAGAGAATCGATCGTGCTGGCGTTCTATTCCCCGCAGAAGCGCGCCTACAATGAGTTTGCCGTGGCTTGATTGAACGGCGACGTTGTGATCCTGCGCCTGACCTCTGAAGCGATATGCGTTTCAGCGATGAACTCCGCTCTTCTATGCCGCCAATCTCGACCGGCGGTACACGTGCGGACGTGATGGGTTTGAGAAAACAATCCGGTATCGCCGGATCTAGCCCGCGCAGGCGGGCTTCGCAACCGGAGCCCGCGGCTTTAGGCGCCGGGCGGGTGGGCGGAGAGCGGAATATGTATTCAAACTGTCGCGAAGCTGCGCGCAGCGGAAGGCGCGTCAGCGCCCTTTGCGGAGCCAGCCCGACGGTTCAGCCCTTCGACCCTTCGACAGGCTCAGGGCTCAGGGCTTCGCGTGGACGCGGATGAGACAGCGCAGACGTGTTGCGCCTCCGGAAGGCGTCCTCGGCATGGCGGGTCACGGATTGCGCAGCCCGCTAGGGCAGGAACAACGCTCCAGACGTGCTGACCGGCATGAAGATCACGCAACGTGCGGTCCTCCGCCCTTTGTGTCGCACCTCCAGCACAGCCCTTCAGTCTGCGAGCGGCGCTTTGCACAAGCTGACCAGCGCGGATCCGGCACTGTAAACCATTTTTGTGTAAACGATTTTTGTAGCCAGCAATTCATGGAGGGAGACTTGTTACATTATCGCCATGTAGCCAACATGTAGCCAATGACGCAAACAGCGCCGAATTTTGGTGGATGACTGGAGAATCAATTCCGCATCAGAAAGCCAAAAATGGACATCTATGGACGCGGGTGGAAGCCGTTTTCCCGAACTTAAAAACCGCTGGGGGAAACCCCTTACGGGTTCGAGTCCCGTCTCCGGCACCATTTGATAACGCCACCACTTCAA
>JANWYE010000313.1 GCA_025057175.1 Chloroflexus sp. | reverse complement strand
GACACTGAAAAAGAGGTTGAGCGCATTGAGCGGGCCAGCCGCGCCTTGGTACAACCGGGCCACCAGTAGATTGCCGCCGGCCAGCATCCCGCCATAGCCAAAGCCGGCCAACAACGTGCCGGCCAGCATGCCCACCAAGAGCGGGCTAAAGCTGGCGAGCAGCATCCCGCCGCCCATCAGCGCTGCGCCGGTAGCAATCACCGTTCGCATTCCCCAGCGCCCGATCGCGGGGCCAACCCCGATCGATGCGAGCACTGCGCCTAACGAAAAGGTGGTAAACACCGCGCCCAGCTCGGTCACTGCTCGCCCAACCTGCGCTGCCAGACCGGGCAGGCTTGGCCCGATGGCTGACAAAATCCAACCCACGCCCAAATAGAGCATGCCGACAATGATCAACGCCCACGTTCGTTTCACGACACCCGCACCAATCGCCGCGCCGACCAGATCGCCGCATTCGCCGCCGTTAGCTCATCGTACAGCGCGGCAATGCGCCGGGCAATCGCCGGCCAGCCATACTCAGCCGCGCGCTGCACTGCTGCCGAACGCAGCCGCGCGGCCAGCGCTGCGTCGGTCAAAATGCGCTCAATCTGTGCGGCCAGCGCCGCATCATCATCTGGCGGCACAAGCAAGCCACTACGCCGATCTTCGATGGTGAGGGCTAATCCGCCCACGTTTGATGCTACCACTGCTGCCCCGCAAGCCAAGGCTTCGAGCGCCGCCAAGCCAAATGACTCGTAATGTGAAGGAGCAGCGACTACATCGGCTGCGACATAATAGAGTGGCAGTCGTTCTTGCGGCTGCGCGCCGGCAAACTGCACCTGCGCAGCCAGCCCTAGCTCGCGCCGCAGCGCATCGAGCCGGCGCTGTTCGCTATTCCACCGCTCTGGCTGCGCCTCATCATCACCACCGACTAACACGACCTGCAATCGCTCGCGCCAATCAGGATGCTGCGCAATCAGTCGCGCTGCCGCCCGAATCAGCGCATCCATCCCTTTCAGCGGCTCCATCCGGCCTACGCACACCAGCATAATGGCGCTCGCCGGCACACCCAATTCCGCCCGCGCCTTCGCCCGATCGCCCGGCTGAAACCGGTGTAAATCCACGCCGCACGGAATGACCCGTATCCGGCTCGCATCAGCGCCATAATGCCAAACCATCTGCGCCCGATCGAGTGGCGTAGCGGCAACCACTGCGTCTGCCTCGCGCATCAACCGGCGCTCGATGGCAATCCGCCGGCTCGTTTCGACCTCTTCATCCGAGCGGGCAACGCTGTTCTTCATTGCGCCTAGCGTGTGGAACATCTGCACGACCGGCGCCCGCCAGACCCGGCGCAAGCGCAATGCCGCTTCACCTGACAACCAGTAATGGCTATGGATCAGATCGTAACTCAGATCTTCGCCGTCAGCAAAACAGCGCACCCGGCTGACAAATTCCGGCAAGTAGGTTTCGAGTAGATTCTTATCGTAGGGCGCCGCCGGGCCAGCGTGCAGGCTGATCAAGCGCACGCCGCGACCTAGCGGCGTGACGGTCGGTATCTCGCGTTCTTGGCTGCGAGTAAAAATATCGACCAAGATGTTGCGCTGACCCAACTCACGGGCCAATTCGCGCACATAGACATTCATCCCGCCGGCCTCTTTGCTGCCCAAACGGGCAAGCGGGCTGCTATGGACACTCAGCATCGCGATGCGCATGCGTTCCTCGTCACGAACGAAAAGCGAGCGTGCCGGAATGTTCCCGCGCCGCCCGCCCCTCCGCGGAATGGCAGCAGGCCCACCGCCTGCTTCCTTGAGTGTTGTATCACAAATTATCTGATAGCACAAGTATGACCGGTATCCATAGGCGCCTACGATAACTGCTGCCGGAGACGAAACGACACATCCGTGCGTCTCTGTGTGCCATTATCAAGCGTAGATCGGGAAGGGAAATTTCTCTAGGCACTAGCTCCAAAGCCGATACTTAACAAGGGCAAAGATCGCGTAAAACCCTTGAATTGGCTTCATCTTCTTACCCTCTTCATAAGTGCGACCCAGATAACTCACCGGCACCTCGTAGATCCGGTAGCCGCGCCGCAATACCTTCGCAGCAATCTCTGGCTCGATGCGAAAATCGTTGCTTTCGAGCTGTAGACTGCGCAAGATGTCAGTGCGCACCACTTTATAGCAGGTCTCCATATCGGAGATCCAGCAGTTAAAGAGGAAGTTGGTCAAGAAGGTGAGGAATTTGTTGCCAATTGCATTCCAGAAATACATCCCGGTATGGCGACCGAGAAACCGGCTGCCGAAGACCACATCAACCCGCCGGCTGGCAATCGGTTTCACCAACTCGTAGTAATCTTGCGGGTCATACTCAAGATCAGCGTCTTGGATAATCGTAATCTCGCCGCGAGCATGAGCCAAGCCGCTGCGCACCGCCGCCCCTTTGCCACGATTCTGCGGATGGCGAATAATGGTAAGGTGGGGACGCTCACGTGCCAGTTCGGCCAAAATGACCGGTGTTTCATCGGTGGAATGGTCATCAACAATGATTATCTCTTTGTCGAGGTTAACTGCTTCGACTTGAGCCAGAATGGTTGGCAACGTAGCGGCTTCGTTGTAGCAGGGAATGATGACGGAAATGAGCGGTCGGTTCATTGTTATGTACCACAATTCGTGTATAAGGATGCTTAGATGTACTGAGAGAACGAGGCTATCGTTATCATGTGGTTAATCACCAACCGGTTTTGGTTGGGTCGTTGCGTTACGCCGGGCAATTGTCATCGCCTCCATCACTACAATCACTGCCGCGGCCAGCACGAACCCGGCTAGTGCGGCGACT
>JANWYE010000312.1 GCA_025057175.1 Chloroflexus sp. | reverse complement strand
TATTATTGAGTTTTTGACCGACACAGAATGGACACCTCTCTTTGCCAATCAGCGGTTTGGCATTTGGCCATTGGTTTCGGCAACGGTGCTGACATCGGCGATTGCAATGCTAGTTGCTGTGCCATTCGGCCTTGTAGCCGCTATTTTTCTAAGTGAGTTCGCCGATGACCGGGTGCGACGCACCATCAAACCAATATTAGAGATATTAGCCGGTATCCCAACCGTCGTGTATGGATACTTTGCGCTCACTTTTGTGACCCCGCTCCTCAAGAATTTTATTCCTACTCTCAGTATCTTCAATTCGCTAAGCGCCGGCTTGGTAATGGGAGTGATGCTCATTCCAATTGTGGCCTCCCTGAGCGAGGACGCCCTGTCTGCCGTGCCAAACTCGTTGCGTGAAGCAGCGTATGGTCTTGGCTCAACTCGCTTCGAGGTGGCTGTGCGAGTTGTCTTTCCAGCGGCAATTTCTGGCGTGATTGCCTCGATTGTATTGGCCTTCTCACGCGCTGTTGGCGAAACGATGATTGTTGCCATTGCCGCTGGCCAAAACCCGCGACTGACGTTTGACCCGACCGTGCCGGTGATGACCATGACTTCGTATATTGTGCAAGTCAGTCTGGGTGATACGCCTTACGGATCACTAAGCTATCATACCCTTTACGCCGTTGGCTTTACACTCTTCCTCTTCACCTTTGTGCTGAATATTTTCAGCTATTGGATGGTGCGCAAGTTCCGGGAGGTCTACGATTAATGTCTGCACAAGAACAACTTGGCGTTAAAGCCCAGACAGTGGAGACCGCAGTAGATCGAGGTAGCGGCAACCTTAGATGGCGGCACTTCAAAGGCAACATTTTGACCGTGCTTGGATGGTTTAGTATTGTCTTTGGGTTGGGAGTGCTGCTAGTCTTGATCCTCGATGTGCTCAACAAGGCAACCGGTATCTTTACCGGCGGCCCTAACTGGTTGACATGGGATTTTGTCAACAATTTCGACTCGCGCTTTCCTCAGCGGGCTGGCGCGAAAGCGGCTATCTTCGGCACGCTGTACACGATTGGCCTCACCATCTTGTTTGCCTTCCCGCTGGGTGTCGCGGCAGCGATCTACCTCGAAGAATATGCGCGTGATAATTGGTTCACCCGTTTGGTTGAGATTAATATCAGCAATTTAGCCGCAGTGCCATCGATTATCTATGGCCTGCTTGGCCTGCAAGTCTTTGCCCGCTGGCTCTTGTTTGGCCGCAGCATTATTACCGGCGCGCTAACTCTTGCCCTGCTTGTAGTGCCAATCATAATCGTCGCCTCGCGTGAAGCAATCCGGGCCGTGCCATCGAGTTTGCGCCAAGCGAGTTATGCGCTCGGCGCGACCCGCTGGCAGACGGTGTGGAATGTGGTGTTGCCGCAGTCGATCGGCGGCATTCTTACCGGCAGCATTCTGGCCGTGTCGCGCGCGATTGGTGAAACGGCGCCGCTGATTACAATCGGCGCGCTTACCTTTGTGCCCTTCCTGCCGCGTAACCTGTTTGACGTCTTTACAGTGCTGCCTATCCAAATCTTTAACTGGACGTCGCGCCCCAATGACGACTTCCGCGCGTTGGCAGCGGCTGGCATTCTAGTTCTGCTGGCAATTCTGTTAACAATCAATGCGGTAGCGATTTACCTGCGCAATCGCTATCAGAAGCGATATTAGCCTTAAGCGAAGGTAGGCAATGACGACACACGATATGGATCGGGGCAACCCGAACGCGATCGAAGCGCGCAATATGAGCGTCTACTATGGCTCATTTCGCGCGGTGAAAAACGTCAATCTGGCGATTGAGAAAAACCGGATCACGGCGCTGATCGGGCCTTCCGGTTGCGGCAAGAGCACGGTATTGCGCTCGTTCAACCGCATGAACGATCTGGTACCATCGGCGCGGGTCGAGGGTGAAATCCTGTTCCACGGCGAGAATATCTATGCGCCGGGAGTCGATCCGGTGAATGTCCGCCGCCGGATCGGGATGGTCTTCCAGAAGCCGAACCCTTTCCCCAAGAGCATTTACGAGAATGTGGCCTACGGCCCGCGCATCAATGGCTGGAAGCTTTCCAAGCGCGAGATGGACGAACTGGTCGAGCGTTCGCTGCGCGGTGCGGCACTGTGGGATGAGGTGAAGGATAAGCTTCACCAGAATGGTCTCTCGCTATCTGGCGGCCAGCAGCAGCGCCTCTGCATCGCCCGCGCGCTTGCCGTCGAGCCGGAAGTGATCTTGATGGATGAGCCGTGCTCAGCGCTTGACCCGATCTCGACGCTCAAGATCGAGGAGTTGATGTTCGAGCTGCGCCAGAACTACACGATCATTATCGTGACCCACAATATGCAACAAGCCTCGCGCGCCTCGGACTACACCGCCTTTTTCTTGATGGATAGCGATCGGGCTGGCCAGCTTATCGAGTATGGCCCAACGTCGCAGATTTTCCAAAACCCGAAAGATGAGCGCACAGAACAGTACATCTCAGGGCGGTTTGGGTAGACACAGGGGTCAACGAATGAACGAATGATGAACGAATGAACGAATGAACGAATGATGAACGAATAGTTAACGAATGGCGGTTGCCATTCGTTTATGTTTTTCGATTTGCTTGCTGCTGTAACCGCTCGTGATAGGCTGGAAGCAGGATTGCTTCGCGAGTGGGGTTGGGCTATGCGACACGCGATGGTGCTGTTGGCAGTGCTCGTGGTTTTGCTTGGCGCGTGCGATCTGCTCCCAATGCGCCGTGCGGTTTTCGGTGGACGACCCAGCAGTTGCCCGATGATGCGCAGGCGGTACCGGAGGCGCTAGCGGCTACC
>JANWYE010000311.1 GCA_025057175.1 Chloroflexus sp. | reverse complement strand
TAGACCGTTGCATTGGGCAGGGCCGCAGCTAAATGGCCCGCTCCGCCACAGTGATCCATGTGGATATGGGTGCAGAGGATATGGCGCACCGCTTCACGAGGAATACCCAACGCATCAAGGCCAGCCAACGTCTTCGGCGCAGTAAGCGCCGTGCCGGTCTCGATCAATGCAATTTCTTCGCCACGGACGACATAGGTCACACCCACGCCGGGCAGACCTAACAGCTCGTGATCAATCGCCCAAATATGCTCATCAACCGGAAAGATCTCCATTCCTTCCCTCGTTATCTGCAATAGATACACCAAACCGCCTGCCCGTTGCGAGGCGGTGGGAGGAAACAGGTGACACAGCAGCACTGGTGATACGCGCCTATTTACCGGTATTGCGCCGTCGCCTGCGCCGTTTGCCAGCATCACTGCCCGCAGTAGCAGCCGGTTCTGGAGACGATGGTTTGGCAGGCGCTTTTGCAGCGGCGGCAGGCGGAGTTTTCCCCGGCGCTTTTGCAGCGGCGGCAGGCGGAGTTTTCCCCGGCGCTTTTGCAGCGGCGGCAGGCGCATCTTTAGCAGCATTCCCTCCGCGGCGGCGTACCCGCGACTTTGCCGCAGGTTGTTGCTCTGCGTCACGGTTTGATTCTACTGTGGGCAGTAACACCGGCGCAGGCGGAGAGAACGAAGCTTCATCATCTTCCAGCAGGCACAGATCGTCGTTCCACTCGAAAGCATCAATATCGTCACGCAACATCCGGCGTTCGCCGCGATCGGTCTTAGCCGGGCGCACCGGCGTAATCCCCTCGGCAGCGCGCGCGCGGGCGAGCGCCGCCACCTGCTCGGTCGCCAGTGTAATCTGCGGTATATCGTAGGTCTCGATCATCCCGCTGCTGGCCAATTGCACCAACACCTGCTGCTTGAGCACGTGCTGGCCGACCACTTCACCCGGCCCATCGGGAGTCATGACCCATGTGCCGCGCTTGGGCAACTGGCTACGCATCTCAAGGTACTGTTCGTGCTCATAAGAGAGGCAGCAGAGCAGCCTGCCACAAACTCCACTAATCTTGCTCGGATTCAGGGGCAGGTCTTGGTCTTTCGCCATCTTGATCGTGACGCGGGCATAATCGGGCAAGAAGGAGGCGCAGCAGAGGATGCGGCCACAGGGGCCGATGCCGCCCAACATCTTCGCTTCATCGCGCGGCCCAATCTGGCGCAGCTCGATACGGGTTTTGAACGTGCGAGCCAAATCGCGCACTAATTGACGAAAATCGACCCGCTGGTCGGCAGTAAAGTAGAAGGTCAAGCGCGAGCCATCGAACGAGTATTCGGCCTTGACCAACTTCATCGGCAAGCCGTGCTCTTGCACCTTCTCGGCGCAGCGAGCGAGCGCCTCGGCGTGGTACTGTTGCAATTCAGCCATCCGGGCCAGATCGGCATCTTCAGCCCGCCGTACCACCGGCTTCAACTCACCGACGATCGCATCATCGCTTACTTCGCGCCGTTCAAACGCCACTCGCGCCAACTCAAGGCCGCGCACCGTCTCAACTATCACCGGATCGCCGGTATGAAGATCGAGATCACCCGGATCAAAGTAATAGATCTTACCGCTATCTTTGAAACGAACGCCAACGACGACTGGCATAGCCCATCTTTCTGCAATCCAAGCACTTCTTACGGCCCCACATAGGCAATGGTTGCCTGCCCACCGGGTTTCGATCGCGGGCCAAGCACTTTATAGGCGCGCACCCGTTGTTGCTTCCCTTTTAACTGCAACTCACCCATCTCTTGCAGCTCAAACTGATCGCTCACCAGACGGGCGGTATCTTCGCCGATAAAGACGGTGCCCGGTTCGGCAGCCGACTCGAGGCGGGAAGCGGTATTAACGGTATCGCCAATAGCAGTATATTCGAGCCGGTGGCGCGTACCGAAAAAGCCGGTATACGCTGGACCGGTATTAACCCCGATCCGGATCGTGAAGGTCTTGTCGGGATCAAGCCGGCTGACCAGCCGTTGTTGAGCTTGCTGCATCTCAACCGCTGCCGACACCGCCCGCAGTGCGTGCTGCTCATCGAGCGGCTCGTCTGGCAGGCGGGGCGCGCCGAAGATGGCCATAATGCCATCGCCGATGTATTTATCGACTGTGCCATTGTAACGGAAGATCACTTCGGTCATTTCGTGCAGATACTCATTGAGCAAATCTTGCACCTCACGCGGCGACAACCGTTCCGAGAGCGCGGTAAAACCCTTCACATCAGCAAAGAGCACGGTCACCAATTGTTCTTGCGCTTCCCACAGCTTCCCGTGCTGAGCGACATAGCGGGCGAGGGCATGCGCCACATTTGGCGAGAGGAAACGTTCGAGATTTTGCCGCACCTGCCCCTGCACCCGCAACTCCTCGGTCAGGCGAGCGCGTTCAATCGCCACTGCGGCCAAATTAGCAATTGCCACCACCATATCGCGATCGCGGGAGGTAAACTGCTCGCGGCCCGGCGAGTCGAGCAAGATAACACCGATCGCGCCACCCTGCGTCAGTAGCGGCGCGCAGATCGCCGAACGGATATTAGCAGCAATAATACTCTTGGAACCGGCAAATTCCATGCGAGCATCGTGGGTCAGCACCGCTTCGCCGCGCTCGATCGCCTTGCGCACAATGCTGCCGGCAATTGCCACATCACCGGTACCGGGAGGGAAAATCACTCGCGGCACCAACTCATCACCCTTGCGCAAGAGCAAAAAACCGCGCTGCGCCGGCACCAGCCGGATAATTTCCTCCATCACTAAATCGAGCAGCTCGCGGTAATCAAGGGCCTGATTGACCCGCATGCTCAGTTGGTAGAAGGCTTGCAGA
>JANWYE010000310.1 GCA_025057175.1 Chloroflexus sp. | reverse complement strand
TCTCTACCTTAGGCGCAATTGTTTGGACGGGACTCGCCCAAGCGTCGCTGGCCATCTTCATCGGCGAAGCCTCGGCTGAAGTGGCTAGCACAACGTTGCTGGCGCCACTGGTGGAAGAGAGCTTGAAGGGGATCGCGGTCGTGATTATTATGCTCGCCTTCCCCGAAGAGTTTGACTCGCGCCTCGATGGGATGCTCTACGCAGCTATCACTGCGCTGGGCTTCGCCGCCACCGAAAATCTACTCTACCTCTACTTTTTCGGCTACACCGAGAACGGGATCGGCGGCCTCATAACCCTCTTCGTGCTGCGGGTAATCTTAGGTGGCTGGGGCCACGCTGTCTACACCGCATGGATTGGGCTAGGTCTTGCGATGGCCCGCCTCCACCCCAACCGCATTGTACGCATCATCTCGCCCTTTGCCGGCTGGCTGCTCGCCGTCTGCCTCCACGCTTTACACAACACGATGGCGGTTTTTCTTGCCGGTGAATTCGGCATAACCGGCCTTGGTCTCACCCTCTTAGTTGATTGGTCAACATGGGTCGTCGTCTTGGGCTTGGTCATCTGGGAAATCCGGCGCGAGCAGCACCATATCGCCACCTACTTGGCCGAAGAGGTTGCCGCCGGCATCATCTCACCATCGCATTTCGCCGCAGCCAAATCGTTTAGCGGCCAAATTCGCAATCGAGTGCGCAGCGCCGCTGCCCGCCGCTTCTACGAAGCCTGCGCGGAATTAGCGCACAAAAAGCACCATCTTGCTACCGGCGTTGGAAATCAGCGCAATACGATTGCCCGCATTAATCAACTGCGCCGCGAGATCGCACAACTAGCGCCCGAAGTGCCGGCGGTGTAACACTAGCCCCCCAAGTGCTCGGCAATCCGGTGGCGGGTGCGCCGGTACGAACGGTGGCACAACGCTAACAGCAGCCGCTGCTCGGCTTGCACCCGTCGCCGCTCCTCTTCACATTTTTCCGTATGGGTAATTGCCGCTTGTAATTCGGCAGCCATCGCTGTCAGGTCAGTTAATGCCTTTTCAGCGAATGGCGGTGACGGTTTGATCAAGCTCAACACAGCCGCTAGCCGGCGCAAACTGTTGAGCAGATCGGTCGCTGTCAACGCTCCTGCTGCCGAGTCAGGCTCAAAGAGTTGTAGGTAGGGCGCATCAGTGCCGGCTATCTCGATCACTTGCCGGCGCACATGAGCATACAGCCGCTGCGCCCGCACTTCGCATTCCCACCGCGCTGCCAACGCGGCCCGCCACGCCGCCAGTGCCGCTGCACTATTCTCTTGCTGTTCAGCTAAAATCGCCCGTAGTTGGGTGTGATGTGCAAGCTCCTCTTCGGCAAACGGCAATCGATGGCGGAGCTGGTCAAGCAGCGCGATGATCTGGTTGAGCGGGTCAATCGGTGTGGTTTGGAACGTGATGGCTGTCACGGCAGACCTCGCAGCGTTCAGAATGTGTGGCACTACAATTTATCGTATCGCCTTGTCAGTATAATCGTCTATAGTACAACAGGTTGATCTTTGGTTAGGACTGTGCGCGCTTAGCATTGCTCTTATTGCCATTCTCGCGTAGCTGCTCTCAGATCGGTATGTATTGCACCCGAATTGTTTGGTTGATCGTCACAGTGGTAACACACATACACCGCATGCTACAATGCTGCCAGCGGCAGAAGAGGGAAAGGAGTTGACAATGGGACTGCTCGATCAACTGAGTAAAACGATTTCGCAGGTTAGCGATCGGGCGAGATTCGAGGCCGAGAAGTTTCAGAAGACAACTCGTTTGCAAGGCGAGATTAACGAATTGCGCCGCCAGATCGATCAGAAGCTAATAGAGTTGGGCCAGCGCGCCTACGATCTGCAACGGGCCGGCCAGATCCATGCGCCTACTCTTGCCGAATTGGCCGCTGCGCTCGATCAACTGCGCGCGACCTTAGTTGCGCGCGAGGAAGAGCTTAAACAGGCTCAGAGCGAGGTTTACGTCGAACCGGCGCCAGCCACGCCATCTTCACCGCCGCCAACTGTCCGGCCGGTGCCGATCAGTGAAGCGCCCCCTGTCGCTTCAGGCCCCAAGACTTGCCCCAAGTGCGGTTTTCAGATGCCGGCTACCGCCATCTTTTGCCCAAGCTGTGGCACCCGTGTAGGCGGGCCATAAGGTTTGGTTGTGGGATGCGGCGCGATAAAGGCAGGCTTGTAATCTGCTTCGCGCGCCGCATCCATTGCCATCGCATTATGTAAAAACCCCTCTTTCACGCCATTGTGAAAGAGGGGTAATGGTAAATGTAGTTGGCTGGGGGACAGGGATTCGAACCCCAACTACCTGGGCCAGAACCAGGCGTTCTACCCTTAAACTATCCCCCATCGTGGTGCCGAAGGTGGGATTTGAACCCACACGAGGTCACCCTCACTACGCCCTGAACGTAGCGCGTCTGCCAGTTCCGCCACTTCGGCATGGCGCGGTTTCCCGACGCGACAACATAATACTACGCTCAACCAGCTTTGTCAAATGGTTGGCGGCGGCCAGTGCCCAATTGTCACCGGTTAATGCGCCCTTGACGCCCGTTCATCCTTGCTACCGATCTATCGCCTGCAGGTGTAACAGCAGGTCAGGATACATCAGATAGAGCCGTTGTAGCGCCGGCGCATCGATCACCCATACTACGCTATCGGTCAACGCCGTCACTGTGATCCGGTACGGTTCGCCCCGCAACGCCGTGCGCATCCCGAAACAATCTCCACTGCGCTCGCTTTCACCGGTCGTCTCGGCAGTAAACGCCAAACGCCCCGCCACGAGCAGATAACCGGTTGCGCCCATCTCGCCGCGCCGGCAAATCACTGTCCCCGCGGTAACGG
>JANWYE010000030.1 GCA_025057175.1 Chloroflexus sp. | reverse complement strand
CATGCTGGCCCTGATTACAACTCTCGTTCATCAGCTTCGCTCGTCTCGATTGGCGCCTCGCCGCGCCCGATCATGATCGGACCAAAGAGCGCCGCCTGTTCGACCACAATGGCGCGCCGTTTGAGCAGTTCCAGCATCGCCCAAAACGACACGATGACCTCTTCGGGATTCGGCTGTGCGCTGAGGAGATCGCTAAAATCGAACCATGCTGTGCGTTCGAGGCGGGCGCGAATGCGCGCGGCCACCTCGGCAACGGTCAGGCGAGGGGCCAAGACAAGCCGCTCTTCCGGTTCGAGCGGCAACTGCAACTGGGCGCGACGGGCCAACGCTTGCAGAAGATCAGCGACGCGATAACTGGCCGGGGGCGGGGCAATAGTCAGCGGTGGTGGCGCGACGCGGGCAAAGGTGCTGCGCCCACTTTCGTGCCAGACGCGCAGCAGCTCGGCGGCTTGTTTAAAGCGACGGTACAACTCGAGCTGAGCGGCCAACTGCTCGGCATCCTCATCAACCGGCGCCGCCGGCGCGCTGGGCGAACGCGGCAAGAGGGCGCGCGACTTGATTAAAACCAAACGGGCAGCCAAACTAACAAATTCGGCCAGCTCGCCGGGTTCGACCTCCTCTAATGCGCGCACGTGGGCCAGATACTGGTCGGCCACTTGCGCCAGCGCGATGGTCGTGATGTCGAGTTCGGCGCGCTCAATCAAGCGCAGGAGCAGATCAAGCGGGCCGGTAAAGGCGGGCAAGGTAATTTCGTAGGGCATACGGCGCTGCTTCAGTTCTGTTCGTCGGCCCACTGTAAGCGCGCAGCGCGACCGGTTGGGTGCGGATCGTGGTAATGGCGCAAGGTCGCAACAATCTCCGGCGGGCAGCCGGCTGCCGCGGCCATGCGCGCGCCACGGGCGGCGTGCTCAGCATAGACGGCAATCGCCGGCACAAGCTTGGCGGCAATCAAGTAGAGCGCCGGCCAGCGCTTGAGGATGGTCGCCAACACATACCAGCCCAACGCCATTGGCCGGCCAGCATCATCCACCTTGCCGCAATCGTGGTAGAGCGCCGCGCGCAACAATAATGCATCATGCTCGCCGGCAGCGATCAACGTCTGGTAGACATCGAGACAGTGGCGTTGATCGTAGAGTGGCATCTGCAAGAACAGTCGCTGTTCACCCGGAGTGAGCATCTGCGTAACTAACTCATATTCGGCGGGCGAAACCTTGGCGCGCAGGGCGTTGCGAAATTGGCGAATGCGGTATGATACAGACATGAGATGATCGCTAGCCATCTTGACAATTACCGGCAGAGCATTATACCGCTGGAAGCGACAACGGCGCAATGGGCAAGCTAAGATGACGAACATCGCGGCGGGTGTGGAGGCTGACATTGATGTACATCTCAACATCGCCCCTTTCTTTCAGTTTCTCTGTTGGGAAATTTGCAGGCTGCGCGACACCCTGCGCCCGCAGCGATGCACCTGATCACACCGTGGTAGAATAGCACTATGAGACACGTTATCATCTTCCTCAGTTTCATCTTCATGCTCGCCGCCTGTACCGGCGCGCCGCAGGCGAGGCAGCCACTGGTAGTTGGCGAAACGCCGATCGCGCCCGAAAGCAAACTGATCGACACCAAACCGGATTGGGCCGCCATTCCCGGCGAGAAAGCGCCTGATTTTAGCTACACGTTAGCCGATGGCACCTACAAATTGAGTGACCTGCGCGGCAAACCGGTGATCGTCAACTTCTGGGCAACATGGTGCTTGCCCTGCGTAGAAGAGATGCCGGAGCTGGAAGCAGCTCGCCGCGCTAACCCTGAGTTGGTGATTCTGGCGGTCAATCGCAGCGAGTCGACCGACGCGATCGCCGCCTTCGCGCCGAAGGTGAATGTCAGCTTTCCGCTCATCACCGACCGCGATGGCGCGATTGGCGAGCGCTACGGGGTGATTAATCTGCCGACAACTTTCTTTATCAATCGCGATGGCACCATCGCTGCGCGGCATCTCGGCGCGTTAACCGCCGAGCGGTTGGCCGAGCGACTAGCGGAGGTACGATGAGCGAGCATTCCCCTGACGAGATTCTCCGCATGGCGCAAGCGCGGATTGCGGCACGGAAGGAGGCCGAGCGGCGGCCAATTCCGTGGGGGCCGATCTTTCTCGGCAGCTTCGGCGCGCTGTTGCTGGCGCTGCTCTTTAGCCCCGGCATGCCGCTTGAGTGGAAGATGTATGCGGTCGTGCATGGGATTTGCGCCCAACAGCACAACATCTTCGTTGGCGGGCTGCAATTCCCGCTCTGCGCGCGCAACAGTGGCATTTACTTGAGCTTTATGCTCACCTTTCTCTACCTATACGCTATTGGGCGCGGGCGGGCCGGCAAGCTCCCGCCGTGGCACATCTCGCTCACGCTACTGGCCTTCGTCGGTATTATGGCAGTCGATGGCTTCAATTCGCTCTTCCTCGATCTGGGTCTGCCCAACTGGTATCCACCCGATAATTTCTTGCGCACGCTCACCGGCATGGGTATGGGGATCACAGTTGCGACTGCATTGCACATTGTGCTGAACAACACCTTGCGCCAGAATGTCGATCCGCAGCAGCCGGTCTTTGCCAGTTGGTGGGAATTGCTCGGCATCATCGCCATCGATTTACTGGCGCTGGCCGCCATCTATGGCAATCTCGGCATCACCTTCTGGCCGCTGGCCTTTCTCGCCTTCTTCGGCATCCTCGGTGTGCTCTACTTAGTCTGCCTGTTGTTGACTAGCCTGCTTATGGGCTACGAAGGCAAAGTGACCACTATTCGCCAACTGGCCGGCCCGGCCACGATTGCGCTCATCCCAACGTTGCTGATTGCGGGAGCGATGTCGTGGTTGCGGTTTTGGCTGGAGAGCATGGGGTTGATCTTGTGAGGGCGCGGCGCGGAGAGCGCGGAATACGCAGGGGGTGAAACGCAGAGGCGCGGAGGGCGCAGAGGTTGGAAACAGGGGGGTAGAACGATGGTGTTCGACCACCTCTTTCCGCTGTGCGACCTGAGCGCCTTGGCGGTTAAATGTAATACATCACTGCCCCATCACGGCTGCGTTTGCGCTGGCACAGGTCGTCGAGCGTGATCGAAGCCAACCGGCGTTCGATGGTTGCGCGCAGCTCGCTCCAAACCTCATCAATCAACGCTCGATCGAGTGGCTCAGTTGGTTGTAAATCGTCGCGCCCACCCTCAGCCGGCAAGATCGGCCCTTCGAGCACCGTCAGCGCCTCGAGCAACGTGATTGATTCAGGAGAACGGGCCAGTAGATGGCCTCCTTGCGGCCCGCGCAGACTCTCGACCAAGCCGGCTCGGCGCAGCGTAATCAACAGTTGGTTGAGATAGTTAACCGGTATCCCCTGCCGGCTGGCAATGGCTTCGCTCTGGATCGGCCCCTCGCCGTAGTGCTGCGCTAAGTCGAATAGCGCGCGCAGCCCGTAGTCGCCTTTGCTCGAGATGCGCATCGTTGCCTCCTATAGTCAAGTAGATTACTTAACATTGTAACGATAAAGGCAACGGGCGTCAAACGGGGCGATACCGGTACAATCGGATCACACGACTAGCCGTTCGGGTTTGCGCAACAACCACGTACCTATCAATACCATCCCCAACCCCACTCCCGCCAATACTAATTTGTTGAGCAAGCATGCGCAAGGATCAATATTTTCGCGAGAGCTAAACCACAAATAAAACAGGTAAACGTGGGGGCCAAGAATGTTAAACATTGGCCGCGCATTGAGCAGACACAATCCCCACCATAGCGCCGCAACGACATAACCAGCATTAGCCTCGTTGAAGGCCAAGCTCACCGCGCTGGCCACTCCGGCGAGGGCAAGCGAGACGGAAAGTGAGTTGGCACAGCCAGAGTGGCAAGGATGCGCATCAAGGTCGTCTTGCCGGCGCCATTTGGCCCCAACAAGCCAAAAACACCGCGCTCACGCGCCAGCGACACCTCGCGCAACGCGGCTGTTGCCGCACCACGGTAGTGCTTGGTGAGTTGGGAAGTAACAATAGACATCGCGGATCAAGAAAAGGCCTTCTATCGCCGATAATAAAAATCATAGCACCAAAAGGCGATAGCTGACCCCTATAAACCTATTTACAGTGAGCACCAAGACCAGTCATTGCAGCGATGTTCAGTCCAGAGATCGCAGCGTTCCGGCATGGAACAGCATTGGCAAATGCGGTGTTATATTCGTCGTTAATATGTGAAAAATCGTACACCATCTCAGTCGTTTTGTCGAGACCACAAAGCTCGCCATTGCCCCCGCCACGCCGAAGAGGGAGGAACTTGGGTTGAAGGATCATCAAACGCTCGACAATACCTTCACCAATGCCTTCACTCCTCCTTCTTCCCTTGTAGGAGAAGGGGGTAGGGGTGATGAAGGTCACAGAATGTATTTGACCCACCGAGCCGGCTATCCCAAATCCCCCTTCCCCAATCTGGCTAACTTGTGGTATGATATGGTCATTCCATGACGCAGTGCGTCTAAACGTGAGGTTGCGAATGCGCAACCGCGCGGCAAGCGCATGATGATCCGCAACGGAGAGAGACACGGTCAAGGAGGACCCAATGACCTATCAGATCAAGCGGGTTGGCGTGATCGGCGCCGGGACGATGGGCGCCGCGATCGCAGCGCTGGTGGCCGGTACCGGCATTCCGGTGTTGTTGCTCGATGTGCCGCCTACCTCACTCACCGCCGAGGAGGAGGCAAAGGGACTGACTTTGAGCCATCCGCAGGTGCGCAACCGGATCGTGCAGCAGGGGTTTGAGCGGATGCGCAAGGCGCGCCCGTCCAACCTCTACAGCGAGCGCAGCGCCGAGCTGATTACGCTGGGCAATACCGAAGACGATTTTCACCGGCTGGCCGAGTGTGACTGGATTGTCGAGGCAATTGTTGAGCAGATTGGCCCTAAGCAGGCGTTGATGGCGCGTCTCGAGGAAATTCGCAAGCCAAATGCGATCGTTACGACCAATACGTCGGGCATCCCAATCCGGATCATCGCCGAGGGCCGAAGCGAAGCCTTCCGCCGCCATTTCTTCGGCAGCCACTTCTTCAATCCGCCCCGTTATCTGCGTTTGCTCGAAATCATCCCCGGCGACGACGCTGATCCGGCAGTGGTTGCCGCCTTCCGCCAATTTGCCGAAGAGCGGCTGGGCAAGGGGGTGGTGATCTGCAAAGATCGGCCTAACTTTATCGGCAACCGCATTTTTGTGTATGCCGGGCAGGTGCTGCTCAACTTTGCCCTCGAACATGGCTATCAGGTTGAAGAGGTTGACGCGCTGACCGGCCCGCTGATTGGGCGGCCGAATACGGCCAGCTTCCGCCTGCTCGATCAGGTTGGCATTGATGTGATGGCCTATGTAGCCGGCAATCTGTACGATGCGATCCCCGACGACGAGAGCCGCGAGGTCTATCGCCATAACGATTTATCGCAGCGGCTGGTGGCTGCCGGTAAACTAGGCAAGAAGGTTGGGCAAGGCTTTTACAAAGAGGTCAAGCGCGATGGCAAGCGCGAGTTCTGGCCGCTCGATCTGCAGACGCTGGAGTACGTGCCGCCGCAGGGCACCGCAGCAGTCGATGAGTTGATCACCACAGCGCGTAAGATCAAATCGTTACCCGAACGGCTGCGCTTCATCCTCGGCCGGGCCGAGGAGGGCGACCGCGGCGCGAAGTTGGTCGCAGCAGCGATCTATCCGATGATGGCGTATGCCGCCCGCCGCTTGCCTGAAATTGCCGATAGCGTGGCCGATGTCGATAACGCGATGCGTTGGGGCTTCGCCCACGAGCAGGGGCCGTTCCAGCTTTGGCAGGCGCTAGGCATCGCCGAGACGGCGGCGCGCATGCGCGCGTTCGGCGAGAGCTTGCCGGCGTGGGTCGATCAGCTTATTGCTGCCGAAGGTCGCTTCTACGGCGAGATTGATGGCGCGCCAGCGGCCTATAATGTCGCCACCGGCAAGCTTGAACCGATTGCCCGCGATCCGCGCGCTGTTGATCTGGCCGCGCTCAAGGCCGCCGGGCGCGAGCTGTTTGGCAACGAGAGCGCCAGCGTGATCGATCTAGGTGATGGCGTGCTCTGCTTCGAGCTGCACTCAAAGGCCAACACTATTGGCGGGCAGGCGGTTGAGATGCTGATTAAGGCCCTCGATGAACTTGAGCAGGGGCCATGGGTCGGCATGGTGGTCGGCAACCAAGGCCCACGCTTCTCGGCCGGCCTCGATCTGAACGATGTCGGCGCGGCAGTGATGGCCGGCGCGTGGGATGACATTGACGAGTATGCGGCGCTGGTGCAGCAAACCTTCCGCCGCATGCGCGATAGCGCCAAGCCAATTGTCAGCGCGCCGTTTGGGCAGACGCTAGGTGGCGGGGTCGAGTTGTCGATGCACAGCGCAGCGTCGGTGGCTGCCGCCGAGACGTACATGGGTTTCGTCGAGTTTGGCGTTGGTGTGATCCCGGCGTGGGGCGGCTGCACCGAGATGAACCGGCGCATCATCGCGGCGGCGGCGCGTAGCGGCAACGACCCGCTTAAAGCCTTCCAGCAGGTGTTCGAGACCATTGCGATGGCCAAGGTCGCCACCAGCGCCCACGAAGCTAAGGAGTTAGGACTGCTGCGCCCAACCGACCGGATCATCTTCAACCCCGATTATCTAATTGGTGAGGCTAAGCGTGAGGTGCTGCGGCTGGTGGCCGATGGCTATACGCCGCAACTCACTGCGAAACCGTGCTATGCCCTTGGCCGCGATGGGCTAGCGGCAGCGCGGATCGCGATCTACCAAATGCGCGAAGGCGGTTTTGCGACACCCTACGATGCGGTGCTGGCCGAGAAGCTGGCGTATGTGCTGTGCGGCGGCGAGTTGAGCAACGCGCAGTGGGTGGATGACGTGTATATGCATAACCTTGAGCGGATGACGGTGATTGAGCTGCTGAAAGACGAGCGCACCCAAGCCCGCGCTCGCCACATGCTCGAACACGGCAAACCGCTACGGAATTAGCTAACGCAGAGACGCAGAGAGGAACAAACGCAGAGGCGCAGAGAGTGCAGCGGGCGCAACGATTGTTCATCTGGTTTAGCACCAGCGTGCTGGGGCATAACCCATCATACGTCTTCGCGACCTTCGCGCCTTTGCGTTGCCAACACTTTACTTTGCGCCTCAGCTTCACTCGTATCACAAAGGAGTTATCGCTATGCGAGAGGCAGTGATTGTTTCCGGGGTACGCACGGCAGTCGGCAAGGCTGGGCGCGGCGCATTGCGCACCGTGCGCCCCGATGATCTGGCGGCAATTGTCATTAAGGCAGCAATCGAGCGGGCCGGGATTGAGCCGGGGCTGGTCGAGGATGTGATCATGGGCTGCGCGATGCCTGAAGGCGAGCAGGGGTTGAATGTGGCTCGCATTGCTGCCCAACGCGCCGGCTTGCCCGATAGCGTCTGCGGAGTGACGGTTAATCGCTTCTGTGCCTCAGGCTTGCAGACAATCGCGATGGCCGCTTACCAGATTATGGCCGGCCAGAATGAGGTGATCGTCGCCGGCGGCACCGAGAGCATGAGTATGGTGCCGATGAGCGGCAATAAATTCTCGCCAAACCCTTACTTGTCACAGCACGACCCGGCTGTCTACCTGAGCATGGGCTTGACCGCCGAGCGGGTCGCCCGCCGGTTCGAGGTCAGCCGCGCTGACCAAGACGCCTTCGCGCTGCGCTCGCACCAACGCGCCTTGGCGGCGCAAGCTGCCGGCTTGTTTGACCGTAGCATTGTGCCGGTTGAAGTTGAGCTGGTCGAGCCGGGACCGGATGGCCGCCCGCAGCGGCGAGTGCAGGTCTTTGATCGCGACGAAGGTCCGCGCGCCGACACCTCGGCAGAGGCGTTGGCGAAGCTGAAGCCGGTTTTCGCCGCCGAAGGAACGGTCACTGCCGGTAATTCATCGCAGACGAGCGATGGCGCGGCAGCAGTGGTGGTGATGAGCGCTAGCAAGGCCGCTGAGCTAGGGCTGAAACCACGCGCGCGCTTTGTGAGCTTTGCGGTAGGCGGCGTCGAACCGGAGGTGATGGGGATTGGGCCGGTGGTGGCGATCCCCAAGGCGCTGAAGTTGGCCGGATTAACGCTGGCCGACATCGATCTGATCGAGCTGAACGAAGCCTTCGCTGCGCAGGCGATTGCCGTCATCCGCCAACTCGGTCTCGACGAAGAGCGGGTAAACGTTAACGGCGGCGCAATTGCGCTCGGCCATCCATTAGGTTGCACTGGCGCGAAACTGACCGTGCAGATCCTCGATGAGCTAGAGCGGCGTGGCGGCCGGTACGGCATGGTGACGATGTGTATCGGTGGCGGCATGGGCGCGGCGGGAATTTTTGAACGGTTAGCTTGATGCGGTGATGCCACCGGTAGCGCCGCGCGCCTATGCGGCGCTACCGGTGACGTATTTATTGGGCGGACGTAAAAAATCCGGCTTCTGCCGCCACTGCAATCGCCCGTCGCGGATCAACCACCCGCGGGCCGTGAGGGTTGAAGCGCAACAACGCGCAATCACCGGCCCGCAGTTCCAATTCGCGTTCGCCATCAAATGCCAATACCGCTGGGCGCTCGTGCTGCACCCGCACCACATCGCCGGGAGCCAGCACTCGATGGGCAGCGATACGCACTGTCTGCATCAGCCCCGGCGCAACTGGCGCTCGCACCGGTTGGCCGGTTGCAGCCAGATGCAGGTAAAGACCGTGGCCCGGCGGGTAGTTGCCGGCCAGAAAATTGGCTCCAATCGACGACAAGCCAATGTTGCCCGGTTCGGCGCGGGTAAGCACGAGATCGCTGATGCGGGTGCTGTCCCAGATCGCACGCGCCGCGACAAATCGCTCGTCGTAGACGGCAACATCAACGAGCGCAATGTCATCGGGTGGCGCGCCATCAGGCAACGCCTCCTCGGCTTGATCGGCGCGCTGGCGATAGACATCAATCCGCGGCGCGCGCGCCACCGCCGCTTCGGCCCGTCCGCCCGCCACCAACCCGGCAGCCAGACCGGCAGTGGTGGCTTCGATCATCATTGGAAAAACGTTATTGGTGCCGGTTGAAATCGGCATCAGCGGCACATCACCGCACCCTTTTGCCACTAGCCGGTTAGTGCCATCGCCACCAAGCGTCACGATACAGCCAACGCCGCGCTCGGCCAACAGTTGCGCCGCTCGCCGCGAGTCGTCGGGGGTAAACCACGCCGGCATGTCAAGGAGGGTAGCCTCAATCTGCAACGGTAAGTTGTCCAGCGCCTTAAGGCCAATTCCAAAGCGGTCGGGCATGATCCAAACCCGCTGCACTCCCACTGCCTCTAACCCCAGTAGCACCCGTTTGACAATACTCACCTTCTCTTCGTTATCAAACACCGACCCGTGGGCCACCAAGCGCCGGATGTCTTTGCCTGAAGCTGGATTGGCGATAATGCCGGCTGTGATCATAACACTATGCCGCGGAACAGGTCGGTTCCGCGCTCCGTAATGGTTGGATGTCGTGGTGTTGGGTCGCGCGGCCCCACTCGCCGCGCGACCAGACGGAACATTACGCCGTGACCGGCAACGTCGCGCGCAAAAACGCGACGATGCTATCAGTCACGCGGGTGAAACCGGGGCTGCCGGGCAATACCCAGTTGAAATGGGTCATACCGGGCACTACCTCCAACTGGCATGTATCACCGGCGCAAGCGGCAATCGCCTGCGCTTCCGCCAATGGCACCAACTGATCGTTGTCGCCATGGATGATTAGCAGTGGGCGCGGCGCGATCTGATCGGCCACCTCTTCGGGCGCATATTCGATCAGTGCCTCGGCGCTCTCTAGCGGCACGGTGATCTTCATCTGCGGGAACTCGGCGCTAACTTGTTCGAGAAACGCCCGCGAGTCGGGATCGGGAAGAACGATCTCCAATGGATCGACCATTGCCGAGACGCCCGTGCGCACCCGTTGGCGGCGGTCTTCATCCAAACGGGCAAGGAACTGCGTCCATTCCCAGTGGCGGCGCAGGCTACGCAACCAGCGCGCGCCATTGCCCGGCGGTTCAATCGCCACCACTGCTTTGACTCGCTCATCGGTCGCAGCGGTAGTGATGGCATGCGCGCCGCCGAGGCTGATCCCAGCCACGGCTAATCGATTGGGATCGACGGTGGGCTGCTCGCTGAGGAAGGTAAGGGCGGCCCGCGCATCGGCCACCTGTTCGAGCGGCAATAGGCGACCGCGTGGCCCTTCGCTCTCGCCAAACCCGCGGTAGTCGAAGACCAGCGCCACATAGCCGGCGGCATTCAAGACCTTGGCAATATCGGGCATGACCATGGTCTTGAGGTAGGTATAGCCCACCAGCAAAACCACTCCCGGTCGCCGTTCGCCTGCCGGCAAGCCGCGCGGCGTGTAGAGCAAGCCATCGAGACGGTAGCCGGCGCTGTAGAACTGCACCCGCTGCAATGGCTGCGCCGGTGCTGCGCGAGCGGCGATCGCCCGCTCAACATCCTCTTTGACAATCGCCCCGCCGGGGCCGCTGCCGGTGAGCGTGTTCAGATCGATCCCGTGCTCTTGGGCCAACTTGCGCGCCGCCGGCATCGCCCGCACACTGCCGGCAGGTGCAGCTAGGGGCGCAGACACCGGCTTCGGCGTCGATACTGCCGGTGCGGGAGCGGTTGTCACCGTCTCGGTCGCGCCATTCGTGGTCACATCGGCCAAACTCTCACCGGGGGCAGTGATGTAGGCGATCACCTTCGTCACTGCCACCACACTGCCTTCGGGGTAACAGAGCCGGGCCAGCACACCGCTGGCCGGCGCTTCCACCACATTCGTAATCTTTTCGGTCTCGACCTCAGCAATCGGCTCGCCCTTCTGCACCGATTCGCCCTCGCGCTTGAGCCAGAGGTTAATTTTACCCTCTTGCATGCTCAAGCCCCACTTGGGCATGAGTACCTCGGTAGGCATGGCAACTCCTGCAACAACAGCCCGCCGCGCTAGCCCAACGTCGCCCGCGCCGCAGCGACAATGCGTTCCGGCGAGGGGATGTAGGCATCTTCGAGCGTTGGGCTAAAAGGCACCGGCGTATGGGGCGGCGTCACCAGCTTGACGGGAGCGTTGAGGAATTCGAGCGCCTGCGTTGCGGCGAGCGTAGCAATATCAGTCGCTACGCTACAGCGCGGATTATCCTCATCAACGACTACCAGCCGGCCAGTCTTGCGGATCGAATCAAGCACGGTCTTCTCATCGAGCGGCGAGAGCGTGCGCAGGTCGACCACCTCGGCGCTAATCCCCTGTTGGGCCAGCCGTTCGGCAGCTTCGAGCGCGTGCAACACCATGCGTGAAATCGCAACAATCGTCACATCGCTGCCCTCACGCTTGATCTCAGCTTGGCCGAGCGGAATCACATACTCGCCTTCGGGCACCGGACCTTTCATGTCGTAGAGCAGCTTATGCTCGCAGAAGATCACCGGATCATCGTCGCGGATGGCTGCCATCAACAGACCCTTAGCATCGGCAGGCGTCGCCGGCGCTACCACCTTCAGGCCGGGGAAATGAACGAAGGTCGAGTAGATCGAGTCAGAGTGCTGGGCGGCAGCGCGGAAGCCGGCCCCGATCATGGTGCGGATCACCAGCGGGATGCGGGCCTTGCCGCCGAACATGTAGCGCATTTTAGCAGCCTGATTGACGATCTGATCGAGGCAGACGCCCATAAAGCCAATGAACATCAGCTCGACCACCGGGCGCAGGCCGGTCGCCGCCGCGCCAACTCCAGCCCCGACAAAGCCCGACTCGGTGATCGGCGTATCGCGCACACGCTGGCGGCCAAACTCATGCACCAACCCTTTGGTCACACCCAACACGCCACCCCACGCATCAAGATGGCTCTCGTCTTCGCTGTGCGACGCGCCGGTCACATCCTCACCCATCAAGATCACGGTCGGGTCACGCCGCATCTCTAGGCGCAACGCCTCGTTAATCGCCTCGCGATAGCTCAAGGTGCGTACCGCCTCTTCAACCATTGCCGTCATGGTGTCACCTCATCGTTGAGTGGGAGCGGGAAACCTCCGCTAGCAATCTATCGGATCAACCGCTTAGCGATGTACCGGCACTGCCGCCTCTTGGAAAGGCCAGAGCGCCGCCATTGGATAATCAACATAGACATCGGTTAACAGTTCCGCCGGATCGGGCATCGGGCTTTCAGCAGCGAATCGCACGGCATCTTCGATGGCAGCGCGAGCGCGAGCATCAATCTCATCGAGTTCCGCTGCAGTCAGCAACCCTTGTGAAATTGTGGTCTGGCGGAAGCGATGGAGGCAGTCAAGCGAGCGATAATGCTCCTCCTCTTCGCGGGTACGATAGCGAATCGAGTCACCCTCGAAATGGCCGTAGTAGCGGTAGGTCTGCGCCTCAATGAAGGTTGGCCCTTCGCCGCGACGAGCGCGGGCAATCGCCTCACCGGCCGCCTCGTAGACGGCGAAGAAATCGAGTCCATCGATGGCAATACTCGGCATGCCAAACCCACGCGCGCGAGCCGCGATGTCTTGGCCGGAGACCGAATAGCGGGGCGAGGTGGTTTCGGCGTAACCATTATTTTCGCAGACGAACACCACCGGCAACTTCCAGATTCCGGCCAGATTGAGACCCTCAAAGGTCGTGCCCTGATTAGAAGCGCCGTCGCCGAAGAAGCAGACCGTCACCTGATCGGTGCCTTTGAGCTTGGCGGTCAAGCCAGCGCCGCAGGCTAGCGGCGGCCCGCCGCCGACGATTCCATTCGCGCCAAGCATGCCCTTATCCACATCCGCGATGTGCATCGAGCCACCCTTGCCTTTACAGGCGCCGGTCGCCTTGCCGTAGATCTCGGCCATCATTTCGCGCAGATCAACGCCTTTGGCGATACAGTGCCCGTGGCCGCGGTGAGTGCTGGTAATAAAATCATCGTCGCGCAGATGCGCACAGAGACCAACCGCGACTGCCTCTTCACCCGCGTAAAGGTGAACGAAACCGGGGATCTTCCCAGCCGCAAAATCGGTATGCAGCCGATCCTCGAACTCACGAATGAGCCGCATGCGCTCATACGCCCACAGCAGCTTGTCCCGACTGATTTCCATTGCGTTTACTCCGTTCGCCAATGAACGACAGCCTATGTCCATGGCTCGCCAACGAGCCGAGAGAGAGCATCAAACCGGGATTGAGGCGGGCTACCTCGACGCAAGAAGAGGATGCGAGCGGGTCTTGTCGAAGGTGTTTATTCTGTTTAGGAATATATTCGATACCTGTACTATACTGGTTCTGATGAAGCGTGTCAAGGGTGATCGTCCCGGATCGAACAGGGGATGGAATAAGCGAGGAAAGACGGAGATAATGGTCAGGACACGCAGACGCGCATCCCGACCATGACGGCAACGAACGATATCCTAACTGATCGCGATTACGACCGGATCACGGCCAACACCTCATCGCGCTTAGCCTCCATCTCAGCGCGTGAGGCGATTGACTCGAGGTTGAGGCGAATTAACGGTTCGGTGTTAGAACCGCGCACGTTGAAATGCCACGTATCGTAGCTGACCGAAACGCCGTCCAGCCGTTCAACCTTTCCGTCGCTGTAACGTTCGGCAATCTCGTCGAGCTTGGCGCGCACATCGCTCACCCGCGAGTTAATCTCGCCAGAGATGAAGTAGCGTGATTCGAGCCGGCCAAGCAACTCGCTCATCTTCACCCCACGCTTCGAGAGCATCTCGAGCAGGTAGAGCGAAGGAATAATGCCCGAGTCGGCAAAGGCGAAGGCTTTGAAGTAGTAGTGACCAGAGACCTCGCCGGCAAAGATGGCGTCTTCGTTGGCCATACGGCGCTTAATGAAAGCGTGGCCAACCCGCTCGACCAACGGGATGCCGCCGGCGGCGCGCACTTCATCAGGCACGGCCCACGACGCGCGCACATCGTAGAGGATCTTCGCACCCGGTTCTTTTTCGAGCAGATAGCGACCTAAAATCGCAGTCAGGAAATCGCCGGAAATAAACTCACCGCGATCATCAATCGCAAAGAAGCGGTCGCCGTCGCCATCGAAGGCAAAGCCAATATCAGCGCCCTCGTCCTTCACCCGTTGCTGCAACTCAGCCCGGTTCTCTGGCATCAACGGATCGAGGCCGTGATTAGGCAACGTGCCGTCGGGATCGAGGTACATACCGGTCAACTGGATCGGCAGGTGCGAATAGACTTCTTGCAAGATCGGGCCAACCATACCGTTGCCGGTGTCAACAATCACTTTCAGCGGCTTAATGGCTGAGACATCGATCAGCGAGAGCACCTTCTGCACAAACTGTTCTTTGAAATCGTACTCACGGCGTTCACCACGGCGGGTTGGCGTGGGGAAGTCTTCGCTCTCGACCAACCGGCGCAAATCCTGAATCCCCTCATCGCCCGACAGGAGGTAGGGCATGCGGCGCACCATCTTGAAACCATTGTACTGCTTAGGATTATGCGATGCCGTCACCATCATGCCGGGAAAGCCAAGCTGGGTACAGGCAAAATAGTATTGATCGGTGCTGACCATCCCGATGTCGGCCACATCGGCTCCCTGATCCATAATCCCGCGCGTCACCGCATCGAACAGTGACGGGCCAGAAGTGCGCATATCGCGCCCGACGATCACCGTCTCGGCGCCGAGGAAGGTCACAAAGGCGCGCCCGATCAGGTAAGCAACTTCTTCGTTTAGCTCGGTCGGATATATACCGCGAATATCGTAGGCTTTAAAAATCGACGGATTTACCTGCACAGAAAACCTCCTTGGCTCATCCCGTTCTCGAAAAGGCGCAACGGGCTACATCAGCGCTACCTGTCCCAGTCCCCATCCGTACTAGCGCAGCGGGCCGCGCCCCTATTCTACCCCTCCAACAACTCGCTCGCTGCAGCGTACGGATCGCGCCGGCGGGCGGCGATGTCGCTCACAAACGCCTCCCAACGCGGGCCACGCAACCGTTCAAGGATCAGCTCTTGCACGGCAGCGGCCAACTCGCGCTCGGCTAATGCCCGTTTCCGGCCAGCTTGCGCTCCATCGGCGGCAAGATGGTGGCGATGCTGCTCCACTGCGTCCACAATCTGCGCGCAGCCCTCACCGGTCGTGGCCACCGCCGCCAACACTGGCGGCGACCAGCCATCAGCCGGCGCGCCACCTAATTGCAGCATTGTACGGAGTTGGCGCACTGTTTGATCAACGCCGGGCCGGTCAGCTTTATTGACCACAAAAATATCGGCGATTTCGAGCATGCCGGCTTTGATGCTCTGCACATCATCGCCCATGCCGGGCACTTCAACCACGATGGTTGTATCAGCGGCTTGGGCAATGTCAACTTCATCCTGCCCGGCGCCAACCGTCTCGATCAGCACAACGGGAAAGCCGGCGGCGGCGATCAAGGTCACGGCATCAGCCGTAGCGCGGGCCAATCCCCCCATGCGGCCCCGGCTGGCCATACTGCGAATAAAGACACCGGGATCGCCGCCAAGCGCCTGCATGCGGATGCGGTCGCCGAGCACCGCGCCGCCACTGAACGGCGACGACGGATCAACAGCCACGATGCCAACCGGCACGCCGCGCCGCCGCCATTCTTGGGCCAACGAGGTCACCAACGTCGATTTACCGGCGCCGGGCGGGCCGGTGATACCGACGCGATGGGCATGCGCATGCGGGTAGGCAGCCGCCACGATAGCGCGCGCCACTGGCCCGCCCTGTTCGACTAAAGAAATGGCCCGCGCCAACGCTCGCCGCTCGCCATTGCGCAAGCGCGTGACCAGTTCGTGTTCGCTCATAGCTCAGCCCCGCGTCAACTGGACATTAGAACGGATGAAGTCGATGATCGCCTGCGTTGAAGAACCGGGGCCAAACACTTCGGCGATCCCATGCTCGCGCTTGAGGATCTCGGCATCTTCGTCAGAGATAATCCCCCCGGCGACAACCAGCACATCGGTCATGCCCTGCTCGCGCAGCAACTGCATCACCTTGGGCAGCAGCGTCATGTGAGCGCCAGAGAGGATCGAGAGACCGATCACATCAACATCCTCTTGCAATGCTGCCTCAACAATCATCTGCGGTGTCTGTTGCAAACCGGTATAGATCACCTCCATGCCGGCATCGCGCAGAGCGCGGGCAATCACTTTGGCGCCGCGATCGTGGCCATCGAGACCGGGCTTCGCGACCAGCACGCGAATCTTCCGCTCCATCGAGCGCTCCTTCCGTTGCGATAACGAGTGTGATTCGGTTGCGTGCTTGCCAGTATAGCACAGGGTAGCGCGCGCCGGTTCAGGCCTACCGCAGCATGCAGACGCTTGCACCCCCATTGCCCCTGCGGCAGTAAACCGTTACCTATGTCGCAGAGACATCACGGCAGGCTATACCACTGCGCCCTCGGCGGGAGAAACTTTCTCATACCGCCGAGGACGCTATAGCATCACCTAGCAATTGCAGCAGCGACCGCATCGCCGACTTGCGAGGTGCTATAGATCGACTGGCCGGGCGTGGCAATGTCAGCGGTGACGATCCCGTGATCGATCACCGACGCGACAGCCGCTTCGACGCACTCAGCTTCGGCAGCCAGATCGAGCGAATGGCGCAACAGCATCGCCACACTCAAAATCGTCGCCAATGGATTGGCCTTGCCTTGCCCGGCAATATCGGGAGCCGAACCGTGAATTGGCTCGTAGAGACCCATCCGCCCGCTGCCTAGCGACGCTGACGGCAACATCCCCATCGAACCGGCCAGCATTGCGGCTTCATCGGTAAGAATATCGCCAAACATGTTCTCAGTCACGATCACATCAAAATCGGCGGGGCGGCGGATGAGGTGCATTGCGCACGCATCAACCAGCATCGTCTCGAATTGCAGGTCAGAGAACTCGTCGCGCACCAGCCGGGTGGTGATGCTACGCCACAGCCGGCTTGTTTCAAGCACATTCGCCTTATCAACCAGCGTCAACTTACCGCGCCGGCGGCGAGCCAACTGCGCCGCCACGCGCACCACCCGCGCAATCTCCTCTTCGCTATAGATGCAGAGATCGCTTGCCCACTCGCCCTCAGGGCCGCGTTCGCGCCGCTTCTCGCCGAAATAGATCCCGCCGGTCAACTCGCGCACGACGATCAGATCAACCCCGTGCAACCGTTCGGGCCGCAACGGCGAAGCATCGATCAGGCGCGGATGCACCCGCACTGGGCGCAGATTGGCAAACAGACCGAGCGCCTTGCGAATGCCGAGCAACCCTTGTTCGGGGCGCACCTTGGCCTGTGGATCATCCCACTTCGGGCCGCCAACCGCGCCAAGCAACACCGCGTCAGCCTCACGGCACAGCGCCACCGTCTCAGCCGGCAGCGGCTCACCGGTCGCATCAATCGCGCACCCGCCAATCAACGCCTCACGCAGGGTAAAGGCATGGCCAAAACGGCTTGCCACCGCCTGCAACACCTTCACCCCCTCTGCAACCACCTCCGGCCCGATCCCATCGCCGGGCAATACCGCAATCACAGCTTGCACAGTAATCCTCGCTAATGAACTCTAGACTATGGTTATGAATTGGTAAGGATGCCTCAGTATGATACTACTAAGTTCGTTAGTCGTATGTGACAGTTGTCAGAACGAGGAAAGAAAAGTATGGCGACTCGGCGAGTCGAATCATTTTTGGTGCGGATTGTTGTAGCCGAGAACGAAGACACAACGGCGCAGCGGTGGAGTGGGCGGATCCAACACATTGGCACTGGCTTCGAGTGCCGCATTGACCAACTTGACGAACTCTTAGCATTTATTACTAACCATCTACAGCACAATCCGACAACCAATACAGCCAGCGCCGGAAACCCAACTGGCTCCGCCACACAAGCTTAAGCTCACGATGCCCGTCTGCCGCGCACTTGCTCAAACAGCGCTACTGTTTCGGGCAACGGCTCGACACCAAGCTCATCGCGCAGCTCGGTGACACAACGCTGATACAATCGAATCGCCGTGCTGCGCTCGCCAATCGCCCCATAAGCGCGAATCAACAACTGATACGCCTCTTCCTGCGCCTTATCGTATTCCAGCACTCGCCATCCGAGCGCGATAGCGTCGTGATATTTCCCCTCGTCAAAGAGAATCCGGCCTAAACTAAGCGCTGCGTCATTAAACAACAACGCCAACCGTTCACGTTCCACGACCGACCAATCTTCGTACAAGCTATCGGGCAAAAACTGGCCGCTATACAGCGACACTGCCGACTGGAAGGCATCACGCGCTTCGGCCCGCCGGTTGCGCTGCAACTCGCGCCGCCCCTGTTCCACCGCTTGCACAAACATCGCCACATCGTAGACATGGTCGCTCTCGACGTTAAAGCCGTAGGTATCGCCCTGCTGCAAAATATAATAGGTGGGCGCACCTTCGGGGCGATCCGGTTCTAACGCTTTAATCAAACGACTAATTGTCACCCGCAGATTATTCGAGGCCGACTCGCTATCGAGGCCGGGCCACAGCATATCCATAATCTGTTCGCGCGGCAACATGCGCCCGCGTTCGATCAGCAAAAGTTGCAACAACTGGCGGGCCTTCACACTCCGCCAATCGCGATCGCGCACTTCCTGATCGCCGCGCAACACCTGAAAACCGCCTAAAGCGCGGATTGTAAGCCGGTAGGGCGGGCGATAAACAAGCCGTTCGAGCGCTTCGCTTGCCGCTAATCGCACTTGAGGCGAGCGATCCTTGAGCAAGTTGCGCAGTGTACTATAGGCGTTCACCAGACTCAAATCACCGATCAGGTTAGCGCCGAGCACACGCAGTTCTACCGGAAACGATTCGTCAAGCAACGGGGTCACAATGGCGGCCAATGTAGCGGTATCAAACCGGCGCAGCGCCGCAATCATCGCCCGGCTCGACAAACCGAGCTGCAATGCCGTCTTGATCGCCCAAAACATTGCCGGGCGCGGCAAAAAAGGAAGTGACTCAACACCGGCTCGATCACAGATTGCGCACGCGGTTTGCAAATCGTCTTTGATGACCGGGGAACCGCTTTGGCGCTGGGCAATAATATACGCCCGATAGATATGGATCAGCGCGCGGAACAAGCCATCAGGGTGCCGGCCCATCAACGATAAGAGGTCATTTGCCATTGCTAATGCCTGATCGCATTCACCGCCTTCACCGATGGCGATCAACAGCAAGCTCTGCATCCAGAGATCATGCGAGTTCAGGAATGTGCCTTCTCCATGTGGAAACTGTTGCAAACTTGTCGCAGATTGCTCACGCAGCTTGTGCCAAAACGCTATAGCCTGCGCCGCAGCAGTTGGCTGTTGTGTGCGCAACAATCCATAGATTTCAACAATCCGTGCCCGCACCCCCAAGAGACGATCGTCAAAATGAGCAACAACCTGCCGCACCCGTTGCAAATAGGTCGCCGCCTCTTCTGAACGATCGTTCTCTATCAGCAACAGGGCCAAGATCAAAGCCGCGTTGCCGGCCAGCACACTGCCGGGCGCATAGTCATTCAGCCGGTAATAACATTCCTGCGCTTGATCGAGCGCCACTTCATGCTTACCTTGCTGATAGAGCGCCATGGCCTGCAACAACAGCAGTGACTGGCGCAGCATATCATTCCGATCGATCCGAGGCAACTCAAGCGCAGCATTGATTGCAGCCAACGCTTCGGCTGGACATCCCTGCTGGGTATAGATCGACGCCCGCAACGCGGCCAACAGCCACTGCCACAGCACACTCAGCGGGCGACGATCAGCCCAGCGCGCGATCCGCAGTGCAGCCCGAAACCGCCCTTGGCTGTAGGCAAGCGCCATCAGACCAACCAACGCCGCGCCGCGCGACCACACATCATTGGCGCGCGCTGCTGCTGCTATCACGCGCCGGCATACACTAGCAAACTCAGCTGGCGCATCAGACCAAAAGAGGAGCACGGCCATGTCGCGCAGCGCGCGCAGCTCTTGCGCCGGCGCGCCGGCCAAGCGGTATTGCTCGGCAGCTTGGCTGATCAACCGCAATGCGCGTTCGCGATCAGTATTAAACAGGCTCCACCCCTGCATGTGCAGCAATTCGGGATCATGCTCACGGACTTCCGGGGGAAGGCGCTCAATCCAGTTTCGCAAACTTTCGCGCTGGGGCGAATCGATTAATGGCCATGCGTGTTCACGGAGTGCGCGCGCAATCGCCGCCGGATTGCCGGCTGCCGCCAAATGACGTAACGCCTGCTCGATCTGATCATGCCGCGCGAGCACCATCCCGAACCGCTCGTGCAACTCACGCACCGTGACTCGATCAAACCGGCTGAGTGCTCGATCGGCCAAGAGGCGTTGCCAAAGCGGATGAAATCGGAATATGCGCTCGCCATCAGTGGTTCCGGTATCAACTGTAAGCGGCAGGCCAAGCGTGATCGCTTGCTCGATCATTTGGGCGCTATCATCAACCCCAAGTGCCTCATCGAGCAATGATGGGTTGACTTGCCCGAGCAACGCTGCGCAGATGAGACGATCAACCAATCGTGGCGGCAACGCCGCCAACACCTCTGAAGCCAAATATGCAAACAGGTCGTGTTGATTGGAAACCAATCCCTGTAGATAGGCGCGACGTTGTTCGGGCGTTTGGCGCGCAAGGGTGCGTACCGCAAGCTGCACGCTCAACATCCAGCCGCCAGTGCGCTCAAGCAGAAGGTCGAGTTCATCATTCGTCAACGATACCCCCGCGCGTTCAAGTAGCGCAATCGCTTCGTGGCGCTGGAGCAACAGATCGTTAGCCCCGACTTCGAGTAACAATCCTTCAGCGCGTAATCGTGGTAATGGCGCAAATACCAGCGGACGGCGCGAGGCCATGAGAATATGCAGGTTAGGTGGCGCTGCGCGCAACAAATAGCCTAGCAGATCATTCGTGATTGGGCCATCGCTCACGAGATGCACGTCATCGAGGATCAACATTGTCTGCGACTGCAACTCGCGTTGCACCTCACTCAGCAGCGCACCGGCTACCAGTGGCCAATTACGCTCTAAGTCGGCCAAGCTCTGCAACATGCGCAGCGCCTGCTCGCCGGCACGAGGCAAAACGCGCTGAATAGCGCCGATGAGGTAAGCCAAGAGCAAAGATGGTTCTTGATCGTTAGCTTCAAAGCTAATCCACGCCACTTGCGCGCCGGTGCGCATGAATTCATCGGCCCACTGCGCTAACAATGTAGTTTTACCGTACCCTGCCGGCGCCACCACGAGCGTTACCGGCATCAGGCGAGCTTCGGCCAACAACGCATGCAAATCCCGGCGCAGCATTTCATCTGCCCGCACCGGCGGCGGCGAGAGCTTAAGAGGTAATAATGAGGCGCTTACCGCAACCGATGGCGCTTGTTCAGCCAATTCGGTCATGGACTGCTCCTTAGACTACCAGAGAGCGCCACGAGCAGGCAGCGTATGCGATTGGGGCTTCCACTTCTATGGTACTGCCAAGCAATGTATGATACAAGTGTATACTATATCACAGTCTGTATTGTAACATGACCCTTAAAGCTATGCGCATACTCTATACCGGTATTCCGGCGCCGCATCCGGCCCTGCTTTTTAATCGCGCCGAACGCGATCAAGCGGTCATTTTCGAACCAGCTTGCGCCCCTTTATTACGTCCGGTTATTGACATCAGTACGCTGCGCTCATGGCATACACCTACTGGCGACCGCTGGTTGCTGGCTTTGCCGCCGGGTTATAGCCAACAACACGCCATTACAGACTTTGATAGCTTGATCCAGCGGCACCCCGGTCTCAGCCGGCGCCTCAGCAAGTATGCCGATACGCCAGAGCCACTGTGGTGGGAATTACCACCGGAAGCGATACCGGCGCTTACTGCTCCCACGCCACGCATCCTGATCGGCGCCGGTGAGCAACCTATCATCACATGGGATGCTAGCAATGCCATCGCTGTGGCTCCGGTGCGGATCATCGCGCCGGCTGACCATCTTACCCTTGCCTTACTAGCCGCTAGCGCTGGCCGCCATCGCTTGCGGCATGCCATCGACCCACTAGCCCTGCCATCGCCACCAACCCATACCGCTGGTCGCCTTGCCGAATTGGCGGCGCAGGCAGTGGCAGTCGTCCACGAGCAATTCACTCTCACCCACGAGTTTGCCCGCCGCTTGCTCGCCGATTTTGGCCCACCCGGCAGTGTACTCAGTGCTGCGCTTCAACGCTGGTGGGAACTCGAATTTCGTGAATTACTCGTTGAGGTTGAGCGCGCATTGCGCAACCCAATTCCTGAGCCATTCCAGCCTTTCTGGGCCGCGCGCCACGCCGAAGGTCGCGCCCGCTACTACGCGCTTGCCGCTGAGCTGGCAGCGGTCGAAGCGGCTATTGACGAACTCGCTAATCCATTGTGGCAAACCTACGATCAATGAATGCTGTATCATATCCTATTCCGGCTGGCCCTGCCCGCACCGAGATGGTGGTGCGTGGATCGCGCTTTATCGCTCACGCCATTCCCACTCCTACCGTCGAAGACGCGCGAGCAGCGATCGCTGCCACCTGCGCCGCGATGCCTGACGCTACCCACCATTGCTATGCCTACCTTATCGGCTATGGCGCGAGCACGATCGCCGGCCTGAGCGACGATGGCGAACCAGCCGGTTCTGCCGGCCGGCCAATGATGGCAGTCCTGCGCGGGGCTAATTTAGGCGATATTACGGTCATCGTTACTCGCTACTTTGGCGGGACGTTGCTTGGCATTGGCGGATTGGTGCGCGCCTATAGCGATGCTACCCGCGCCGTGCTCGCTATTGTGCCAAGAACGGAACGTGTCATCTACCAACGGATGACGATCCAGCTCGCTTACCCCGATTACACCGCCATTCGCAGGCTGCTCGAGGCAAACGCCGCCGTGATTGTGGCTGAATCGTTTGCCGCTGATATTGCTATCACCGCCGATCTACCGGCCAATCAAGCAGCCACGATCGCGCAGCAAATCGGTGAGTGTAGCGCTGGACGCGCGCGGATCGAGCCGGTAACGGCTATGGTATAATGAAAATGATGTACGCACTGCATCCTGCCACTGTCCATGTTCCAATCGGGCTGCTGCTCGCCAGCAGTCTCTTCACATTGATCGCTCTGCGCACCGGTCACATGCAATGGGATCAGAGCGCTTTTCACTGCTTGATCTTCGGCCTACTTGGAGCGTTCGTCGCCATTGCGAGCGGATTGTTTGATGCTGCCCGCCAATTGGCCGGCCTCGCTACTAATGATCCGGTGATTGCGTGGACGAATGGCCACGCTGCGGCAAGTTTGGCTGCGACTGCATGTTATGGCCGGGTGTGGTCGATTCGGCGACGGCAACCGGCGATTTTAAACGATCCCGCCCGACGCAAGGCATACCTCGGCTGGCATGTGGCTGGCGCATTTCTGCTCATCGCCGGCGGATGGTTGGGTGGACGGCTCGTGTTTGGTTTTGATCTGGGCCGCTAGTGAGGGTGTCATGTTTGCTTATGTTGTCTATGGATTGCTGTATATCATCATTCACTTCTTTCGCCTGATCGGCTGGTGGCGCTGGTCGATTGAGGGGGTTGAACGGTTGCCGCCGCGTGAACAAGGCGGGATGATCCTCGTGATGAACCATATTAATTGGGTTGATATTCCCGCCGTCGGCGCATTGCTACCGTTCCGTTACCGGTTATCGTGGCTGGCAAAGATCGAGATCTTTGCTAATCCAGTGGCGGGCTGGTTCTTTCGCAATATGCATGTGATACCGATCCGGCGTGGCAAGCGTGATCTCGCCGCACTTGATGCCGCGGCTGAAGCATTGCGCAAAGGAGCCGTGCTACTCATCTTTCCAGAAGGCCATCGTAGCCGCAATGGAATTTTGCAACCGGGGCGTGGTGGCGCAATCCGGTTGGCTATGCAGGCCGGGGTGCCAATCGTGCCAATGGCAATCACCGGCACCGAACACGGTTTCCGCGGTACTTTGCGCCGCGAACCGGTGCATATCAAGATCGGTGAGCCGTACTATGTCGAGCCATTGCCTGACAACAAAATCCCTGCTGATGTGATGGAACGGCTCACAACTGAAATGATGCTTAAGATCGCTGCGATGCTGCCGCCTGCGCAACGCGGCCCGTATGCCGCTCTGATCGAGGAGTCGCCGGCAGCGGGGCGGTAGGGAATGCTGTGCTACTGCCCCGCCGGCTCTAGAAACCGCATCCCATCTGGCGTGACCACGGCACACCAGCCCTGCTGTCTCCCTGCCTCGACACGCCACCACGTATACCCATCGATGAGCACCGGCCCCTCACGCAATACAACTTCTCGTCCTGCTGGTAGAGTACCGACCACTCGCGCTTGTAACCCGGGAGCGGCCCGCAGCCGCAATGGTACGTTGCCGACATTGACCACAATCGCCCTCCTGCCAACCTGTAACGCTGGCGGGGTGGGGGTTGGTATTGGCGTCGGTGAAGGGAACGGTGTTGAAGTCGGCGGTAATGGCGAAGGAGTAGGTGTATCAAGCACAATCGCTGGCGAAGCGACTGGTTGGGCGACTGCGGCAGGGCCGCGTCGCCCAATCAGCCAAATTGCGACCATTACCCCAACGGCTATGATGACACTGACAATGAAGAGACTGATCAGATAGAACCGTGGCCGGTGGCGACGCCGCACTGAGTCATACCCTTGCCGATAGTAGTAGTAGTGCTGGTAGTAGAAAGGGTTGAACTCGCCTCGTTCGGCATCAGCCGCGCCGCGTTCATACATCTCGCTCGTGGTTGGCATAGGCACAGCGAGTGAACCGGTGCTACTTGGTTAATACCAGATCTTCGCGCCCCATCTCACGCAGCATGTTTGGGTACATCGTATATACTGGTTCAACTGCCGGCAAGAGCTTCAGAATCTTGGGGATCGGCCCCTTGGCGATGATTTGCCGGCGAGCTAACGCGGTCATCAGATTGATCTTGCCGTGCCAGAATTGGTGCGCAATATCTGCTTTCATGCTCATCTCAACGTCCGGTTTGAGATTGACCTCGCCCCAGAAGACATCGCAGTATGCGCCGGGTTGAGTTGGTGGATGGGCGGCATCGATGGTTACGACGCCATGTGGCTCTTCGTAGCGAAACTGGATCACAATCCGGCCTTCGCAAATGCGCGGCGCAATCTGCGCATCACACTTGACCCGATCGTAGAGAGTGCCCAAGATGTGACGCAGTTCTTCCTCATCTTTGAAGAATGGCATAATTTGTCTCCTGCGCTATCAACCAATGACAGCGCGTCGTAGATGGCC
>JANWYE010000309.1 GCA_025057175.1 Chloroflexus sp. | reverse complement strand
GGGTGAATTACCGGGACGCATCTCGCCGGCCCGGTTTATTCTGGCATTGCTAGCAGCCGGTTTTGCCTTACGCATGGCGCTAGCGCCATTCCATTCGTGGCTGGTCGATCTAGTATCATACGCCGGATCGTTGGCGGCCATTCTCATCATCGCCCTCCCAGCGCCGGCTAGTTTGCTCGTCTTTCTCTTAACACTGCAAAGCTTCCCTACCCTCCTCTTCGAGGGTGGGCAAGCGCTTAATGTGTTGCGCATCGGCGCCGCAGTGAGCGCGGTGCTGTCAAGCGCCTTGGCGCTGACTGCTGGCACCTTACGCCAACGCATCGCTTATCTCATTGCTGGCAATTGCGGTATCATCTTCTATGGATTTGCCTCACTATCATTGGCCGGTCTCAGCGGCGCTATCTTGGGTGTAATCAATCTAGCGCTAGCTGTGACCACTGTGCTCGTGAGTCTTGCCATGCTCGACGATCTAGATCGCTCGCAGACCGAAGATCGAAGCGATCTGTTTTGGCACCGGCCAGTCGCAGGCGCCGGTTTGTTGGGCAGCGGAATGGCGTTAATTGGATGGTTGCCGCTTCCGGGGGGTACAAGCTACTTATTGGCCTTGCAAGCTGCTGCGGCCAACCATTGGTTGGAATTACTAACCTTATTGGTGGCAATGGCGCTTGCAGCGTTGACTTTAGCGCAACTAGCGGTTCAGTATCTCTTCGGGCCGAGTGCAGCGCCAATGGTTGCGGAACCATCGCTCCTTGGCGAGATTGAACTCGATCGCCCACCACCTTCCCGCCAACTGCGTGAACCAATTGGCGCGGTAGCCATTATCACTGTCTTACTGGCGGTCATGGTAGCAATTGGAATCTTCCCCAACCTCGTGCTACCAACAATCGAGGCAACTGTACGAAGCTTAGCCGCGTTAGGGTTTTCATAGCCAGCAAAGCAGCTCTCGACAGAGAAAGGATAACGACAACGTTCATGATCGTGGCCGAATTGATCGCACTCGTCATTTACCCGGGCGGCTTATTAGCCATCGGGCTAGGGATCGGCTATCGTTTGCTCGTGACCCGGCAATTGCCGGCCAATGGCAGTTTGCTGCTGTCAACGGAATGGATCGGCTGGTTGGCTTTGGCCACATTGGCACTGATTGCCAGTGGGCTGACCGGCTTGCCGTGGCCGTGGCATCCAGCGCCGCGACCCTTTGGCTGGCTGGGCGCATGGGCATTACTCGAAATAGCGGCGTGGCTCCCGTTGTGGCCAGCATTGTCGTCAGGCACGCCCCGCCTAGTGCGCGCCGCAGTGCGCGAAGCGCAAATAGGAGTGCTGGGGCGCGCTATCCTGTGGAGCACGGCTGCACTCAGTTTTGCCAGCGCCGGCAGCATCAACGGCTGGACGCTGAGCGGCCACCTGCTGGTCTGGATAGCCGGTTTGTTTAGCTTGCCGGCAGCGATCAATTGGGGTCCATTCGGACCAGAGCCATCGCTCGGGCCACGAGGAATAACCGAAGGGCTGCCAGCTCGTCCAGCCGCAGCCTTGACCTTCGCCCGTGAAACATTGGCCGCAGCGCTGGTTGCAGTGGTTTGGATAGCAGGCTTACCACGCGAGCTGTTGCCTCCGTGGGCTTCGTTGTCAGTCATTGCCGGCGGGAGCGCGGTCACAATCCTTGGTCTAGGCTGGCTACAAGGCCGGCTCCCGCGCTTAAGCGTGCCGGCAGCCATCCGCGCGACGGTGATGTGGGCAGGGGGGGTGGCAGTCTTGGCGGCGATTGCATTAGGATGGGGGCAGAGCGCCTAGTTACAGTAACTTGACGCACGTGCTTGATCGTGCCTCAGAGCTTGATCAAGGGGTCGATCAGGCGCAGCTAAAATGCAGCGTTCTCTGTTCCGCCGAACATACAACAGCACAACCCATAAGCAAGGAATTCTGCGATGGATGCCGTTCTCTTCCACAGAGTCGCAAACCTTGACACATAATGTAGAGTAGAAAATTTATTTCAGCCATCATCAGCGGAGTTCGGCACCATGGCCGATGTCATCGTCGTCGAAGGTCTCGCCAAACGTTACGGTCATGTCTCGGTCTTGCGCGGCGTCAACCTGCGCGTCGCCGCCGGTGAAGTTTATGGCCTGTTAGGGCCAAACGGCGCCGGTAAATCCACGCTTATTCACTTACTGCTAGGCTTTTTGCACCCAGATAGCGGGCGGATCCGCGTGCTCGGCAGCGCCGACCTCGAAGCGCAACGTCGCCTGATCGGCTATGTGCCCGAACGCCAACGCTATCATAGCTATTACACCCCTCGCGAATATCTCACGTTTCTCGGTCACTTCGATGGTATGCCGGCCACGCAGTTGCGCCAACGCATTGACGAACTTCTCGAATTGACCGGCTTAACTGCTGTTGCCGATCGCTATCTCCGCACCTTTTCCAAGGGCATGCTCCAACGTTTAGGCATCGCGCAGGCTCTCTTAACTGACCCCGATCTCTTATTGATTGACGAACCGACCAGCGGGCTAGATCTCGACGGCCAGCAAGAATTGCTCACGCTGCTGAATGGCGTGCGCCAGCGCGGCCATACTGTCTTGCTCTGCACCCACCGGCTGGCAGAGGTAGAGTATCTCTGCGACCGAGCCGGCATTTTGACCGATGGCAAGATTGTGCTTGAACTGAACGTCGCTGAGGTGCGGCAGATCGCCGGCAGTATTGAGGTAAAAACCGGCCCACTTGATCTGGCCTTGCGCCAGCGGCTAGAGATGATTGGGCGCGAAGTGCAGTGTGATGAACAGGCCGTGCTGATCAATCCGCATACGCCTGAATTGCAAGCCAAAGTATTGCAGACGCTCATCGAGGCCAATGTGCCAATCCACGCCCTCGAACC
>JANWYE010000308.1 GCA_025057175.1 Chloroflexus sp. | reverse complement strand
CGCGGAACAACCAGTGGGTCGGATCAAGTGTGCGATTGCGCCGCCAGACTCCAGCCGGCATCGCCGGTTCAAGATTATCGGGAATGACTCGCTCAATCAATTGCTCGGCCCGGCTAGGCGCTTCGGCCAGATCTTCGATGGCTTGGGCAAGGCTTATTTCCCAACCCAGATGCTTGCTCAGTTCATCGCGATGATTGCACAGCCAGAGGTAAAGATCGGTTTCGGTGCGGTTGGGGAAATTGCGGAGCAACCCGCGTTCGCGGATCAACTCGGCAACCGGACGGTAGACGTGATCGTACCAGACGCAAGCCGCTTCTGGTAACGGTGGCGTATGCTCAGACGTGGCAAGTCGCTGCTGAATGTGCTCGATCTGTTGGCGTAGCTGATCGTATTGGCCGGCAACCGTTACCCGTAAATCGCAGCCGGGGCGCAGCTCATCGAGGCGGGTGGCTTCGAGAAAAGCAGCGTATTCACCGGCAATAATAATCTCTTCGAGCGTCATTGACGGATTGATCGGCGCGCGTGAGAAGAGCGGTGTAACATACGCTTGAATGTGATCCATTCCTAACTGGCGCGCAACCGATACGCGATGGTTGCCATCAATGACAAAATAGGCGTCACCGATCTGATAGACCTCGATCGGCGGCCAGCCATGCATGCTATCAGCCGCGACCATCACGCGTGACCAGCGTTGCCAGTCATCATCGCGCCGGGGTAAAAAGCTGCGATTAAAGTCATGGTAACGGCCAACGCTACCGACGATTGCCGCAATCGGAATTTCACGTAACTGGCGTTCGCCCGCCATCCGCGCGTTGACCCGTCGCCGCACCTCTTCAAATGGCAACAAATCATCTGACTGGCCGCGCAACCGGGCCAGCAGATGTTCGAGGTCGGCGCGCCAGCGCAACCGTTGAAAATCGTGTAATGCCGCTACCATGCGGCCATCGGTTGGTTCGTCCATGATAGGGATACTATATCACAACCGCCACATGATGATGGAAGGGGTGGCTGATGTTCACCCCTTCCATCAAATTGGTGTTATGGTAACTCACCGTAATCCATTCAATTGAGCGGCGGCCTGCACTGCCGGCGTGAGTGCGTCAACCAGCCCCTGCACCGAACCGGTGGTGCCGCTTAGCAGCACATTGGGGAACAGACCGAGCGCGATCATCACCATGGCCAACGTGCCAAGGGTGATGAGTTCACGCCGCCGCAGATCGGGCAGGTCGAGATTCGCAGTGTTGCGCACTTCACCCATAAAGCCGAGATGGAACAAGCGCAACGAATAGACAGCGGCGAGAATGATCCCGATGACTGCCCCCAATGCGAATGGCCATCCCAACAACGGCGAGGTAAAGACGCCTTGCAGCATAGTGAACTCGCCGACGAACCCGCTCAGACCGGGCAGCCCAGCCAGCGCCAACAGAGTCAGCAGCGTTAGCCCCGCGTAAACGGGAGTCACACTCCACAATCCACCGAACGAGCCAAGCTCGCGACTATCGCGGCGCTCTTCGATCACGGCCACGATCAGCAGCAGCGCCGCCATAATTACACCATGGCCGGCCATCTGCAACAGTGCGCCATTGATGCCCACTGTATTGAGGGTCATCACCCCTAGCGCAATGAAGTTCATGTGGCTGATCGACGAATACGCGATCATGCGCTGCATATCGCGCTGGGTGAAGGCGATCAATGCGCCATAGATAATGCCGATGACAGCCAGCACGGCGATTGCCGGCGCGGCCCATGAAGCCACTTCAGGGAAGAGGGTTAGGTTGAAGCGGATCAAGCCATACACACCAAACTTAGCCATCAGGCCGGCTAGCACAATCGCCACCGGGGTGGGCGCCACGCTATATGCGTCGGGTAGCCACGTATGGAATGGCCAGAGCGCTAGTTTGATGGCAAAGGCGAAAAAGAAGGCGCCGAACAGCAAGCGGGCCGCCAACGGGTCGAGCTTAAAGAGACCCGACCGCATATCGGCAACAATCTGATTCAGCGCGAAGGTGCCAGCAAACCCCGGCTCAACTGCCGCGACAGCATTGCGGTGCAGAATATGCAACCCGATGATCGCGAGTAACATCAACAGCGAGCCGCCAAAAGTGTAGAGAAAGAGTTTCAATGCTGCCTGCGCGCGACCGTGGCTACCCCACATCCCGATGAGGAAGACCATCGGGATCAAAGCCAATTCGTAGAAGACGTAGAACAACAGCATGTCCTGTGCTAGAAAAACGCCGAGGAAAGCCGTCTCAGCGAGCAACAGGAGCGCTAGCAACAGGCGAGGGCTGCGCGTCTGCCGTTGCCACGTCGCTGCAATCGCAAACGGAGCGAGGAAGGTCGTTAGACCAACGAGCCACAAATTGATTCCATCAACACCGATGAGATAACTGGCGCCGAATGCAGGTAGCCAAGCCAGCGAATCGACGAACTGAAGTGGCGGCCCAACCACGATCCCAGCGGCAGGGCCATACGGGCCGGTGTAGAAGAGGCCAATGACTGTTCCCGCAATGATCAACGTCGCCATCGCCACACTCATTGCTGTCCAGCGATAGAGTGTAGGGCGGCCACGCGGCTGCAACAAGATCACGATGGCACCGAGCGCCGGCAGCCAAAGCAACAGTGACAGGATGGGCAAGCCGAGCAGATTCATGGCGCAAGACCTTCTTTCGTTTGCGGTAAAGATGATGACAGCTATACAAGTGACACAGTAGTGTGTCACCAGTTTCTGGCGAACTTGGCCTCATTACCTCTAAGACAACATCGTCAGAGCGGGTGCTTTTGTGGCCGGCCACAAGGTGTAACCCTAACACTGATTATGCAAGCAGGCCATGATGCCAGTCATCGTTGCCGGCCAATCTCGGAGTTTCGGCAGTGATGGCCTTTGTGATAAAACTCACGTTTGCATCACACTCAATGTTATAGCTCGATTCCATTATCTTGTCAACTACTGAGATGATGGTCTTTTACG
>JANWYE010000307.1 GCA_025057175.1 Chloroflexus sp. | reverse complement strand
GCTGACCATTGTGCCGCTGTTGGCGTTTGATCGCGATCTGTACCGGTTGGGATATGGCGGCGGTTTTTATGATACGCTGCTCGCGGCGACACCAACGCTAGCGGTGGGTGTCGCGTTTGCCGCGCAGGAAGTTGCTCGCTTGCCACGCGAACCGCATGATCGCCGGTTGGATGTGGTGATCTGCGAAGATGGCGCGCGGGGAGCTTGCTGATGGACAGAGCGCTGCTCTGCTCGCACTGGGGGTAGTGATTTCTTATCTGGCGCCGGTTGCTACTCTGCGGTATGATATGGGGCAGAGGGTCAGATTTCCGTTTGCATCGTTCGTTTATCAACCCCGATGGCATTCCACGGAAATATTCGCCTTGCCTCGTCCGCCGCTGGCAGCGATTGCAATCGTCTGCTGTCTGTAATGTTTAAGGAGTCTTGAACCATGCGCGCCACCGATTTGCCAATGATTATTCAGGGTGGCATGGGCGCCGCCGTTTCTGATTGGCGGCTGGCGCGGGCGGTAGCGGCCTGCGGCCAGCTCGGTGTTGTTTCTGGCACCGGCATTGATACGATTCTGATCCGGCGCTTGCAAGATGGCGACCCCGATGGCGCGATGCGGCGAGCGATGGCCCATTTCCCCATCCCCGGTGTGGCCGAACGGGTGCTTGATGCCTATTTTCGGCCTGAAGGGCGGGCGCCCGCTGAGCCGTATGCATTGTTGCCAATGTACAACCTGAAGGTCAGCAAGGAACGGCAACAGGTGGCGATGCTGGCAGCCTTTGTCGAGGTCTGGTTGGCCAAAGAGGGGCATGACCGCCCAATTGGCATGAATCTGCTGACCAAGATCCAGTTGCCCAATTTAGCCCTCCTCTATGGGGCTTTGCTGGCCGGAGTAGATGTGATTATTATGGGAGCCGGCATCCCACGCGAAATTCCAGCGGCGCTCGATGCGCTGGCCGCTCACCAGCCTGCGCGCTTGACAGCAGAGATTGAGGGTGACGATGGCGCGCCGCCGACCTATATTACCTTTGACCCGGCTGAGCATTGGTCGGGTCATCCGCCTGTCTTGCGCCGGCCACTGTTTTTGCCGATTGTGGCTAGCGTGACGCTGGCAACGATGTTTGCGCGCAAGATTGCCGGGGTTGACGGTTTGGTGATCGAGGGGCCGACGGCCGGCGGGCACAATGCGCCGCCACGGGGCGAGTTGCAGCTTAACGAGCGCGGCGAGCCGATCTATGGGCCGCGCGATCTGGTTGACCCCACCAAAATTGCGGCGCTCGGCCTGCCCTTCTGGCTGGCCGGCGGCACGGCTTCACCCGAAGGATTGGCGGCGGCTCGCGCTGCCGGCGCGATGGGGATTCAGGTCGGTACTCTCTTCGCCTTCTGCACCGACTCAGGGTTGGCCGATCCGCTGCGCCGCTCAGTGCTCGAAGCCGCTGCCCGTGGCGCGGTTGATGTCTTTACCGACCCGCGTGCCTCGCCGACCGGTTACCCCTTCAAGGTAGTGCGCTGGGATACCGATCCGGCGCAGGGGGTGCCGCGCCAGCGTATCTGTGATCTTGGCTACCTGCGCACGATGTATCGCACGCCGAAGGGTAACATTGGCTACCGCTGCGCTAGTGAGCCAGTGGCGACCTTTGTGAAAAAGGGCGGTGATCTGGCTGAGACCGAAGGCCGGCGCTGTTTGTGCAATGCGCTGATGGCCAATATCGGAGTGGGGCAGGTCCGCGCCGATATTGGGGTTGAGCCGCCATTGTTGACCAGTGGCGATGATCTGGTGCGCTTGCGCACGATCTTCGATCTGAGGCAGGGCTATTCGGCTGCCGACGTGATCGCCTACCTGCTGGGTGAGCGTCCGGCAGCTCTGACGTTGCCGGTGGCGGCGCAACCGGTCGAGACACTTACCGCGCCCACGACAAACCCGCATCGGCGTTGATAGCGAAATCGGTCGAAATCCGGCGTGGCGTGCCAATCTGTAATCCATTATCGGTGACTGTCACGCCGGCGAGATAGAGGTCAAACCCGCGCCCGCCCGGCGGAATAGCCAGAAAGGCCAGCATTGCGCCGTCGGGCGAAAAGACTGGCGCGCGTGCCGTGCCAAGATCGGTGAGGCGCACGGCCGATCCTCCGCTGGCTGGCAGCGCATAGAGATCGCTCCCTCCGTTAATTCCCACTGCAAACACAAGCCAGCGTCCATCTGGGCTAAGCGCCGGATCGTATGCCGGCGCCGGCGCTCCCGGTAATGGCGTAGCTTGCCCGCCGGCAATACGGTAAAGCTGCTGCTGCCCATCGCTGCCAAGCGGCGTGCGCACGACGATGAGTTCGCCGGTTGGCAAGACGGTGATCCGACCAAGATGGCCGTTGGCGTCGGCAAAGACCGGTTGGCGTTGGCCATTGAGATCGTAGCGAAAAATGGCTAGTGGCGCATCAGCCGGCGGATCACCGGCTGGCGGTGCGGCTTGGGCCGCGGCGAGCACGCCACTGCCATCGGGTAGCCATGCTGGGTACAGCGCCCACATGGCTGCGTAGACACGGTCGAGGCTGCCGGGTGGCGCAGCGGGGTCATTACGGGTGAGTTGCGCGATAGTCGTGCCAGTACGGTCAGCAACTAGCAGTTCGCTGGCGCCGGCCCGCGGCACGACATACGCGATCCGTTCGGCCATGGGGTCGAACACGGCCTGCGTGGCCGGCGGCGCGATCAGTTGGCGCGCTTCGCGCCCTTCCCAAAGCCAAATGCCACCGCTCCGGCTAAACAAGAGCCGGCCGGTTACTTCGTCGCCGCGCAAGGAGGCCGGCGCAGTTGGCGTGACTGGCGTCGAAGGCGTGGCGCAGGCAGTGATGAGAAGCAATAGAGTGATAAAAAACCGGTGCATAAACATAAAACGTGACAACGAATGAACGAATAATGGGACAACGAATGAACGAATAATGGGACAACGAATGAACGAATAATGGGACAACGAATGAACGAATAATGGGACAACGA
>JANWYE010000306.1 GCA_025057175.1 Chloroflexus sp. | reverse complement strand
ACGCATGCGTATCGGCGCAGCAGCGAGCTTGATGGCCACGTAGCGGGTGAGGCATGCGTTGCCCGCTACGAGAATTGCTATGGCGGAGGATTGGCATGTCTGTTTTTTCGTTGACTACCCCTACGGCTACAACAGCGGACACCGCCGCTCCGACGCTTGCCATCCGCCATTTGACCGTGCGTTATCGCCAGACAGAAGCATTGAGCGATATTTCGGTCGAGATTCAAGCCGGCGAACAGGTAGCCATCGCCGGCCCTAATGGCGCCGGCAAAAGCACCTTGCTGAAAGCGATTGCCGGCTTGCAGCCAATCACCGCTGGCGAGATTCGCTATTTTGGGGCCGAGCGGGCCGCGCCAAACTCGATCGCGTATGTGCCGCAGCGGTTACAGGTTGATTGGCGTTTTCCGGTCTCGGTGAGTGATGTAGTCTTAATGGGGCGGGTCGGGCGGATAGGCCTGTTGCGCCGGCCATCGCGCCATGACCGGTTGTTAGCCCAGCGGGCGCTAGAGCGAGTGGGGTTGGCGGCGTTTGCCGATCGCCAGATTGGGCAACTATCGGGCGGGCAACAGCAACGTGTCTTCTTAGCGCGGGCGCTGGCCCAAGAAGCGCGCCTATTGTTGATGGATGAACCCCTCGTTGGGCTTGATATTCCCTCGCAAGACGAAATTTTTCGCGCGCTGGCTGCACTGCGCGCTGAGGGGGTAACGATCCTGACAGCGTTGCACGATCTGCAACAAGCGGCCCGCTACTTTGACCGGGTCATGTTGCTTAACCGGCGCCTGATCGCTTGCGCGCCGGCCCGCGAAGCCTTTACTGCCGCCAATCTGGTTGCGACGTATGGCGGCCACCTCCATTTGCTGAGCAGTGGCGACGGGTTGCTGACCGTCGCTGACACCTGCTGCCATCCAAACTTGGACGGAACATTATGATCGATCTCCTCACGACGCCGTTGGCCTACCCATTTATGCAACGCGGGCTGATCGCCGCCTTGCTGGTTGGGATCGTCTGCGCAGTGGTTGGCGTCTATATCGTCTTGCGCGGCATGGCCTTCTTGGGCGATGCGCTCGCCCACACGATTTTGCCCGGCATCGCCGTGGGCTACCTGATTAATGGCCCTGATCGAGGCGCCCTCTTCTGGTGGGCTTTAGGAGCGGCGCTGGTCAGCTCGTTCGCCATGGGTGCGGTGAGCCGGGCGGCGCGCATCAGGGAAGACACCGCGATCGGGATCGTCTTTGCTGCAATGTTTGCGCTCGGCGTAGCGCTCATTTCAACAGTGCGCAATTCCGCCGTCGATCTGTCCCATTTTCTGTTTGGGAATATTTTGGGGGTCAGTGAGAGCGATTTGTGGCGGATCGCCGCCTTCGGTGCGGTGGTGTTGGCGGTAATAGCGCTCTTCTACAAAGAACTGATGGTCATCACGTTCGACCCAGTGCTGGCCGCGACATTACAGTTGCCAGTGCGCCTGTTTGATTTTCTGCTCTTGACCATGCTGGCGGTTGCGATTGTGGTCGCAATCCAGACTGTCGGTGTCGCGTTGACGTTGGCGATTCTCGTCACGCCGCCGGCTACCGCTGCCTTTTTTACTCATCGTATGCACACGATGATGATTGCGGCTGCGTTCCTCGCAATACTAGCCGGCGTAGCAGGCCTTTATGCCTCGTACTACCTCAGCATCGCTTCCGGTGCGGCAATTGTGCTGACCAGCACGCTCATCTTTGCGCTGGTCTGGGCCGGATCGCATCTTCGGCGCCGCAGCGGCTAATCATGTAGTACAATTGTTGCAATCCGGCCAACAGCAGGCCGGATACAATGTCAATATTCGGCCGAGATAACGCTTCTATGATTAGCCGGCTGTTGCTTGTTCTCGCAGCATTGAGCATGCTCATCACTACGCCGGTGGCACAAGCCCAACCGCCGGCAGGGCCGCGTTGGGCGCTCAATCGCTGTGGCGCTGGTGATACGGTGCAGTATACATTGGCAATTGCGGGCGCAATCACCCCCGACGCCCTCACCCCCGGCGGGATTGAAACGCCAAGCTATGCCGAGTCGTTCGCGCCATTGCGTCCGTTTCTGGTTGCCGCCGATCTGGGATTAGCGACACTAGCCGGGCCACTGGCCGGCGGGCCATCGCCGGCATTGGCCGCCGCGTTAGCTGAGAGTAACCTGCTCTTGCTTGGCGCGGCCCATCCTCGGCTTCTTGACCGCGGCCCCGCCGGCGTTGACGCAACCCTGCAAACATTGGCTCGCTATGGTATTTACCAGCACGGCGCAGCCGCTGGCGGTGAGACGCCGCCACCATTTCTAAAAGTAACAGTGCCGCATCCGTCGTCACCGTTGACTCTCGGTTTCCTCAGCGCAACGTGGGGGTTGGAAGGCAATGCCGATCCACGTGGGCAGATCAACCTCTTAGCTGATGCCGCCGGAGTGTTGCCGGCAATCACCGGTGCGATTGAGCAGGCGCGCCGTCAGACCGATCTGGTAGTCGTGATGGCAGCATGGGGTCAGCCGAACGATCCCGATCCGGCGCAGGCCCGGCTTAACGCCGCCCGTAACCTGATTGCCGCCGGGGCCGATGTGATCATTGGCAGTATACCGGCAACTACAGCAACGGTTGATTGGGTGCGCGCTGGCGATCGCGAGGGATTAGTTATCTTTTCGCCCGGCGACCTGATCGGCGCTCCAGAAACGCCGGCAACCTTGATGTATGTGGGTGTGACTCGTGATGAAGACGGCATCGCCCGCGTGACCGGCCTACGCTATCTGCCAATCACTCCCGGCAATGGCAATCGCGGCCCGGCACCCCTGCCGGTAGCGCCCCGCGAACTCTCGACGCTGTTAGGCGATCCCGGCCAGTTGCAGGTGGTCGCACCGATTCCGCCGGCAAGCAAAATCGAGGTCTGTCCGCCACTCGTGCTGCCGGAAGCGCCGGAAACGCCGATTACCGGTGATTTTGCTCGGTTTTATCAGACGTTTGGCAGTGAACAACGACGTGATCTACTCGAAGCGATTG
>JANWYE010000305.1 GCA_025057175.1 Chloroflexus sp. | reverse complement strand
ATTCCCGTGCCGCTAGCACAGGGTTTGATCCAATCAGCGGGTTGTTGGTAATCGTCGTCATTTTCGGCAGTCTCTCCCTCTCGCTGCCCTTGCTATGGACGATCACCACAATCATTGCCGGTCTAACCATCGTATTCTTTATCAATCGCTATCTGCGCAAGCAACGCCTTCAGGCATTGCGCCGCCAACAATTGCTCGCTCTATCACCAAGCGAGTTTGAGCAACGGGTTGCGCTGTTGCTAGAAGATCTCGGCTGGAAACAGGTAGTCGTGCGCGGCGGTAGTGGCGACCGCGGCGTAGACATTACCGCCGAACGCGATGGCTTGCGCTTTATCATTCAATGCAAGCGGTATAGTAAACCGGTGGGGCCAAACTATGTGCGCGATCTGGTTGGCGCGCTCCAGATTCAGCAGGCCGATCGCGCAATTCTCGTGACGACGAGTTCGTTCACCCGCCAATCACAACTTGAAGCACGCGGGCAGGCAGTTGAATTGTGGGATAACCGGATCCTCTTGCAGCGAATTGACGAAGCCGAGCGGCTGCGGGCAGCGCAACAACCGCGCCACAATGAACAGACGGCGCTCCTTTTTGCCGGCGCGCTGGGGTTGAATCTAGTGGTAGCCGGGATTGCGCTCTTGTTTAGTGGGCTACCGGTCAGCAGCGCCGAACCACAGGCCGGGGCAGGCAACTTCTTTGGGGTGGCAGCTAATGCGCCATCGTCGAACCAAGCAGCTTTCATACCGACTACTACTACCCCACGACCGACTGCCACTCCACGCCCCACCCACACCCCCAAACCAACCGTCACACCGCAAGCAACCCCTACCCCAAGCCGCCCAACCGCAACCGTGTTTAATGGCGGCAATGTGCGGGCCGAACCCAACCTGAAAGGAACGGTCTTGGATCAAATTCACGCCAATGAAACGGTGACTCTGCTGGGACGGAGCGCCGATGGGGTCTGGATTCGGATCATCAATCCTCGCCAACAAGAGGGCTGGGTACACCGCACACTTCTCACGCTTGATCCGGCGATCGAGGCGGCCTTGCCGGTGATTGCGCCGAACTGAGAGCGAAACTTGGTATGATGTGCGATCAGATAAGGCAGGTTTTAGATACACGCATTTTGGCCGGATAGGAACTGCGCAGACCGATCCGCGGCTCACCGCAGATCGGTCGCGGTCATCGATACATGCCCTTTGGCCGGATAGGAATTGCGCAAGAGTTGGCTCAACACGCGAGGAAATATGCGCCGAATTCGGTATCAGGTCGCCTGCAACCTTGATGGATACATCGCCGGACCACAAGGCGACATCAGTTGGATACCGGCTGAGCCGGCGATCGATTTTAGCAAGCTGTTTGCCGAATTCGATCCTCTCTTAATGGGGCGAAAGACCTTTTGCCAATTTGCCGCTCAATGATCCTGAGTACAGCCCGTTGTATGCCGACAAAGAACTGGTCGTGATTTCGAGTACGCTTGCGGCGGCATCCTATCCACACGTGACCATCATCAATAAATTGAGTCGCGGCGTTATCAAACAATTGCGCCGGCATCCCGGCAAAGATATCTAGCTGTTTGGCGGTGGTGAACTATTCCGCCACCTCCTAACGCTCGCTATGGTCGATACTATCGAGTTGGCAATCGCGCCAGTATTATTGGGCGGCGGCATCCCATTTCTGCCGCCGCCAGCGCCCTCATGCCAGCTTACGCTCACCGAGCAACGCCGGTATGAACTATCAGGGATCGTCTGGCTAAGTTGCCAGATTACGCCGCGATCAGCTTATGAGGTATAGATGAGCGTCTCATTGTTAAAGTACAGTCTCAACCCAATAGCCGGCATACTAGAAGATGGGCAGCGGCTGCCCTATTGGTCGTCACTGCGCGACCTTACCACAACGCAAACACCTCGCTGCCAACCACCATCACAAAGAGCAAATTCAGCAAAATCCCGACTACCAGACTGATCGCAGCCAGTAAGAGCAGGTACATCGTGCGCCGGCGAATGAGCCGGCGAAACTCGCCCTGCAACAACGCTTCGAGTGTCTGTTGTTGGGCAGCCAGCACCATCTCAACTGGCGTGCCTTCGGCTTCGGCTTGGGCCAGCGCGGCAGTGGCATCGATCAGCTCGCGACAGCGGTAACGGCGGGCCACTTCGGCCAGAGCAGCAAACGGGCGCATACGCTGCTCTTCACCAAGTTCGATTGCGGCGGCGATCACCTCACGCATAGGAGCTTGGCGCGGCGCAGCCTGCGCGCAATAGCGGCGCAAGAGCATGCTTGGCGCTTCAAAACTGCCCAGAGCCACGCGGATGAAGCTAATCAACCCCGGCGTCAACTGGCGCAACGCTCGCTCTGTGCGTTCGCGGGCGCGGCGTGGCCGGCGCGGCCAAACCATGCCGAGCGCGAGATAGGCGGCTAGCGCCAACCCTAACCAGATCGGGCCACCGCTGAGCGCCGCGCCAGTACAGAGCAGAGCTAGCGCAATGCCGCCGCTCTGGCCAATGATCAGGCGTTGACGTTCGGTGAACGATGGAGTGGCACTGGGTTGCCAACGCAGCGCCACGCCTAGCGCGGCTAGCAGAGCGCCACACAGGGCGGCCAGCAGGGCCGGCGCGACGGGGTTAGTGAGGATATGAGGCATATATAGTTCTCCTTTCAGTGGAGTCGCATTGTGACAATGAGATATGCTGGCTTGTCATCGGTATCCTGATGCCTTGAGGCCCTCATCCCCCCAGCCTCCCTTCTCGCACACGAGGAAGGGGATGATACCGTGTTTCGTACCTTGTCGCCTTGTGGCCCTCGCCCCGCGGCCCTGCTCACATACGGGGAGAAGGATGAGGATTAGACGTCCGATGATCCTCCGCTCCCGGTGAGCGGGGAGGATGCCGACATTGTTGCAAGGCACCCTCTATACAGAGTGCGGCAGTTACACTGCTGCACTCCACACCAGCGCGGAAGGCATTGCCACAACTAGCTGGTCACTGCACCTACACAACCCTCTGCCTAATACTCT
>JANWYE010000304.1 GCA_025057175.1 Chloroflexus sp. | reverse complement strand
ACGATGAGACGAGTGAGGCAACGATGCCAATCACAGTTGAACACGTCACGCATTTTCTTACGGCGGCGGCGGAGCTGATTCACGCGCATCGCGATGAGCTGACCGCGCTAGATGCTGCAATCGGCGATGCTGATCATGGCGCGAATCTCGATCGCGGTTTTGCGGCTGTGCTTGCCCGTCTGCCAACAGTCGCCGATAAAGATATCGGCACTGTGCTCAAAACGACCGGTATGACTATCGTTTCAACGGTCGGTGGCGCTTCAGGGCCATTGTACGGCACGGCTTTTGTGCGCGCTGGCATGGCGCTCGCCGATCGGCACGAGATGAGCGCTGAAGATGTAGTGCTAGCGCTAGAGGCTGCGCTAGACGGGATCGTGGCCCGTGGCAAGGCCCAGCCCGGCGAGAAAACGATGGTTGACGCGCTAATGCCAGCAGTCGAAGCGCTTCGCACAGCGCTGGCTGATGGTCGCTCACTCGCGCAGTCATTGCAAGCAGCGGCGATGGCGGCTGAAGCCGGCGCGCGAGCGACGATCCCGATGCTGGCAATGAAGGGGCGCGCTTCGTATCTCGGCGAGCGCAGTATTGGCCATCAGGATCCGGGCGCGACCTCAACGGCGTATATTCTGCGGGCGCTGGCAATGGCATGTCGCCGCAATGAGGAGGGGGCATGATTGGACTCTTGATCGTCTCGCATAGCGCGCGACTCGCCGAGGGCGTCCAAGAGTTTGTTGGGCAGATTAGTGGCGACCAGATCCCGGTTGTGGCTGCCGGTGGCGCCAGCGATGGCTCGCTGGGTACGAGTGTCGAGCGCATTTTGGCTGGACTTGAACAGTTGCGGTCGGTTGATGGTATCTTGGCGTTGGTTGATTTGGGTAGCGCAGTTATGAGTGTAGAGACCGCGCTTGAACAATTTTCCGGCCCACCCGTCCAGATTAGCAATGCGCCATTAGTTGAAGGCGCTTATCTGGCCGCAGTCGAGGCTTCCAATGCCGAAGCGACGCTGGAGCACGTGGCCGCTGCTGCGTTGCAAGCGCGCGAATTGATTAAAGTCTATGAGTAGCGATATGACCGAAGTGATTCTGACTGTCAATAACCCAGTTGGTTTGCATGCCCGTCCAGCGAAGCTGTTTGTGGAAACCGTGCGGGCCTATAAGAGCACCGTGACGATTCAGAACTTGAGCCGGCCACAAACGAAAGAAGTTCCGGTAACAGCCTTTAACCTCTTGCAGATTGGGGTGCGGCAGGGGCACCAGATCCGGTTGCGCGCCAGTGGTGAGGATGAAGCGGAAGTGATCGCCGCCCTCACCAAGCTGGTGGAAGAGAATTTTGGCGAGTAGCAGCGAGGAGCTATGGGGACGTTGCTGCAAGGAGCAGGTGGCGCGGCTGGCTTGGCGCTTGGGCCGGTCTACCAGTGGCAGCGCGTGGCTGCGACGGTTGATCCGCCGAACGAACCGCCTGATGTGGCATTAGCTCGTTTCCATGCTGCGCAGCGAGCTGCCGCCAGTCGTTTGCGCGCCTTGGCTGAACGGCAACGAGCTGCTGGCCTGCGCGAGGCTGATCTGTTTGATGCGCAGGCATTGCTGGTGGAAGACGACACTCTGACCGATGGCGTGACGGCCTTGGTGCTGGAAGGGCAACCGTTGACAGCGGCGATCCAAGCGGTTGTGGCGCAGATGCAGTCGTTGCTTGCCGAGCTTGATGATGAGTATCTGCGCGAGCGGGCGGCTGATATGGCTGCCGTTGGCGTCGAGTTGCTGCGCGCGCTGGCCGGCGACCAAGCGCCGCCGCCTATCCCTCCCGGCGCAATTGTGGTGGCCGATGATCTGACCCCGGCTGAGACGGTTGATTTGCCGCATTATGTGGCCGGGTTTGCCACTGCCGGCGGCGGCCCGACCGGCCATACGATTATTTTGGCCCGCGCGCGTGGGGTACCCGCGGTGGTAGGGCTGGGTGATGAGATTCTGCGGGTGGCAGATGGCACGAGCCTCTTGATCGATGGCAATGCCGCAACGGTGTTGGTTGACCCTGATCAGGACGCATTGCTGGCGGCGCAAGAGCGGATGGCAGCGTTGCGTGCTGCCCGCCAGCGACAGGCTGCCCTGCGTGATCTGCCCGGCCGGTTGCGCGATGGCCGCCCGGTTGCGTTGTGGGCTAACATTGGCCGCCCGGCTGAGGCCCGGCTGGCGCGGGAATATGGCGCTGAGGGAATTGGCCTGTTTCGCACCGAGTTTCTCTTCCTCGACCGCGCGGCCCCGCCCAACGAAGATGAGCAATATGCCGCCTATCGGGCAGTGTTGGCCGAATTACCCAATTGCCCGATTGTGATACGCACGCTCGACATTGGTGGTGATAAGCCATTGCCCTATCTGCCGTTAGCCCCCGAAGCCAATCCGTTTCTTGGGGTGCGCGGGCTGCGGCTTTCGATGCAGCGGCCTGATCTTTTCCAAACCCAGTTACGAGCGTTGCTGCGGGCGGCTGTGCATGGCGATATCTGGATTATGTTGCCGATGGTGACCACGCCGGCTGATCTGGCATGGGCGCGCGCGCAGATGCAGGAAGCAGCGGCAGCTCTCGCCGCCGGGGGGGTTGATCATCGCCCCGATCCGCCATTGGGGGTCATGATCGAGACGCCGGCTGCGGCGGTGTTGGCCGATCAGTTGGCTCGCGACGCGGCCTTTTTCAGTATCGGCAGCAACGATTTGGCCCAATATACGTTAGCTGTTGATCGCGGCCATCCGGTGCTGGCGGTCCGCTATCACGCCGATGATCCGGCGGTGTGGCGCATGATGGAATTGGCGGCGCGCGCTGCGCAGCAGGCCGGTATTCCGATTGGGATTTGTGGCGAACTTGGTGGTGATCCCAATGCAGCGCCAGCGCTGGTAGGGCTGGGTCTCGACGAATTGAGCATGGCCCCAGCTAGTATCCCGGCCATCAAAGAGCGGCTGGCCCAGCTTACATGGGCCGAAGCGCAGGCAGCCGCAGCGCGTTGTCTGGTTACGGAACCACCCGCACCATCGCCGTAGTTTGCCACCGGTAGA
>JANWYE010000303.1 GCA_025057175.1 Chloroflexus sp. | reverse complement strand
GTTTTCCGTTTCCGACCAGCTCAAGAAAGCTGATCGTTCGTGTATTGAGCATCGTTGCGCGGCTCATAGTAGCCTCTCATGCGAAGTGTGACTGTTCGGATCATAACATATTTACGAAAATTGCTCTGTATCCACACCGCCGGTTATCGTACCCATACCAACGTTGTTTTGCCGGCTTAGCATTCCCTTAATAATCATCGCCTACAATGAGCGTAATGCTCGTTCTCCGTTGCCACAGATAGGTTCATAGCAGTGGAACAGTTGCGCAGCCCAGCAACGGCGCGAATAGCCGGTCAGATCGCAACCGGAACCTTTGCCCTTGCAATCGGGGGCAGATCTTGTTGATTGCGGGTGTTATACCTGTTTCGTGGGCATGGGGTGGCACGCAGACAGACCTCAACTCTACCGTTCAGATCGGTGGGGTAGTGGCGATTGCCATTCTAGCGTTGTCAGCCTATGCCATCCGGCGGCGCGCCGGGCTTGATGGCGCTGGCCGTCCGGGTAGAGGTTTGATGCTGGTGTCGTGGCTGATTACCGCTTACCTATTCCTGAATACGCTAGCCAACCTCGCTTCGCCGAGTCTCGGCGAAAAGTTGTTGTTTGGGCCAATTGCGCTAGCAATGGCGTTGTCATGCTTTGTGGTGGCGTGGTCGCATCCGGCTGATACATAGGCAAGCAGGCCGCGGAGCGCGGGCTGGCGGCCCGCAACGTTAGCAACGATGAGGGTAGATGCTGCTTTGGCCGCGTATGGGCAGTCTGGATTCTCACCTTTGGCATTGGCGAAGAGACCGGCTGGCGCGGGTTTGCCCTACCACGCTTGCAGGCCCGCTACAGCGCCGGTGACGCAGCGTTGATTGTGGGATTGCTGTGGGCTGGTTGGCACGCGCCGGCATTTTTTACAGCTACGAACGCTCACTGATCGCTGTTATCGCCTTCGTGGCGGGGATCATCGCCAGCGCGATGGTGCTAGCGTGGCTCTACAACAGCACCGGCGGCAGTGTGCTAGCGACAGCGCTCTAGCACGGAACGTACAATGCGGCGGTAGCCGGTGGTGAAGCGGTGGTGGCCTAGATACTAAACCATCTCTTGGTACTCATGCAGCCGCTCGTAGTACCGCCTCAACCTCGTCTGGACGTGACCAGCGGGCAATAATCGAGAGTTCTTGCACTTGGCGAAAGTTCTCTTCTTCCCACACATCCGTTCGGTCGTCAAATAGTGACACAAACTGAAGATGTTGTTGCACTACTTTAAGGTGGTTTAGATCGTAGCAGCCGGCAACAACTCGATCCGTAATCCGGCGTGCAACAGCGCGCGATCCAGTGGCAAGCAGAAACACCAAACTTGTTCGTCCGGCAACGCGCGTTTGATAGTCGATTGTCCAGATTTGGCCGGATCGGCCCGTGAACTGTACAGATCGCTCAAAAGGAATTTGACGCTCGGTGAGCCAGTCAGCAACCTCTTCAGCAATTGTTTCTATGGGTCGCGTGCGCATTGTAAACCAGAGATCAGCGACGCGCAACGCAGCTTGGGCAACTCTGATAACCGCTTCTGCGGCGTGAGCTTGATCAGTCTTCTTTATCAACTGCCCACGAAACATCTCAACGCCAAGCGTGAGACAGATATCTTCGATAAAACGTCGTTGCTTAGGCGAAAGTTGTCCGCTGAATGACTGCATGCGTAGCCATCCAATCGCTTCGCCGAAATCGGTAACTTCGATGAAGTCTGACCGCTCAATCACAAACACATCAATAATGCCACCGTCAGGATACATAAAGGGCGTTCGCACTCGAATGCCTTCTCTCGGTGCAGGACTGCACTCAAACAGCGGTAGTGGCATATTTTGTAACTGAGCGCACAACTCGGTCGTGTTCATAGCGGCAGCTCCTCTTGGATAATTGGCGGGTGCATGATGCCAATGTGACGGATGTTGGCTTCAGCACAAAACTGCTGCCAGACCGTGATAGGCTCGTGCCATGCGGCTGTGATATCGTCGGGAACATACGCTTCCTTATCCCGAAAAGTCTCGCTCCACCGATGTTTGTGTTTTTCACCAACGCGATGGCAATCGGGATTATGGTGATCAGCGCCAAGGTCTAATGCATAAATACGGCCAACGGTGCGATGAATTAGAGCATATGTCAGCGTACCGGCAAAGCGATTATAACGTCCAACTACGAAGATTGGCCATCCGGGATCTGAGCGTAGTTCAATGCGAAATTCGCGGGCCGGCGAGTGATCGAGATCTTCTGCCCAAACAATATCTTTTTCGATATGCTTTGTTGTATCAGCAAGAATTGCTTGGAAGTCGTTTTGACTAAGCATGCAGCTTTCCTCTTTGCGCTCTCATCTCTGCATATTCTTCAGTATAATGGATCATCTATCAATTAGACAATAAGGAGCACACCCATGAGCGACACCGAGCGCCCAATCAGCCGGTTTCCGGTTGCTGACCGGATCGAAGATCTGCCACCCGACATTCGCGAACGGATCGAGAAGGTGGCCGAGAAGAGCGGCTTCATCCCAAACGTCTTTCTCCTGCTGGCCCGCCGTCCCGACGAGTTTCGCGCCTTTTTCGCTTACCACGATGCCCTCATGGAGAAGCCCTCGAATCTGAGTAAGGCCGAAAAGGAGATGATCGTCGTCGCCACCTCGGCGGCCAACGACTGCCTCTACTGCGTGATTGCCCACGGCGCAATCTTGCGCATTCGCAGCAAAAACCCACGGCTGGCCGAACAGATTGCCACTAACTACCGCCGGGCCGAAATCACCCCGCGCCAGCGCGCCATCCTCGACTATGCGCTGAAGGTCGCGGTTGACTCAGCGCGGATCGGCGAAGACGATTGGCAGCCACTCTACGAACATGGCCTCACCCAAGACGACATCTGGGAGATCGGCGCGATCGCGGCTTTCTTTGCCATGAGCAACCGGTTAGCCAACATGAGCGCGCTGCGCCCGAACGATGAGTTCTATGCGATGGGGCGGTAGGCAGTTGAAAGGCGCTGCGGAGGGAAGAGTAGCCCGGCGTTCCTCCTTCCCCGTGTCATCGC
>JANWYE010000302.1 GCA_025057175.1 Chloroflexus sp. | reverse complement strand
GTCGGGATGACCTGAATGCCACAAGCTGCCATCTGCTTGATAAACACCGCCGACCATGTCTGGCGGAACTGCGCATTGGTGGTGGTGAAGCTCAACGACAGCGGCTCGCCGTTGGCATTGGTGCGTACCTGAGCGCCACTCGCCAGCTTCCACCCGGCTTCCTCAAGCAGCGCCTTGCCCTTCTCTGGATCGAACGGATAGGTGGTGATGTTCTCCTTAGCCGCCGCCCAGTGTGCCTTGGGCAGGAAGGTGTCCATCAACAATTCTTGCTGCTGCTCGGGCGTCAGGTACGGGTAAACCGACTGGATTAACTCCGGACGATTGGTGCAGTAAGCGATCGCCTGCCGCACGCGCAGATCACTCAAGATTGGGTGCGGGGTGGTATACTGCTCGGCCTTGACCTCTTCGGTCACCACAACGGTAGCTACGACCGTCTCGCGCACCGGTGCGGCCGTTTGCACGACTACAACCGTCTCGCGGATGACCTGCGGCTGAGCGCCACCGCCACAAGCCGCCAGCATTGGAATCACCATTGCCATCACCATTGCGACGGCAATGATTCGCTTGGTAAAGCTAGCCATCTGTCTGTGTCCTCCTTAACATCTGAGGGCAACGAAACGAACGAGTTCCAATCTCTCCGCTTGCTTGCGACGATCGGCCGCGCCATTGCGTTCTCTCTTCGCCGCATCACCCCCTTTCCAGCTCCTACACGCCATTTGTCCGGTGATGAGATTAGCCGATGGCTAATGAGTAAGCGGAAGCTATGCCAAGGCAAGCCTATAGATGTGGACTAGAATAGCATGAGGCGAGGTGCGGCGACGATCAACAAGCATCGCAAGAGACTGTACATCGTTAGGCGGGATTATAACGGTTGTGAGTGCGACTGTCAACCGAAAAACTGCCTAATCAGCAAAAAAAGGCGTGTAAAGCCCTACCCTTGCGTGGTATAGCCGGCCATGCTATGATCGAGGCGAACAATCTGCGTTAGACGTAGTAATTTAGGACTAGTATGTCCTCCTCTTCCTGCCAGCTCATCCTTGCTTCCGCCTCGCCCCGGCGGCGTGAATTGCTGGCCCTGCTTGGGGTGCAATACACCTGTCTGGCCAGTCCGGTTGAAGATCATCCAGAGTCGCCGCCAGATGCGCTGGTAGCGCATTTGCCGCCATTGCCTGAACCCTTACCGGTCGCGGCGCATCCGACCCTCGTTGCATGGCGGAAGGCTGCCGATATTGGTCGCCACCATCCCGATGCATTCGTGCTGGCAGCCGATACCGAGGTGGTGATTGATGGCATGGTTTTGGGCAAGCCCCGCGACGCAGACCATGCCCGCGCCATGATCCGGCGGTTAGCCGGGCGAGCGCATACGGTTATGACCGGTTTGTGCCTCTTGTTGCCGCGCGATGCCCAAAACGATGGCGTGTTGTACGATGGGCGGCGAGCGTTGTTTGACCTTGTTGCCAGTAGGGTGCATTTCCGCGCGCTGAGTGATGATGAAATTGCTGCTTACGTTGCGCTGGGCGAATCGTTCGATAAAGCCGGTGGTTATGGTTTGCAAAGCGGCGGCGCAGTGCTGATTGAATCGATCGAAGGCAGCTACACCAACGTGGTAGGCTTGCCGCTGCCGGCAGTGGCGCGGCTGCTGCGCGCTGCCGGCATAGAGCCACCGATTGATCCGGTTGAAGCCTATCATACTTGGCTGCGCAGTCAGGGAAAGGAACCGGCGCTATGGCCAACCCAACCGTAAAATTGTTAATCGTTGACGATCATCCGCTGTTCCGGCAGGGTGTGCGTTGGGCGCTGTCAAATGAACCGGGGATCCAGATCGTGGGCGAGGCGGGTAATGGCGAAGAGGCGCTGCAGTGGTTGGCAAAGGTTGACCCCAGCCTCGAACCAAATGTGATGCTAGTTGATCTGAATCTGCCGGGTATGAGCGGTTTAGAATTAACTCGGCAAGTGCGCCGGCAGTATGCTAGCATTGCCGTGGTGATGCTCAGTATGCACGAGAGCGACGAGGCCGCCTTCAACGCTTTGCGCGCTGGCGCTGCCGCTTACCGTTCGAAAGATATTAAGCCGGCAGCGTTAGCCGATGTTCTCCGCCGGGTCGCTCGTGGCGAGTACGTGATTAATGATGTGTTGACCGAAGAGCCGCGCGTGGCCAGCCGCATTCTTTCCCAGTTCCGCAGCTTGCCCGAAGTGCAGATGGTAGCCGAAGATCTCGGTTTGCAGATTTTTACCCCGCTAAGCGAACGCGAGATTGAGGTGCTCGAACGGATCGCCGCTGGCAGCAGCAATAAAGAGATTGCTGATGCGCTCGGCATCAGCACCCAGACGGTGAAAAACCATATTTCGTCAATTCTGCGGAAACTGTCACTGAATGATCGCACGCAGGCGGTGATCTTCGCCCTGCGCCGGGGCTGGATCGAGACGCCGCAAACGATCCAGCCGGGCGAACCGGAAGCATAATGGCACAGCGGACGTCTATTAGAACACCGACGTCCGTTCGGCTAATTTCTGATTAATCGTCTCTTGAATCGTCTCGCGCACCTGTTCCGATAGCTCCAACACCGTGATAGGATCATCGGCAGCATCGGCGCCGTATGCGCTGGTGTCAATCGGCGGGCAGAAGGTGATCGACCAGCGGGTCGGCAATGGGATGACGCCAAGCAGACCAAACCAAGGGAAGAAGGGCGTCAACGGGAAGTAGGGGAAACCGAGCAGTTTCGCAATTCCCTCGGCATTGGCCAGCATGGGATAAATCTCTTCGGCGCCGACCACTGCTACTGGTACGATTGGCGCTTGCGTGCGCAATGCAGCTTGCACAAATCCACCGCGGCCAAAACGGGCTAATTTGTAGCGATCTTTGAACAGCTTGCCTACACCCTTCAGCCCTTCGGGAAAGACACATACCAGCTCATCGCGCTCGAGCAGCCGAATGGCATTTTCCGGGATGCCGGGCACCTGACCTAAGGCCGCCAACGTCGGTGCGATCACCGGCAAGCTGGTAAACCAGTGTAGATGCAGTGATCGCACAATTCGCTCATTCTGGGCCGGATGTTCGTTAAATACCGCAGTCGCGATCATGGCTCCATCCCACGGCAATACACCACTGTGGTTGGCCACTAATAGCGCGCGGCCCT
>JANWYE010000301.1 GCA_025057175.1 Chloroflexus sp. | reverse complement strand
GAATAGCTACCGAAAGGGAAGCCGGTCGTTGCGCCGATATGCTCAACCGCCCACGAAATGACCAATATCAGGCCGGCAGCCAGCGCGCCCCACCAGCGATAACGCACCGTCAGCCAGACTCCCATCAGGGCGCCCTGCAACACCAGCAGAGCGCCACCCATCCATGTTCCCCACACCGGAACCCGATCGAGAGCGACCAACACAATAGCGAACGGATAAATGAAGAGGTAGACTGCTAGAAGCGCTACTACGCTACGACGTAAATGCGGCAATAAAGATTGATCGGAAAGCATAAAGTAATATATTCCTAGCAGACGGGTCATACCATTCGGTAGCCCCTATTGTTGATTATAGATTCGCTTTCATGGCCTGTCAAAGCCTCTCTACTTACCAAGGTGAGTACGGTTTATGACAAACAGTCACGATTTGACAAAACTTTTATGACAACAAGCCCGAACATGTGCTACACTAATAATTAGGATAAAAGTGCTTATGGTATTGGCGCCACCTCTACATTCCATCGTTGCAATGGCGCAGGCTGCGGAATGGGGGGGGACCTATGACCAACGCAACTACTTATGGCCATCCGGTACGCATCCTTCTCGTGGAGGACGACAACAACATTGGCCGTATCATCGAATTTGCCATGCGGGGGATCGGGATTCCGTACGAATTCGTTTCCGTGTTGAGTGCAGAAGAAGGTCTTGAGCGCTGGGAGGAGCAGCCCTTCGACCTGCTGATTACCGACTACAACCTGCGTGGCATGAACGGGGTGCGCCTGATCAAAGCGCTGCACGAACGCGGCTACTACCCGCCAGCCTTAATTGTCACCGCGTATGACTCGGCTGAGGTGCGGAAGGCAGCCGCCGAAGCAGCAGTTGACGGCTATATGACCAAGCCATTTTTCATTGACGAACTAATCGAGCGCATCAAGCAACTGCTTCCCTCGTCCCATATTGTTCACGAGCGCGCACTCAATGGATAGGGAGTGGGGCAAAAGCGCTGCCCCGCCCCATCATTTTAATCTAACACTGCTGGCGTGCGGTGCAACGGCAACAAACCGGCGGCGGCCTGTTCCGGCGACGGCAATGCCGACTCAGCCGGCTTGTCGGATGCAGCTAAGAGCAAGGCCCCCCGCGCTTGCAGATCCTTCCCTAGCCGGAACAACTCGCTGCTTAGGGCCAGCCGGCCATCAGCCATGCGCGCCGCCGTTGTCACCAATTCGGCGCGGCGGAACTGGGTAAATGGCGTTGGATCGCCAGCCTCGATCCGCTCGATTAACTGCCGGCGCAGGGGCTGTAACTCAGCCGGCACTTGTTGCGCCGCGATTAACAGTTCGAGCAATGTGGGCGACAAACCGGCGGCTAGTTGCACCTCAATCGCCGGTAGATCAAATACCTCGACGGTAGCAAAAAGGGCAAGGGCCACCGTGTAGTCTTGATTATCGAGCGTCAGGGCATGCCATTCCCGCCGGCATAACTCGGTATAATTCCGGCGAAACAAGCTCCGATCAAACCGGTCGCCCAACAATTCCGTGGCCACCATTAACGCTGCCTCAGCGCGCGCATCATCAATCGCGCCATCCGACCGCCCACGGGGACCGAGGAGCGTCTTATCAATATCGATCAGCACGGCGGTTTGCGCCCAATTCACCCCGTGCGCCGTAAGTTCCGCTGCCCACTGATGCACCAATGCCCACCGTGTGGCCGTTGCCACTGCGTCGGCCCACTCAATGGTAGCTGGAACTACCGGACGGTCAACCCCGATGAAGCCATACGCGACAATGTTTTCTATACCCTGCAAATGAACCGTCAGGAGCCGGTCATTCTCGGTGTCGCCAATCACGGCCACCGTGGTGAGCGGCGGGCCGTTGCGGAGCGCCTGCGCCGCGCGGGCAAGGGCTAAAATAACCCGCGCATAGGCCACATCACGTTTGCGTGGCGTCACATTGGCCGGCAAGCCTAACACCGCGCGTAACGTCGCCAATCCGGGCAACGCGGGGTCACACGGCTGCAGGTCGCGATAGATCACGTTATCGCCAGTGAGTTCAGCAATCGTTGCCCGCTCATTCATAACCACCCCTGCGCATGCATCAGTTCGGCATTCAAGATCGAAGCGCCGGCTGCGCCCCGGATCGTGTTATGGCTGAGGGCAATCAGTTTAATATCAAACAGCGAACATGGCCGGATCCGGCCAACGACCGTGGCCATTCCCCGGCCAGCGTCGCGATCGCGGCGCGGCTGCGGGCGATCGGGTTCATCACGCACGATGATCGGCTGTTCTGGAGCGGTTGGCAAGCGTAGCTCTTGCGGCAGGCCACGGAACTGGCGCAACACAGTAGCCACTTCATCCGGGGTTGCTTTTTGTTCGAGTTCAATCGACAGGCAAACCAGATGGCCTTCGAGCACTGGCACCCGATTGCAGTGCGCCGAGGTAGTGAAATTTGCCGGCACAATCGTATCATCACGCAACTGGCCCAACATCTTCTGCGGTTCGATTTCAAGCTTTGGTTCTTCACCGCCGATAAAGGGGATGACATTATCAACGATATCGTAGCTCGGTACACCCGGATAGCCGGCCCCAGAGAGAGCTTGCATGCTCACCAGCAGCATGCGGCGCACGCCAAAGGTATCGAGGAGCGGGCGCAACACCATCGTGGCTGGGGTTGAGGTGCAGTTAGGGTTGGTGACAATCACACCCGGCCAACCGCGCCGGCGGCGCTGCACCGGAATGAGCTGCAGATGATCGGGGTTGACCTCAGGGATCACCAACGGCACATCGGGTTCCATCCGGTGATTGGAAGCGTTTGAGCAGACAATGTGACCGGCAGCCGCTAAGCGCTGCTCAATTGGGCCGGCGACATTGCTGGGCAAAGCCGAGAAGACCAGTTGCGCCGGCAGATCGGCATCGGCGTCGAGCACCGTCAGATCGGCCACCGCTGCTGGCATCGGTGTATCGAGCACCCACCGGCACACCTCACGATATTTCTTGCCTGCGCTGCGCTCGCTACCGGTCAGCGCAACAACCTGAAAAAGCGGATGCCCTTCAAGCAATTGAATAAAGCGCTGGCCCACCGCGCCGGTGGCGCCCAGCACTGCAACCGGAATCGTAGCCATCCGAGACCTCCTGTCGCTAGAACTCAGTCGCCTACATTATACTCAAAGACGAACGGTTG
>JANWYE010000300.1 GCA_025057175.1 Chloroflexus sp. | reverse complement strand
TGACATGCTGCTGCATGGCCGCCATGCTGCGCCCGCCAAGGAAGGCGTTGCTAAACAAGCGCCAGCCCGTCACCAGATAGGCCACGGCCGTGACCGCAATCGCCGCCACTGCCAACACGCTCAGTGTCGGGCCAAGATCGGTTTCTAGCGCTGCTTCGAGCATCAGCTCCTTGGCGACAAAGCCAAACATCACCGGAATACCGCCAAACGAGAGCAAGGCTAACGCGGTAATCACCATCGTTTGCGGCATATAGGCGCGCAAGCCACCCAACCGGCGCAGATCGCGCGTGCCACACTCGTGATCGATCACGCCGGCCAGCATAAACAGGGCCGACTTGTAGAGCGCGTGGGCCAGAATGTTGGTTGCGACCCCCTCGGCGCCATACTTGCCACCCAAACCGATCTGCATCGTCAGCGCGCCAAGCATGCTGATCGTGGTATAGGCCAGCATCGCCTTCAGGTCAAACTGGCGCATCGCCACAATCGCCGCAAACGTCATGGTTGCGCCGCCCACCACTGCCAGCGTCACATCCCACAGCGTGGTGCCGCCTAGCGCCGGGCTAAGCCGCGCCATCAGGTAGACACCGGCCTTTACCATTGTGGCCGAATGGAGAAACGCGCTGGCCGGCGTTGGGGCTTGCATCGCTCCCGGAAGCCAGAAGTGGAAGGGGATCTGAGCCGATTTGGTGAAGCAGCCGAGCAAAATCAAGATCACCGCCGCCGGGTAGAGCGCATGCGCGCGCAAGGCATCGCCAGCAGCCAAAATAGCGCTCAACTCGTAGCTCCCCGCCGCCTGCCCCAGCAATAGCAGACCCACCAACAGCGCCAGCCCGCCGCCACCGGTCACCAACAGCGAATGCAACGCGCCGCGCCGCGCATCAGCATAATCGTGCTTGTAGCCGATCAGCAAATACGACGTGACCGAGGTCAATTCCCAAAAGACGAACATCGTCAACACATTGCCGGCCAGCACGAGGCCGAGCATCGCACCCATGAATAGCATCAAGTAGGCCAAAAATCGGCCAAGGCCGCTATCGGCGCCGAGGTAATGGCCGGCATAGCCGACGATCAACGTGCCAATACCGGTGATGATCAGCGCGAACAGTAAGCTCAAACCATCGAGGGTGAAACTCAGATCGAGACCCAGCGCCGGAACCCACGCAATCCGTTCGACAACCTGACCACCCTCCCACACCGGGCCGGCCTGCGCCAAAGTTAGGCCGAAGATGGTCAATGGAATGAGGGCCAAGCCCCACGCGATGCGATCACGACCGGGAAGGCGGGCCAACAACGCAAGTGGCGCAGCGGCCAGCGCAATCAACACAAGCGGATAGAGCATGTTCCCCTCAACCAACGACTAACAAGCGGGACAACAATGCCATCATTTGACGCCTGCGCCGGCAAGAGTCACAACTCGCCGGCAATGAAAGCAATACATTGATCAAGCAGCCCTCTGATCGGGGTATCATGCGTCGTTGCATGGCTCGCTTGATCCGTCATCAACCATCAACATACGGTAGTTCGGGTTTGTTGCCATTTTACCCGAAAATGGTTGAACTGTCACAAGATAGCGCCGCTGCCGCCGCTATGCATATTTCTGGTACATTTATGGCAAAGCAACCGCGCTATCACAATCACAGAGTGCTCGTTATGAACCTCTTCACCCAACCGCTACCACATCGAATAGTGTTCGCTGCCGGCCTGATTGCCATCGCATTAGCATTACTCAGCGCTTGCGGCGAGCCATTGCGCGAACGCACCATCGAAGTCACCGCGACCGAAATGCGTTTCGACCCCGATCGCATCGAAGCGCGAACCGGCGAACAGGTCTTTCTCCGTTTGCGCAACCGTGGCCAAGTTGCCCACAGTCTAACCATCGAACTCCCTTCCGGCGATCGCACCGTCTCAGCCGAGCCGGGGGTCGATGCGATTCTCGCTTTTCGCGCCCCAGTTCCCGGCGAATACCGGTTTTATTGCCGCATCCCCGGCCATGAAGCCCAGCAGGGAATATTGGTCGTATTGCCGTGATGGTTGCATGCGTCTCAGCAGCCATCACGCCTGCGGCGTCGCCCAATCGCGCCGGCGCACCGCGTTGAAGGCCAAAATCAGCAACGTAATCGCGGTGATTGGCAGCACAAACATCATCATGACGCTGCTAAACGCCGGCAGCGCATCGTGCTGGGTGGCGGCCAAAACCAAATACGCGGTATAGGCCACGTAATAGCCAAGGAAGAGCGCCCCTTCCCAACGATTGATGCTGAGGCCGGTGACAAAGATGGGCATCACGGCAAACGCGACCGCGATCATCACTGGTAGATCGAACGTGATAACTGACGGCGCCACCAATAAACCGCCGGGGGTAACGAGGGCGGCGATGCCAAGAATGCCGAGGATATTGAAAATGTTACTGCCGATCGCATTGCCAATCGCAATATCACGCTCACCTTTCAGGGTTGCGACTAGCGAGGCCACCACTTCGGGCAGTGAGGTGCCGGCGGCCACAATGGTCAACCCGATAATGACATCACTCACGCCAAATGCCCGCGCCAAGGTGGTGGCGCTTTCCACCAACCAATTCGAGCCGAGGGCTAGCAGGCCTAGACCGATGACAATAAAGCCAATGCTGATCAGCCACACTTGCGCCTTACCCTGCGCCGGCAGTTTGGTTGGCCCAAACTCTTGAGCGAACTCAGCCTGCGCTTCGGCACTCTCTTTGCGGCTGGCATAGATTGACCAAACAGTGTAGCCGATCAGCAGGCCAAACAAGAGCAAACCGTCGAGCCAGCCAACACTGCCATCGAGAGCGAGACCGGCGAGCAGCAGTGAAACTGCGATCATGAATGGTACTTCGCGGCGAATGAGTTGCACCGCCACAATCAGTGGGCTAACTAAGGCGCACGCCCCCAGAATGAAGAGAATGTTGAAGATGTTGCTGCCCACCACATTGCCAACCGCAATGTCGCTCTTGCCGGCCAAACCAGCTTGAACGCTCACCGCCAATTCGGGCGAACTCGTGCCAAACGACACCACCGTCAACCCAATCACCAACGGCGAAATACCGGCCAGCGCCGCTAATTGGCTCGAACCGCGCACCAGCAATTCGCCACCGACTGAAAGGAGCGCCAATCCACCAATAAGCAGACCAATCGTGATCACATCCATAGTGCTATGTCCTCACACAGTCGTAGGCAATTTACACAATTGTCTAGTATATCGCTACAGAACACAACTG